>NZ_CP136910.1:5100000-5455323 GCF_033100115.1 Anaerocolumna sp. AGMB13020 | reverse complement strand
TCGTTACAAAGGAAAACCCATTCCTGCATTAAAAGGAATGGATTCATTCGAGAAAGTGATCTATCTTGGAACCTTTTCAAGAGCTATTGCACCTGCTATCCGCGTAGGCTATATGGTACTGCCGGAGCAACTCCTCCAATTATATAAGAACCATCTAAAAATATTTTCTTCTACAGTTTCCCGTGTAGATCAATATATCATAACACATTTTTTAGCAGATGGTTATTTTGAGCGTCATCTAAATAAGATCAGAACCCTTTATAAGAGCAAACATGACCTGCTGCTACAAGCTTTAAAAATCTTTCGCGATTCCATTGTTGTTGAAGGGGAGCATGCCGGACTTCATCTGGTGGTTTATTTTAAGACCAATTTGACTGAACAGGAACTTATAAGTCATGCCGCCTCACATAGTATCAAATTATATGGACTGGATGTTCATTATATTTATCCGAAGAAAAATTCAATGCCGGGTATACTCTTAGGTTACGCCAATCTGACAGAGAAAGATATCCTTGACGGATCTAAGGCTTTATATGAAGCATTAAAAGACTCCTTACTTACCTAAAGTGTATCTGGAATACACAGCACTCCTCAACGAATAGACTACATTTAGAATTTTCAATCTGATCTGCCTTTTCTAAATATAGAACCTGGGAAAGCTGGTGTTATATCTAGAAAAGGATATTGAATCAGTTTTATAATCTGGGAGTTTTCCATAAAGGTATATCTAACAGATTACGGTCTGCTTAATCACTTCCATGGGATAATAAGGGACAGTCTAATTAACATCTCCTACATATATTGGAGATATTATCCTGCCGTTTTCATCCATACATTCTGCTATTGCAGCAGGATATATGGTATACTCTTTTAGCTTTGATAAGTCCAGCCACTCAACTCCCACCTGCACGGTATCGAGATTTGTTGCTTTTGAGAGGTCTACTGGTGTTTCAAGTTTACAGGTAAAATAATATTCTATTTGATGCATATCTGAATCCGTATCCGCAAACTGATGGTTTTTCCCTATGTATTCTCGAACCCAAACCAGTTCTCCAACGCTTACCTTTGCTCCCAACTCCTCCAGACATTCACGTTTTAATGCCTCAACGAAGGTTTCACCGATTTCTTGTCCACCTCCGCTAAAAAGATATGACGTTTTACCATCATTAAAGTCGCATTTATTCAATAATACTTTTCCATTTTCAATAATAATTGCTTTCACACTGTTACGAATCGGTTTCATATTAACTCCTTTCATGAATAGGTACTGATTTTTGTGGGTAATAACGGCTGAAAAAGAATAAGGATGAAAACCATCTGCAGCTTTCATCCTGTCCATCAAATACTCTTTAAAGCAGCCCTAAATCCGAAAAATATTTTCTTCCGTCTGCCAGATCAATATCCATCTGTGCTTTCAATTCTTCCAGAGAACCGAAGGTTTCCTCTTTTCTTGTTCGGCTGAGCAAAGAAACCTGAATAAATTTACCATATAAATCCTGGTCGTAGTCAAAAAGGAAAGTCTCTACCCTTTTCTCAGGTGTTGTACCTACAGTAGGATTATGTCCGATGTTGGTAATCCCGGGGTAATCTTTCCCATCTATTGTAGTAAGAGATACATATACCCCATCCGGAGGCAGCAGCTTTGATTTGTCAGGCATAAGATTCGTCGTAGGAAAACCAATCGTACGGCCGATTTTACGCCCATGCATTACCTCTCCCATTACAGAAAAAGGTCTTCCAAGCAATTTTACTACATTCTCCATGTTTCCTTCACTGATCTGCTTACGGATACAGGAGCTGCTAATCTCTTCATCAGCATTTTTTTTCTTGGTGATAACTTCGAGTTTATAGTTATATTTAGAGGCATACTCTACTAACATTTCCGTATTTCCTCTTCTATTTTTTCCAAAACAGAAGTCAGAGCCTACCACAATATATTTTGCATCCAGCTTCTTTACCAGTACCTCTTCTATAAAGTGCTCCGGTTCCATAGCCCTGGTTTCTTCCGTAAACGGATAGGATATCATTACATCGACTCCATACTGGTCGATAATACATTGTTTCTCATCTTCTGTATAGATTAATTCCATTTCTCTATCTGAAAGCAGGTTGCCGGGATGATAGAGAAAAGTGAATACCACTGCATTTAAACCGTTTTTCTTCTGCTCAGTGATTTTTTGGAGGAGCAGCTGATGACCAGAATGCAATCCATCAAATTTACCCAAAGTAACCGCACTATTCTTTATTTCAAAATCCGTTCTGCCTGCTATATATTCCATGATTTCTACCTATTGCATACCGCAGGCAGGCCTGCGATACTGCCACAAATAAAACAGAGTGAGAGAAGCTCAATGTGGCACCCTTTCAATAATAAATTTTCTTCCACTCTTTCTGATATGACGTCTATTTGTTTTTATAACCTTAAGACAATTTCTTAAAATATGATGACATGATTACTCTCTGCACTCACTTTGGCGTTCTTTTTGTACAAAGATACCTCTTCACACTTACTTCCTGCTGCCTGCTTACTGTGCATACAAAGTCTTTTCTGTATTGGCTATAGAAACATTTTATAAGGTTTCATTATTCTTTCCTCCGGACGTCCTTCATATAGTCCGACAAAATTACCCTGCCAGTCATATACTCTGATTCTTTCAGCAAAAATATTGATATCCTCCTGCATAATTTGATCCGCAGACAAGAAATTGCCGTTATATAGCTGCTTCTCAAATTCCTGCTTTACATTGACACTGGGATAACCGGCAAACATCTCATCTGCTTTTTTAATATGTTCGTCCAGATTCCCTTCATTTATTTTATCTGCTATTTCATTTATTTTCAAGCTTTTACTTATATGAAACTCTCCGGCTCTGGTACGGAGCAGGCTTTTCATACAGCCTCCACAGCCAAGTTTTTCTCCTATATCATGGCACAGGGTTCTTATATAGGTGCCTTTGGAACAATCCACTGTTACTGTTACCTGTCCTGTTAAGATATCAAGCTCTTCAATTTCAATACTATGTATCTCAACCTTACGGGCTTCTCTGGGAACCTCTTTCCCTTCTCTTGCCAGCTCATAGAGACGTTTGCCCCCAATCTTTAACGCTGAATACATAGGTGGAATCTGATCATAGGAACCCTGAAAGGAGAGAATCGCTTTTCTGATTTCTTCTTTCTCAGCCGTTACCGTTCTCTCCGATAAAACTGTCCCTGTTATATCCTGAGTATCCGTCGTGGTACCCAGGAGCAGTACCGCCTGATAGGTCTTACTGCGATCTGTCAGAATATCACACAGTTTGGTAGCATTTCCAAGGCAGACCGGCAGAACTCCTTCTGCATCTGGATCTAAGGTGCCAGTATGTCCGATTTTCTTTTGCTTTAATATTCCTCTCAGTTTAGCAACAACATCATGGGAGGTATATCCTTTTTCTTTATAAACATTGATAATTCCGTTAATCAAAGACCTGCTCCTGTTCCTTCCTTATTTTCCAGCTGATACTCAATGTGAGGTGTCAGATTATTGAATACATCATGAAGGGTTCCCCTCATTGTACAGCCGGCTGCCATTATATGACCGCCGCCTCCAAAGTATACGGCAATCTTACGCACATCCACTATGCCATTAGACCTTAAGCTGACCTTATACTCATGAATATCTGCCTCATAAATAAGGATTGCCACTTCTACACCTTTGGTTATACGAAGCTGGTCAACAATGCCGTCCAAATCTGCAGACTGAACTTCATAAAACTCCATCATCTTCCTGCTTACACAGGACACGATGCATTTTCCCTTCAACAACAGGATACTTTCCAAAAGACATCTGCCAAGTACCTGGTTCTGGTGATAATCCTTTCGGTAAAAGGTATTATCTATCATATCAGAAAAGGGAACACCTTTTTCTATCAAAGCACCAGCTATTTCCATAGTCCTCCTGGTAGTATTGCTGTGTTTAAAGACTCCGGTATCATGTATAATTCCCATATATAATGCTTTTGCTATGGTAAGATCAATATATTCTTTCTCCATCAGCTCATATAATACTTCACAGGTAGAGCTGGCATCATGAGCTACATAGTTAACCTGTCCGAAGTTCGTATTGCTGATATGGTGATCAATGTTAATTGTTTTGATGGAATTCTTAAAATATTCTTCTGCAAATCCAAGTCTGTCTATACTTCCACTGTCCAGTGAAATAAAGACATCATAAATTCTTCCCTCTACATTTTCTTGTTTTACTCTGAGAGAGTCTTCTGTAATTTGTAATTTATCTGCTATAGGTTCCAGATAAAGGTCGATTTGTGCCTCTTTTTTTATCTGGCTTAAATAACGGTATAGGGCCAGACAGGAACCGGCACAGTCCCCGTCCGGCCTCATATGCCCGGCTATTCCGATTGATCTTGCATTCCCCACTTCTTTCAGCAAATCCATCCATCTTACCTCCCTGTCCTATTTCTGTATTCTAAGATGATTATACAATACCAGTTGTCATTTACCTATACAATCTAGTTTTCTTCTTCCACTTCTTTTACTTCTTCTTTTAAATCTTTTGTAACCTCATTGATCAGATGGGACATATTCACACCATACTCAATTGACTGATCAATAACAAAGGTTAACTCCGGCGTATTTCTTAAGTTTACCGTTTTTGCCAGCTGTCCTCTCATATAAGGTGCTGCGCTTCTAAGACCTGCAAGTGTGCTTTTTTGCTCCTCTTCATTCCCCAGAACACTGATATAAACCTTTGCATGTTTTAAATCTGGGGCTACATCAACTGCCACTACAGTTGTCATGGGATGTATTCTTGGATCTTTAATTTCCCTGTTTATTAACTGACTCAGTTCCCTTTGAACTTCGCCGTTTATACGTGTATTCTTAATACTGTTCTTTCTCATTTTAAACCCCTTTCGTGAATACCAGAGTTTTTATTTTGATATTCCTGAATTCGTTAATAAAAAACTATCTATAGTCATTTCAACCTGGCACCTAGGCATACCACAACCCATCTGTATTCTTATACACAGATGTAACCTATACTTTGCGCCATAAGGATTAAGCCGTTCTTCTCTCCCCATGGCGCAAAGTTAATTTCGAAGTATCACTTCGATTATAATTATTTTCTCGGAACTTCTTCCATGATATACAGCTCTACCTGGTCAAATTCTTTGATATCATTGAATTTCTCAAATACCAGACCACATTCATAACCGGTAGCAACTTCCTTCACGTCATCTTTGAAACGTTTCAAGGACGCTAAGGAACCTTCATATATCTTCTCACCTTCTCTGGTTATTCTGGCAAAGCTGCCTCTTTGAATCTTACCATCAAGAACATAAGAACCAGCAATGATACCAAGACCGGAAGCTTTAAACACCTGACGTACTTCGGCATGACCGATAACTTTTTCTTCATAGATCGGTTCTAACATACCCTTCATAGCTGACTCTACATCCTCAATGGCATTATAAATAACTCTGTAAAGTCTTAAATCTACTTTCTCGCTGTCTGCTTTTTCTTTCGCAACATTATCAGGACGAACGTTAAATCCGATGATGATTGCATTGGAGGCACTTGCGAGATTTACATCGGATTCGTTGATAGCACCAACACCACCGTGGATTACTCTAACTGCAACTTCATCATTGCTGAGTTTTACAAGGCTCTGTTTCATAGCTTCAACAGACCCCTGAACATCTGCTTTGATAATCAGATTCAGTTCTTTTACATTTCCGGCTTTGATCTGTGAGAATAAGCCATCAAGGGAAAGTTTTGCTTTGGTATCCGCAAGGAGTTTCTCTCTGCCCTGTGAAATATAAGTTTCAGAGATAGCTCTTGCTTCTTTTTCTGTATCTGTTGCCATGAAAATCTCTCCGGCAGCAGGTACTTCATTTAAACCAAGAATCTCTACAGGCGTTGAAGGAGTAGCTTCTGTTACTCTTCTACCCTTATCATCCATCATTGCTCTAACTTTACCATAAGCCGAACCTATCGCTATGGAATCACCAACATGAAGGGTACCCTTTTGTATAAGAACCGTTGCAACAGGTCCTCTTCCCTTATCGAGCTCTGCCTCTATAACAATACCTCTGGCATTTCTGTTAGGATTTGCTTTTAACTCTACCAAATCGGAGGTTAATACAATCATCTCAAGCAGCTGTTCAATACCTTCTCTTGTATGGGCAGATACAGGTACAAATACAGTATCACCACCCCAATCTTCTGCAACCAGTTCATACTCCGTTAATTCCTGTTTTACACGTTCAATGTTTGCACTGGGTTTATCTATCTTATTAATAGCAACGATAATCTGTATTCCTGCTGCTTTCGCATGGCTGATAGCCTCTATGGTCTGGGGCATTACACCGTCATCGGCCGCAACTACAAGAATTGCTATATCTGTAGACTGTGCACCACGCATTCTCATAGAAGTAAAAGCTTCATGGCCCGGAGTATCAAGGAAGGTTATTTTCTCACCGTTTACTTCTACCACATAAGCACCGATATGCTGTGTGATACCGCCTGCTTCATGAGAGGTTACATGGGTTTCTCTGATCGCATCAAGGAGTGAAGTCTTACCGTGGTCAACATGACCCATAACACACACTACAGGAGGTCTCTTCTCTAATTTATCCGTATCCTCTTCTTCTTCTTTTAAGAGTTCTTCAATAACATCCACCAAAACTTCATGTTCAGCAATGATTTCATATTCAATGGCAATCTCTTCTGCTTCTTCAAAAGTAATTTCCTGGTTAATGGAAACCATCTTTCCTGCTAGGAATAATTTCTTTACAAGGGTAGCTGCCGGCATCTTCATCTTGTCAGCCAGTTCTTTGATTGTAAGAATTTCAGGAATTACGATTGTCTTGATTTCATCCTCTTTCGCATTCTGCTGTACTGCCTTAGGTTTAATAAACTGTCCCTTTTTCGGTAATTTAATTTCGTTGCTGTTATCTTCGAAATTTCTATCATAATTACTTTTTGTATTTTTAGTATTTTTATTTGCCCTGCTATTTCTGGTTCCAGCAGAATCACTTCTTGACATACCGATAGGTCCATCAAATTTCTTTGTGGTATCTGTTCTGCTGCTGGTGCTTCTCTTTCTGTTGTCACCACTTACTTCATCTTTATCCTTATTCATGCCGCCAAATCTGTCATAGGATTGATTTCCGCCGGGTCTACCCTGATAATTTCCACCGGGTCTGAAGCCATTACCGTTGCCTGCAGGTCTTTGTCCGCCACCATTGTTCGGTCGGTTATTATTGTAAGGGCGGCTCTGTCCGTCATTGCTACGGTATTGCCCCTGTCCGCTTCCGTTATTATAGGAACCGCTTCCGCCGTTGTTATTATAAGGTCTGTTTCCGCCTGTTCCGTTGTTATTATAAGGTCTGTTTCCACCTGTTCCGTTGTTGTTATAAGAACTGTTTCCACCTGTTCCATTGTTGTTATAAGGTCTGTTCCCACCTGTTCCATTGTTGTTATAGGGTCTGTTTCCACCTGTTCCATTGTTGTTATAAGAACTGTTTCCACCGTTATTGTTATAAGGCCTGTTTCCACCTGTTCCATTGTTGTTATAGGGTCTGTTTCCACCATTATTATTGTATGAACTGTTTCCACCGTTATTATTATAAGGTCTGTTTCCACCGTTATTGTTATAACCCTGATTGTATCCGGTTCTTTCATTCTGTCCGGTGCTCTCACCAGTACTCTGACCCTGCTGATAAGGCTGACCTTGAGGACGATTGTTATTGTAAGGACGATTTTGGTTATTCTGACCGCCTTGACGATATCCGGAATTCTGACCTTGTGCTCTTGTAAAGCCTTCTCTATCAGGTCTTTGTCCCTGGTTATTGTCAGGTCTGTTCCCCTGGTAAGGTCTGTTTCCATTCTGGTTATTGTCATATCTGGAACCTTGGGATCTTGTAAAACCTTCTCTGTCAGGTCTTTGTCCCTGCTGCTGAGGTCTTCCTGCATTATCCCCTGTTCTCTGTCCCTGATAAGGCCTGCTGTTGCCATCCCTATCATTTCGCTGTCCCTGATAGGAGGAGCGGTTGTTGTACTGATTACTATTTCCGTGTTCTGAAGAACCGGTTCTTTGACTGTTAGAACCGTTTGGTGTATAACCATCCTGAGGTTTGTTACTCTGGTTAAAAGCGACAGTCTCCGTCTTATCCTCCTTAATTGCTGCTGCTTCTACTGAAGCAGGTTTTTCAGCTTGATTTGCTTTCGGAGCAAAATGCCCTTTTACCATGCCAATCTCCTTATCCTCGATGCTGCTCATGTGGCTTTTGACGTCCACACCTTTCTCATTAAGAAAGCCTACGATGTCTTTACTGTGTGCATTGATTTCTTTTGCAAGTTCATATATTTTAATTTTAGCCATACTTACTACCTCCACTAATTATGACTCATGTCATCACTGTTTGTTTGCAGTTTCTCACATGTGTCATCGTTGTTTATGTTCAGTTGCTTTTCTACCATGTCAGCCAGGCCTTTGTCCGTTAGAACCAGGGAAGCCCTGAATTCTTTACCAATAGCATGACCAAGTTCTGTCTTTTCACCAAAAAAGTAAATCGGCACTTTATAGTAAGTACACATATTGGTAAACATTTTTTTTGTGTTATCTGATGAGTCTTCAGCCACAATCACAAGCTTTGCTTTTCCTTCTTTCACGGTTTTTTCCGTAAGAAATTCGCCGCTTAAAAGTTTACCTGCTTTTGTTGCCAAACCGATATAAGATAATACTTTTGTTCTATTTTTTTCATATGCCAAGTCCGTTCAGCTCCTTTTTCAATTCCTCATACACCTCTACCGGAATATTCACTTTTAGGGACCTTTCAAGGCCTTTGCTCTTTGCTGCCTTGGCAAAACAATCTAAAGACTTGCACATATATGCGCCTCTGCCGTTCTTTTTGCCTGTGACATCGAGCATGATCATATCCTCCGGTGTTTTAATAACACGGATCATTTCTTTTTTATTCTTCATCTCACCACAGCCGATACATTGCCTTTGGGGAATTTTTTTTACTGTTGCCATATTTTCCTTTCATTCAACTGTTTACGGAGGTAAAATTTCATGGCAGTATTTATGCCAACTGTTTACCAGCCGATTTCGTCTGCCTGTGTTTCACTCTTGATATCAATCTTAAAGCCGGTCAATCTTGCTGCAAGACGTGCATTCTGACCTTCTTTTCCGATTGCAAGAGAAAGCTGATAATCAGGCACGATAACACGGGCACTTTTTTCTCCTTCGTCTACAGATACCGCAACGACCTTTGCAGGACTTAATGCATTCTCTATAAGAATAGCAGGATCTTCGCTCCAGTTAATGATGTCGATTTTCTCACCCTTAAGCTCACTGACAATGGCATTTACTCTTGCTCCGTTGATACCTACACAGGCACCAACCGGATCCACATCCGCATTGTTGGAATATACTGCAATTTTAGTTCTGGAACCAGCTTCTCTTGAGATACTCTTTATCTCTACCGTTCCGTCCTTTACTTCGGCTACTTCTGACTCAAACAGTCTTTTAACCAATTCAGGATGAGTTCTGGACACGGTAATCTTAGGTCCCTTTGTAGTATCCTTTACTTCCAGTACATATAACTTTATGCGGTCAGTGGGTCTGAAATGCTCACCTCTTACCTGCTCATTCTCTGTAAGAACTGCGTCTACCTTACCAAGGTTAATACTTACATTATTTCCTACATAGCGTTGTACAATACCAGTTACTAAATCTTTTTCTTTACTGTAATATTGATTGAATAGTACTTTCCTCTCTTCTTCCCTTATTTTTTGTACTACTACCTGTTTTGCTTTCTGAGCAGCAATACGTCCGAAATTCTTGGGAGTTACTTCCACATTAACAACATCTCCGATATCATTTCTGGGGAATTTCAGTCTGGCTTCGACTACACTGATCTGTGTAACGGGGTCGGTTACAGTCTCTACGATTTCTCGCTCCGCATAGACATTTACCGCACCGGTATCACGATTGATGTTGACCCTGATATTATCTGCTTTTCCGAAATGGTTTTTACAGGCCGCAACTAGTGAATTCTCCATGGCTTCCAGCAGAATTTCCTTACTGATATCCTTTTCTCTTTCAATCTGATTTAATGCGTCAATTAACTCTTTGTTATTGTTCATTTTCTGTGAATCCTCCTCTTTTCTCCTGCTTTATAGTCCATTGTCAAAAATCAAACGCAAGGCGGATTAAGGATATATTCTGCCTTGGGATCGCAAGCGTTTCTTCCTCTTCAAACTCAAGAGTTATTGTTTCATCGTTATAGTCTTTTAAGATACCAGTAAACTGCTTTTGCTTCTCAATCGCCTTATAAAGCTTCACTTCAACTTCTTGACCAAGGCTTCTCTTAAAATCTTTCTCTTTTTTCAGCTGTCTGCCAAGGCCCGGTGAGCTGACCTCTAAGATATAGGCATCTGGTATGAAATCATGTTTATCCAGCAGGTCACTTAAGATTCTGCTGACGATCTCACAGTCATCCACAGTTATTCCGCCTTCTTTGTCTATATAAGCTCTTAAATACCAGTTGCTGCCTTCTTTTACATACTCCACATCCACCAGTTCAAATTGATGCTCTGCAATAATCGGCTCCAATAATTTCTCGGTCTTCTGTTCGTAATCTTCTTTCTTAGCCATTTCCCACCTGAACCTTTCTATAAATACAAAGAGTGGACTTTCGTCCACTCTTTCCAAAACTTTTACACTCTCAATTTCACATTATATCACTATGTCATCAAGAAAGCAAGTATTATTTCCCAATTCTTTTATACTCTCTATTTTATTCTATTGCTTATATACACAGTATTAATAGACTCCTATTTTCTGAAAACTGCTTCCGACTCTCTTTCCTGCTTTTATAAAGTTCTTAATACTTCAGACCTTTCTTAAGTTCTTCATGGAATAACATGTAGCACAAAAATGACGGTACCAGGAACACAACAGAAGCCGGTAGCATTACCCCCGGCTCATAGAGCTCCGGACGTGCTATAAAAGCGGATAGATTCCTGTACTTGTCTTCATTAACATAGAGTAATGGCTGTTCGACCATATTCCACATTTCAGTAAACACTAGTAGGGTCACAGCAGCAAGACAAGTTTTGATTTGTGGCAGGATACAGAAAATTATTACCCGCAGAACGGAGTTGGTTTCTAACCTGGCAGCTTCAATTACAGTACAATCAATCTCCCTCATATACTGGTGAAGGACAACCACACCCAAAGGAGAAAACCACATAGGCAATACAATAGCCATAGGGGTATTCAAAATTCCTATATCACGAAGTCCGATATAATTAGGAAGTATCATGACTTGTAGTGGCATCATCATAAGAAGTATATAAATAACAAAAATCAAATTCTTACCTCTGAATCGTGCAAATTTAAAGGCAAATGCAGCAGGAAGGCTGATTAGGAGTGTTCCAGCTGTAATAAGTGCAGAGTAGAATACTGAATTCCAGAACATGCGATAAAAGGGAAAGCAGTTAAAAAATAGCTCGTAGTATCCCTGTAAGGAAAATCCATCCTTATAACGGACAGATTTCAGAACCGTTAATAAAACAGGCAGCATGAAGAGTACTGCGATGAGATATAAGGCACCTATTATTATACCTTTCCTGATATTAATTGCTCTGTGCTTCATGATTGAAATCTCCTTTGCAGCTGCAATCCTGCTACCACAATAACAAGCACCAGCAGAGAAGTTAGTATAGAGCCGGTCGCCAATGCCTGATAATCAAATTTCAGAAAGTTGTTGTTCATAAAATACTGCAGGGTATAACTATGGTCTGGCGGATATTTATTCCCATAATACAGGTAACTCTCTTTAAATATTTTAAAGGTGTTTACAATAGCCAACAGGGAAGTAAAGAATAAAGCAGGCATTATTATAGGAATGGTAATCTTACGGTAGAGCATCACACCTGCGGCACCATCTAATCTGGCAGCTTCGTATATACTGTTCTCAATCGTAGTCAGCGCGGCAGTTAACAACACAACACAGATTCCTATATTTTTCCATACAAAAAGCAAGTAGACCGGCAATGCTGAAACAGAGAACGAAAACAGCTCCTGCCAGACCAATACAATACTTGCAGTAGGAATCAGCATCGGAAAAATAAAGGCATCCCTTACGACTTTCTTTTTCTCCAAATGGTATACCAGCAGGATGGCTATAACAATGGATAGAGACATTAAGACCGGCACTCCAAAGCCTATCAACTTCAAGCTGTTCCAGAAGGCCAGCCGAAAATATGGATTTTCCAGAGTATCTATATAATTCTTCAGCCCCACCGGTCGTTTATGAAACTGATCACTTATTACAGAATAATAAAGCACCTGCAGGTAAGGCCAAAAGAAAAATAAAAGGCTGCCAGATATACTCGGTACCAGACACAGAATACAGCGGAAATTCCAACTGATTTTGTTTTTTTTCCTGCCTGGCGCTAACCCTTTGTCCAATCTGCCAAGTTCATGGGACAGGAGAATATCTCTCTGCTTTTTCTTATTCCACCACATATACTTCCCTTCCGTCGAACAAGTCTTCCTGGCCTGTCACAACAATCTGGTCAAGGGCTGATAACCCTGACACTACTTCATAACAGGTCTCGCCAACTCGCCCAGTTATCAGTTCCTGTACTTCTCTGGCCAGGGTCCTCTCCTCTCCATTGACAGTCATTATGGTTATAATATAGACTTTCTTATTTTTATATATGTTCTTAGGTATTCCAATTTTCAAATCAAATTCCTGGGGCTGGTCGAAGCTCTTCTTCCCCTTCTGTTGTTCCTCCGACAGTTTTTTCCCATTCTTAATATCATTAGAAACAGGAAATTTTTCATATTCTAGGCTGGTTACGGTAACTTTAGGTAGCAATGCATTATGCACAGATCTTCCACTTAGAGTAAGAACCAGCATTATAAGATAAAATACTCCAGTAACTACAAGTATTTTTTTCCTGCTGTTCATCATTTCACCCCTTTATTCTTTAAAATAAACCTCCAGTTTTCTCTGAGTTTCATATATATAATCTGTTAGACTGCCTCCTTGTTCTATAGTCTTGAACAATCCCTCAGAATATACCTCCCTATCAATATTAAATACGATCTCACCATTTTCATACAGCTGTTCAAGAGAACTGCGAAGTCCATTTGTCTCCTTCTCCTGACCTTTAAAATATAAAGGCGATGTTTCTCTGCTACTTATATAGGCTATCAGCTCTTCCAAATAAGATAGTACTTCCTTGGGATATCTGGTGCCAGCATTTACGGCAAGAAAAGTACAAGAGCCGGTATTGGGATCCCCAGCTTGCTGCTTTGGCATACTATATACTGCCAGTTCTTTCGTCTTTTTAAACTGCTGTAAATAATTCTCATAGTCGGCAGACTGTCTAATGTAAGCAAATAAAACTTTATCCTGAAGTACATTGATATCAAAGACATTTATGGTCTGCGGCATTGTGGAATCATATTGCTGAAACAGTTTTATGGTACGTGCAAAATCCGGTCTGTTCAGATCTGCTGACTGGCGATAGTTCTGTGAAATGAAATTCATATAGACTACCATTGCATTATAAGAACTCCTATTTTTCTGTTCTCCTGTCATACTGTTTACGACCCAGTAAAACTCCTCATAGGTCATGTTGTTTTTTAATCCAAGATCTTCCTGTTCAAGATTATTTTTATTAACCAGCCATCCGGGAATATCCACCCCAATAGGAAGCATCCAGATGTTTCCGTCTTCATCAGTGGCAGCTTCCTTCACATAGGGGTAACAAGCATTCAGATATTCATTGATTCCTTTAACTTCATTGAGGGGATAGAAGATACCATTTTCTCTAATGTTATAACTGAAGTAACTATCTGAATTCATCAGACACAGATCATAATCCTTGTCCTGGGCCAGTACTTTCAAAGCAAATTTATCATCCTCTAGCTCTGTACGCTTCATGGTGTAACCGCATCCAAAAGGCTCATCGGACTGATAACCGGCAGATATATAGCGAAGAACCCGGTCTCCTTGTAGATATGCATCCAGTGAAAAACGGACCAAAGTTAGTTTTTTTGTAATACAATAGACCTGCCCTTTCACATAATAAATTCCAAAATTGCTGTTGTAAACTGCTGCCTCAGGATAAAGCTCCGCTTCCTCCTCAAGGGAATTTACTGGTGACAGAACCAGTCCCCTTGGATTCTTATCATAGGCATAAATGATCTGTTCCCCTTTACCGCACACCGCAAAGTTCACAAACTTTCCAGTTTTATATTCTGCCACAGTTGTCAATGAATCTTTTTTCGGATTATAGCTAAGCAGACTATAACCTCCGCTATTTGTACTGTTCTGAATCATAAGAGAATTATCTTCTTTTAAAGCTATACTGACCGGAAGTTCAACTCCCAGTTCATAGGTCTTAAAATCTGACAGAGAAAGGTAGATCAACCGATTGCTTAGAATATAAACTCTCTGTTCAAGATATATTAATTGTTTAATTTCTTGCAGAAAAGGTAGTTCACACAACTTTTCCAATTTCCCCGTCAGCATATCCAAAGAATATAATACAGAAAAACTGCCTTCTGTACTGCTTTCCTGGGCCGTCAGATAAAGGCTGTTATCTACTGCTGCCATGGCTTCTACACTGCTGCCGAGGGAATTGATCAGGGAAAATGACGCTGTAATATCTCCTTCCAGATCATAACGTTCAATGATTACTGAAAATTCTTCGTTTTTCTCCTTATAAGTATCCCTGGCAGTGTACACCAGTCCATTTTGATCTACTGTATAAGCACTGGGCATTCCTTCGGAGTAGCTTAGAAAATCTGTTTTTATGGGAAGCTTCATTTCTTTCTCTTCTTTCCTGCTGCACCCCGAAACAATTACCAGAGCAATTAGAAGAATTAAACTGCCCTTTCCCCAAAACTGCCTCATGTGTTTTACTCCTTTCCCATAGGCACAGTTTGAAACTGAAATCGGTTCATCTCCAGGCTTGCCCCATTCTCTTTTTCAATTTCAAAAGCCTTCTCCGACTCCTCTACTATTTTTATCAATTGAAGAACACCGTTTCCTATGCCTCCCCTTTGTCCACATAAACCGAACAGATGCTTTCCGTCTGTGTAAAGCTCATATATTTTTTCATTTTCGTTTACGGGTGATATTACACTTTGCTTTCCAGTATTTAAATCTAATTTTAGCAGACTATCTAAATAAAGATAACCATCTAAAATAATAAAATCACCGTCACACTCCATTAATAAAGAATATTCTTTTTGTTCTTTTGTTATCAGGTCATATATAATAAAGGTTCTTGCATCCGACATATAATAAAATTTATCATCTGCTATGGCATAATTCTTTATAAGGGGATCTTCAGATAATATCTCTATTTCGTTTTGTCCGAGTTCCTTTAGCACCAATGCGACTGCCCGGTTTAATTTCCTGTCTGTTCCATATGTCTTATACAATTCATCGTCTTTACTCACTTCTTCCACTTTATGGGCAATATAGTAATCTCTCCATCTAAACGTAGAGAGAAAGTCTTCCTCTATTTTTCTACTTTTCCCCTCGGCGAAAGAATAACAATAAAGAGACATCTCTGCATTATTTTCTACCTTATAATAAATACCATCCTTATATACAGACATGACAGCTGCTGACCCGTCAAATATTTTTTTAATATCGCCTGTTCCCGGATCATAACAGAATATATTTCCTTCCTGCATATCTATAAGATTGTAAATGTCATAGGTTTCCAGCATGAAATAGACTTTATCCCCCATAAAAAAAAGACGTTTCGCAGGCATTTTTACCGCCGGTTCAACTTTACCCTCTTTTATACGATATATAAAATAATCTCTTCCATAATTCACATAATAAATAATATCGTTAACGGAATCCTTGCACATGAGCACAAGATTGCTTTCTTCTTTGACATTCAGACTGAGAACTCCGTTATCCTTATCTTCAATCTTGACTTTCAGGCTCTCATCTTTTAAACCGTTGACAAATGCAATATTTTTTTCATTATCACCAACATCCATCGGCTTGCTCACACCGGTAATCTCTTTTGAGGTTTCAGCAGTTGAATTGGTTCTGTTATTGACATTTTGTGAATTATCTGTAACGTTTTTTTCACAGGCTGAGATAAAAAGACACACCACTAAAATCCCCAGTAGTTTTATAGTTTGTTTCCTTCCCATAATTTCCTTCCCCAGATAAACCTATTGTTAAATAATGTTGAATAAATGTTTTACATGAACCTTAAATGTGCTCATTTGGTTATACACCGAATACTAAAATCGGAGAAGCTCTGTATCCGGTGCCTATAACAAACCAATTAGATTTTAGGACGTCCCTACATCCAATACTTAAATATTTTTATTTGCCGCAGGATGAATGATAATACTGGTATTCCGTATAGTTTCCTACTTCCGTATTGCAAACACCGCATCTTACAGAATGGCTGATGGCAACATTGGTTATATTGCATATGGAATAGATTGGTTTACCATCCACATACAATCCAGTAAAAACCTGATGAGTAGTGCTCCAATTACTGATGCCAGAAACCTGATCCTTATAATTCGAATGAGCGGAACAAGTGGCAGCACTTACTGTACTAATATTGAAATTCGAAAATACTAAAAGCACAGCCACTAAAATTACCATAAACTTTTTCTTCAAATCTAAAACTCCTCCTTTCTGAAATAATAGATTTATGTTAACTGTACAGTTATCGATTTTAGACCATCCCTAGAAGAATGCTTTATCCAATAATATGATCCCTTCAACCAGACTCCCGCAATTAACTACTAGGCTAGTCTCAAAATTATATTACTATATAATTACTATATTTACCAATCACATCTTGCTTTAGACTTGTCATATATTGCCATTTGAATAATTTAAAAAGCACTTTAGCTGATTTTATAAGCTAAAGTGCAGTATCTTAAGTATATATTATTTTCGATGCACAAGTTCTTTAGTAACCTCTTCCCAGCTCAGTCCGCACTGAGCCATAAGAACCATCATATGATATAAAAAGTCTGAAATCTCATATTTGAGTTCAGAGGTATCAGGGTTTTTGGCTGCAATAATTATTTCTGCCGCTTCTTCCCCGCATTTTTTTAGTATTTTGTCAATACCTTTTGTAAAAAGATAATTGGTATAAGAACCTTCTTTGGGGTGTTCCTTACGATCTCGGATAATCCCAAATACATCCTGTAGTACCGTCAAAGGATTTGTGTCATTGTAAGGTCTTGTAATAACTTCTTCAAAGAAACAGCTCTGGCTTCCTGTATGGCAGGCAGGACCCACCTGTCTGACTTTCGCCAAAAGGGTATCTTTATCACAATCCAATGTCAGAACTTTGATATATTGAAAATGGCCTGAAGTCTCGCCTTTGATCCATAGCTTTTTACGGCTTCTGCTGTAATAAGTCATTCTTCCTGTTGATACGGTAAGTGAAAAGGCTTCCTCATTCATATAGGCTACCATCAGTACATCCTTTGTCTTATAATCCTGTACAACAACCGGCAGCAGTCCTTCACTATTTAATTTCATATCAGCAAAGGATATATTGCTTTCATAAGTATTAACAGAAATACCTCTTTTTTTCAAATCATTTTTGTATCTCTGCAAATCCCTGTACCCAAAATTTACTGATACAAGGCCTTCAATTTTATCTTCTGACAGAAAAGCATTCAAATCCGTATTATCAACTCCTGCGAAGGACTCATTTTTTATGAAATGTTTCTTATATCCCCCCAAGAATTGCTTACTAAACGCATTAAAGTCATTACCAGAACCCGTTTTTACAAGCAACAGCCTATCAACACCCAATTCAGATGCCAGTGCTTTTACCGTCAGAGCATCTTCCTTGTCTCCCACTTCAAGATACAGCTTTTCACGACCAAATCTGGCTACAGCTTCTTTTATCGCTTTATTTCCGGCTTCAGCACCTGCTCTGGTATTAACTTCATAAATATCGGTTAATTTAACGGTTACCGCATATGCCCCGGTGTAGAGTGCTTTTTTAACATCTTCAAAACGCTCAGCGAAAATATTTATAAGAATGGGAATATCAATTTGCTTCGTCAATTCCAACACTGCTTTTAAAAATTCCTCACTAAGGTTATGATCCTGTGTTTCGGCACTAATATAAAGTTCATCTGCTCCTGCAGCTTCATATTGAATTCCTGCTTCTATAAAATCCTCTGCTTTGTCTTTTTCATAAACCAGCCAAGGTACAATCTTCTTATACATACTAACTCCCATCTGTGTGCTCGGGCACACATACAAATCAAGATGTGTATTTGATCTATAATAATTCACATAATATCTATATAAATCACATATCTATATAAATCACATTAACCTTGTACACTTCAATACCCAGCCAACAGCACTGCCAGAGCGAGAAGTAGTACAGGGCACATATTCAACATCGCCTGTTAAGAGGTTATTCCACCATTCCCTTTGTAGACAATACTCCGGTAATTCTGGAATCATAAGCCGAAGCTTCATCAAGAGCTTTGGCAAAGGCTTTAAAAGCTGCTTCAATAATATGATGTGTATTGCCACCATGTATTTTTTTAATATGAAGATTCATTCCTGCACTGTAGGAAATGGCATAAAAAAATTCCTGAATAAGTTCCGTGTCCAGTTCTCCGGCTGCAGGTGCCAATTCTCCCAACTCACAGACCAGATAGGGTCTGCCGGATAAATCAATAGCGCAAAGCACCAATGTTTCATCCATAGGAAGCATACAGCTGCCAAATCGCTTAATCCCTTGTTTTTCCCCCAGAGCCTGCCTGATTGCCTGCCCAAGTACTATTCCTGTATCTTCCACTGTATGGTGTCCGTCTACAAACAGGTCACCTATGGTACTTAGTCTCACGTCAAAAAAACCGTGTCTGGCGAACCCCTCCAGCATATGGTCAAAGAAACCGATTCCGGTCTTTATCTCTGAATTACCGCTTCCATCGAGACTTAATGTAAGATTTATATCCGTTTCTTTCGTTTTTCTGCTGATATTTACTGTTCTCTCCATAACACCCTCTCAATCTGCTGCCTGTTACAGCTTATCCTTGCCTGCACCTCTCTGTTTAAATAACTTTCATATAACCTTAGAATGCTTTCCTGCCATTGAAACTTATGTTTTAGATAGTCTTCGGCTACTTTTTCTCCTTTTCAAAACGTACTGCGATAGAATTAGCATGGGCCGTAAGCCCCTCTGCATTGGCAAAACGTACGATATCTTCGTATACCGGTTGAAGGGCCTCTTTTGAATAGGAAATAATACTGGATTTCTTAATATAGTCATCCACACTTAAGGGTGAAAAGAATTTCGCTGTTCCGTTGGTCGGCAGTACATGATTAGGTCCTGCAAAATAATCCCCAAGGGGCTCACTGCTGTATTCTCCCAGGAAGATGGCTCCCGCATTCTTAATCTTAGTCATCAGGGTAAACGGGTCCTTTGTAAGAATCTCCAGGTGTTCTGAAGCGATTTCATTTGCCGTGTCCACTGCTTCATCAAGATCTTCTGCAATTAGTATATAGCCATAATTATCAAGGGATTTCTCTATAATTTCTTTTCTTGACAGGACTTTGGTAAACTTATCTACTTCTTCTGCCACTTTATTCGCAAGCTCTTCGCTGGTGGTAATCAGAATGGCACTTGCCAGCTCATCATGCTCTGCCTGAGATAGTAAGTCAGCAGCCACATATCTGGGGTTCGCCGTTTCATCGGCAAGAACGAGGATTTCACTTGGTCCGGCAATGGAGTCAATGCTTACATGACCGTAAACTGCTTTCTTGGCCAATGCAACATAAATATTTCCAGGTCCAACGATTTTATCAACCTTAGGGATCGATTCTGTTCCGTGTGCAAGGGCTGCAATAGCCTGCGCTCCCCCTACTTTATAGATTTCCGTGACCCCGGCTTCTTTTGCAGCTACCAGCGTACCTGCATATATTTTTCCGTTTTTATCCGGAGGAGTTGTCATGACTATTTTCTCGACCCCAGCTACCTTTGCCGGTATCACATTCATTAATACCGAGGAGGGATAGGCTGCTTTTCCTCCCGGAACATATACTCCTACGGATGCAAGAGGTGTTACCTTCTGCCCTAAGATAATACCATTGGGTTCACTGTCAAACCAGCTGTATTGTTTCTGCTTATTGTGATAGGCCCTGATATTCTCAGCTGATCTTTTGATAACCCGAATGATCTCAGGGTCTACCAGGCTATAAGCCTCCTCTATTTCTTTCTCTGAAACACGGATACCCGCTGTATCCAGATCCGCTTTATCAAAGCGTTTGGTATAATCAAATACTGCTTTATCTCCCTGTGCTTTTACTGCTTCTATAATCTCAGCAACTGCCTTTTCATAGGTTTCATACTGATTAGGGCTTCTTTTCAGCAGGTTGTTAAGAATATCTTCTTTTATATCTTTGTTTAATT
Source organism: Anaerocolumna sp. AGMB13020 (assembly GCF_033100115.1). NCBI lineage: Bacteria > Bacillati > Bacillota > Clostridia > Lachnospirales > Lachnospiraceae > Anaerocolumna > Anaerocolumna sp. AGMB13020. The sequence continues at coordinate 5,434,848 of NZ_CP136910.1, read as the reverse complement.
TGGCTATTCTCATACTTTCCACCTCGTTTTTTATTTTTGACTAGCCAGCACTTCCCTTAAATCCGTAATCAGTTTATTGATTCTTTCCTGTTCCATTTTCATACTGACCTGATTAACTACCATTCGGGCTGAGAGTGTGCAGATTTCCTCCAGTACTTCCAAGCCATTTTCCTTTAAAGTTGATCCGGTTTCTACTATATCTACGATTACTTCCGATAATCCAACAATGGGTGCCAGTTCAATGGAACCGTTTAATTTGATAATTTCAACGGTCTGATGTTTTTTGTTATAAAAGTAATCTTTGGCGATGCCTGGGTATTTCGTTGCGACACGAATCAATTCCCCATGCTGCAGCAGTTCTCTTGCTGAAGCCGGGCCTGCCACACACATCCGGCATTTACCAATTCCAAGGTCAATGACTTCATACAGCTTTCGTCCTTCCTCCAGTATGGTATCTTTTCCTACAACACCGATATCAGCTGCACCATATTCCACATAGGTTGGTACATCATTGGCTTTTGCCAGAAATATTTTTATTTTCTGTTCTTCGTTTACAAAAATCAGCTTTCTGGAATCCGGCTCTTTCATTTCCTCACAGGTATACCCAACCTGTTCCAAGATTGCCATTGTCTTTTTCGCCAGTCTTCCTTTGGCCAAAGCAAATGTTAAGTATCTCATCATTTCACGTACTGCATCCCGGACAGATAGACATTATGTTCTTTTCAATATCCGCAGAAAGACATCCTTTCCTTGCAGCATCCTTTCTATTATCACAATCAAATCATCGCTAGCTATTTTATATTTCTGTAAATACAAATTTTACTTGTTTTTTTGGTAGCACCGCTTAGTAATACAACATCTGTTAAACCCGTATCGATTAATAGAGGCATGTTGAAATTCATTTTACAGCGATATATTTTCACTGTTTAAAAACTCCTTGAGATTAGCAGTATTTCTTTCTCCGGTAAGACAATTTATAACTTCAACCTTATTTTCCTTATCAAAAAATAAAATACCGCCAATACTGCTACGTCTGCAATAATCTACATATGCAGAAAGAGTATGCTCTTTCTCAACCTGAAGCAGTTCAATATTCATATCCTGGCTGCGAAACTGATTGGCTAGTAATATTGCAGTCTTCATAAATTCCTTTTGATACAAGATAAGTGTGTTTTCAGTTTTCGTCCTTATGGTAATTTTCTGCCTCATTAATGCTGTCATTAACTGATCCACCAGAATGGCAATACCGATTGCCGAAGCATCCTTTCCAAACTGTCCTACCAGATTGTCATAACGGCCGCCGCTGGCAATAATGTCACCGGTACCATAGGTATATGCCCTGAATATGATTCCGGTATAATAATTGTACTGGCTTAACATACCAAGGTCAAAGGTAATATATTTCTCCAATCCATAGATTGTAAGAATATCATATAATTCTTCCAATCTTTGAATCGCTTTCAGAGCCTTTTCATTTTTTGTCAGTGTTTTCGCTTCAGAAAGTCTGTCCAGAGAACCAAACAGCTCCGGTAATGTAAGGAAAGCTTTCTTAAGTTCCTTGCTGATTACTTTTCCTGAAAGAAGCTCCTCGACACCAAACATATTTTTTTCTTCGATAAGACTTCGAAGTACTGCTTCCTCCTCTTCACTGAAACCTGCTTCCTCCGTCAGCCCATAGAAAAAGCCTGCTTCACCGATTTCAACCTGAAACTCCTTAAGCCCGGTCTCCAATAAACACTCAATAGTGAGGGCCAGCATTTCCGCATCTGCATTGACAGACGGGTCGTTAATCAGCTCTGCTCCCAGCTGTGTAAATTCTTTTAGTTTTCCTTGATAACTTGTGTTATTTATAAAAACACTTCCCATATAGCATAAACGAATGGGAAGGGACTCATCTTTGTAATATTTAGCAGCACACCTGGCTATGGAAGGAGTAATATCCGGTCTTAAGACCAGCGTATTTCCGTCTCTGTCTACAAATTTATACATATCCTTTGGAGGTACAGTCCCTCGTTCCTGACTGAAAATATCAAAAAACTCAAAGGTAGGTGTCTGAATATCACGAAAGCCGTGCAGCCCCATAACGTGATGCAGCTTATCCTGTAAAATCAGCTTTCTTTCACATTCATGGTTATAAATATCCCTGACACCTTCCGGTGTATGCAATAACTTCTCTTTCATTGACATACCTGTTCTTTCTACTCAAATTTTACATCCATCATTAATAACTTTGTGAATAAATTCTACCAATTTATAAAACTCTTATCAACCAAAATTCTACTCTTTAATATAAACAAATCACTGTATTTTATTATAATTTTCCAAATACTTTATTATGGTAACGTGATAATTCATTAGCAGATAGATGTGAGGCAATTATAATACAATACCTGCTAACTGTCAACAAAAAATTGCCTCTTCTCTGGTTCAAGGAGTTTCTTATCCTTCAAATTACATTTAGAAATCAAAGAGGAGGTTAGCGGAATAACCCATGGTAATATTCGCTCTCTCCAGCCAAGTGTATTTGTCAATTATTTCTCTTCCCAGCTGTCTTACCATTTCGCATCCCCCCGCTGCAATGCTCTTGCCAGTATCATATCCTGTTCTATCATGTCTATGATTGCATTTACTGCAAACTGATACGCTTTACCATACAGATTAATAAGCGTTTGGGTGATTGAAACAGCCTTTATAAAAATTCTGCATTTCATCTTTTGCTTTTCCTTCATATGCAAACTCTACTGTAACCTCTTCGTCAAGCAGATTTGCGGAATTTACTATTTGCAGCATAGCCTCCTCCAATTCAGAGATCATTAACAGAAGCTTGTCAAACTCCTGCATCATCTCAAAAGAAATCTTAATGTTAGCAGCCATTATATGCTCCCTCCTTACTGTTAATCTGAAATAACTTCAGCAGCAGCTGTCTGAATTAATAAAACGTACCTTTCGCAATAAATTTTATTGTTACAAAAAGTACGTTTATATGAGAGTATTGAAACTACACCTAAAAACTCAATTATACACCTTTAATAACAATCTTGAATTCTCCACTTTATAATTGCATAATGCAAACCGCGCCTTTCACAAAACTAAGTTGTTTATAAGAGCATAACTACATTCACCTAATATTAAATTGTAATTCTAATCAAGGATTTTATATTCGCATACCAGTAATTGTAATATGTAATTTATCCAAATTTTCTTTTAGCAAATCTTCCTTTCCTCAACAGCATATCATATGCCTCCTCTTCCTTTTCCAATTGTATTATTGAACCATCTACAACATTTGCTCTTTCATCTGTGATATATACAGTCCACCTATCACTATCCTTCTTGATACCAACTTGATTTTCACTTAATTGACTTTCATTAAACCAGTTAATTCTTGTTAATTTTTCTTCTTCGATTATTTTTTTTATTTCATGTTGATTCATATTGTTCTCCTATTTTATTTCTTTAAGTAATCCTAGTTTCACTAAATACTCAACTTTGATTGGAAACTCATATTGAATGCCTTCACCGATTCCCCATCCGTCAACTTTTGCTATTTCTCCCACATTTACTACTACTTTACTAAAATCTCCATTATAGTAGTAATCAATATCATCCATTATTTCATTTTTCAAAGTTGTATCTGAACAATTATTAATATAATCTTTCAGCCTTGAAAAATCCCCTTTTACTTCATATTGATGATAATTTGAAGCATCTTCAATATATGGTAAAGAACGTTGCTCATAAGAATAAGGCACTCCATTATTAACTGGCGATACATAACGACCACTCGAGTCACCATATCTATCAAGTATTTTTCCCTGAGGTAAATATTCATTCACTTTATGTGCATCAGTTAATACGGTTTTTATTGCATTACCGTCTGAATCTAATTTGTATCCACCTTTTGCAGCTGCTGACCAATTAATTGCCCCATCTGCTTTTAATACTGAAGGGTTCTTAGGTATTTGTATACCATCTGGCCATTTCCCATTCTTCACAAAATTATCTGCTGCTTCTGTACCAACATTCTTTGACAAATATTTATACAATTCATCATTGTTACATGTTGTTTCTTTCAGTAATTCTGGAATAGTCTTATAACTATATTTCGTAATAAAACGCACCTTTCGCAACAAATTTTTTCGCATATCATGGATTGCGTCACTTCGTACGAGCCATGATATTGAATTAAGAGACTGGGGTTTAAGTTGGAAGTCCTAAAGTATAACCATAATAAATTTTAATTAAATATTATTTGAACCGTATTTTCATTAGTATTTCTCTTTACTTCCTGAATAATATTTTCTATTTGAGTATCCAAAACTTCTTCTTTCTCATGTGGAGCTTCCCAAACTTTCATTGTATCTCTATATACCACAAATTTTTTACCTACTAGCATTTCTCCCTCTGCTTTCATTACATATCCATTTTCTAAATCAAATTTAATATAATTCATACTTCCTGTTATCTTCATCTATTTACCTCTCAAAAATAATTGTTTCTATTCCAGTTTTAGGGTCAATAGTTGTTATTTTTGTAATATTCGGATTATTTATGAGTCTTGGCAATTCAACATTTTCCCATATATTACCTTCTCTTAACTGTGATCCAATTACTGCTCTTATTTCACCAGATACCTGTTCTGCATATGCACCAGAAGCCAAATCCCACGCTTCCGTGGTACTTGGATTACTAAAATCCCATTCTGGCATAGAAATATTTTTTGCTTCAATTGTTGACTCTAATGTTACTCCACCTTTTTCTTTTGCAATATTTGCCGCAACTTCAGAGCCACCCACTCCTTCTGTTCTACCTGACCAAAAGAATGCAGTATCATCAATCTCAATTCCGTTCTTCAGCAACGGTGTATTTTTAAGCAATGCTTTATCCGCAATCATTCCCGTCGTGGATCCTAACAAAATCGCCAAAGCAACCGTAACCGTAGAAGGCACTCCTGCCTTATCACAAACGATTACAGTTGACCCTGACACCACTTCCGCCAGGATATCTGCGGCAAACATCTTGGCTAAATCCCCACCGCCTTTTGCGATCGTAGCGCCATATCCTAAGGTCGCCAGGCTTACTACCCCTGACACTACCTTAAAAGCTTGTTCATCACCCGTCAGATAATCTCCTGTTATAAGGGTTTAGTATACCCAGTGATTTTTTCGCTAAAGTCTCTTAATTCCTATCATGTTATATTATTTTGTGAGAGCCATGATACCGAATTAAGAGACGAAAGACAGGGATCTAGGTAGTTGTAAGTCCTAAAGTATATCCATATATCCATAATTTATATTATACTAATCTTATATTTTTTTTGATAATATTGATTAAAATTTTCAATATTTTTCCATGGATTATTTTTTTTCATTCCATTACAAAACTCAATGCTATTTTCTAGTTCCTTCTGATTTACACTAATTGACTTTTTAATTTTTTCCCCAACTTCTTCTTTATTTATCCAAAAAGTTGCTTTGCCTCTTTCTTCCTGATAAATACACGCATCAAAATACAATATTGCAATATAAACATCACTGGCATTACCACTAAGTAATTTGTCCAAAGTATTCTTAAATATTATTTCTATATTATCAATATATTCTTTTTGCTTATAAAAACAATTCATAAGTACTGAATTTATATCTGTTGGAAAAATATCTGATGTAAACTCTGAAACTACAATTTCATATTCTTGTTCTCCACGAATTAATTTTATCACTTCATTCTTTTCTATCGCACTATGTATTAGCAAATTATAATCCATTCTTATTCTCCTTTATTTAACTTCTATTCTTGTAACTGTCTTATCTATAAGTGGTATAGTATCTGTAATTGCTTCTGGTACTCCACCAGATGTATTCCCCCAGGTATCCACAATTTGTTAGCACCTGTTTCATTTCCACTAGGAATGCGAATATTTAACCCAGAAACATTATCTGCATCAATTCTTATAAGACCTCCGCCATCACTGAAATACCCATCTGGAAATCCTAATTCTTTTTCTATTATAGAAATATTTCCATTAGCTCTTGAAATCACATCATCACAATAATTCTTTGGCATAACAAATAATGTATTATCATCTGGAACTCCCACAAATCCATTAGTTTCAGAGTATCGACTATATGCCCAATCTGTTTGAATAACAGATACTCCATCATAGAATTGTGCTAAATGAGTATCAATATAATTTTGGCTCAAATATGTTGATGGTTCTGGTCTACTACCCTTTGGAATATTTACAATATCATCAATTTGAGACTGCGTTAATCCAGATTTTAAGCCACCCTTAATTGCATTATCAACCTCATCTAGCCCTGTAACCTTAATTCCATTCTTAAGCAATGCTTTATCCGCAATCATTCCCGTTGTGGACCCTAACAGAATCGCCAAAGCAACCGTAACCGTTGAAGGCACTCCTGCCTTATCACAAACGATTACAGTTGACCCTGAGTTATGTACTAAAGTATAGCCATAACTAAGCTAAAGTAGCAAACCATTTTTCCAAATAATCATGTTCCAAAATCACTTCTTTTTTTGGCTCCCCCTTAAAAATAGCAATTGGCTTTTTTTCAATCTTAACTGATTCAATTTCTTCTCTAGTAATATTTTTTGTAAATACTAATTGCTCTTTTTTTTCAAATCCAAATTGTTGAGCAATTTCTTCTGAAGAAGTCCAAATCACAAACAAATTGTTTAGTATAAAACTTTTGTTTATTTCCCCTGCAAATAACTGAAAGAAATTACCTTTATAATTTATTGATATGCATTCTTCATATAGAAAATCAACCTCATCCAAATTTACTTCTTTCATGAACAAATTAGCATGTTCATTTCCCAATACATCAACATAATTTCTAAATCCATCTTGCTTTTCTTTGGCAGTAATCAAAATATTTTCGTTACGTAACTTTGCTTTATACCTATTGTTTTTATAGTCGCAATATATATTACTCATATTTTTCCTCCAAATCATTTTAATAGCCAGCCTAAATCAGAATCATAAACAAACTGTTGCGTTAGTGTACCAGTGCTACTATCATATATTCCTAAAATATCACCATCTCCAAAAGTTCTCTGATTCTGTGTAAGTTCTGGTAATATATTATTTTTACTACCGGTAAAACCTCGCCCAGTATAAGGTGCATTATTTGGTGTAGGGATATCCGATGGTATCTTAATGCTATCAGTATCGTCTAATATATATGTGATCTTTCCATACGATGTATCTGGTTTTCCAACTGATGTTAGCATCTAATTAGTACAAAACAAAATGAGACAATTCCTTGAAATAATGTATAATAACAAGAGGAGGAACTCATTATGCCAAGAAAATCAAAACAACACACTAAGCAGTTCAGTTAGATTCTATCAACTATCGCAAGGAACATCCTGATCTTACACAGGTTGAATGTGCCAAGAATCTCGGAATTGGTATAAGTACCTTAGCCAAATGGGAGGCTCAGTTCCGTGACCATGATGGTGACATTCCCGTTAGAGGTTCCGGTAACTACGAATCAGATGAACAAAAGGAAATCGCTCGTCTCAAACGTGAGCTCCGTGACGCTCAGGATGCACTTGATGTGTTAAAAAAAGTCATCGACATTCTGGGGAAAGATTGACAGAAGCTATCTATACCGAAGTTTCTGCCAAGGTAGAGGCATCTAAAGTTACAAAACGCCGAGTCTCTACTTCCGGAATGCTGAAATTTTTAGGCGTGTCTCGCTCTGGATATCATGCTTTTCTGAACCGAAAAGTCTCTTCCACCAAGCAACGTAAAGAGGCTGTCAAAAAGGAAATCCAGAAGATTTATGATAGTTCAAAACAGAATTACGGCGCTCCTAAAGTCACCAAGGAACTTCGCAAATCTGGGGAAACCATTGCCCAGCGCACAGTAGGTAAATACATGCGTGAAATGGGTATCAAAGCTCAGTGGATTAAACCTTGGACCACTACAACCAGAGACTCTGATTTCAGTGATGAACTTCACAACATTCTTGATGAACAGTTTAATCCAGAACGCCCTAATGCTGTCTGGTGTACCGATATCAATTATATTTGGACACAGGACGGATTTGTCTATCTCACTGCGTTATGGACTTATTTTCCAGAAAGATTATTGCCTGGACTCTTTCTGATACTATGGAAGTGTGTTCCGTTATCGAAACAATCAATAAAGCAAAAGCTTGTCGAGACACCGATTTTCCTTTGATTATACACTCAGACCGTGGTAGCCAGTATGTTTCTAATGCCTGGCGAGAAGCCACTGTAAATATGCAACGAAGTTATTCTCATACTGGCTATCCTTACGACAATGCCTGTATTGAATCTTTCCATTCTCTCATCAAACGAGAATGGTTGAACCGGTTTAGTATTCATAACTACAACCATGCATATAAGCTTGTTTTTGAATATATTGAAGCCTTTTATAACACCGTCAGAATACACAGCCATTGTGATTATTTGTCTCCAGACGAATATGAAAAACTGTATGAGAGGGCTAAGTCTCTGCCTGCTGCTTAACATGCAGAACTTCTCATTTTAATTTGTACTAAATCTTGACATAGGACCAATGAAACATATGAAATCCACTACCGCAATTTCTAATATATTATCAAACCTCTGTTTATAAACTATATTATTCTTTGTAACTCCCATACAGTTCTATATATTCTTCGCAACTAACATTAATGCCTCGCCATAAGGCTTTACTTCTGTGTGAATCTCTTAAAAACTTTTTGTCCAACCGAAAGTAATACATGTGTTTGTTAGAAACATATTTGTTTAGTATGTTACTAATCAAAAAATATAAAGTTTTATCATTTCTTGTACATCTATATTTTTACCATTAATAAAATCTTTATTAGTATGATAAAATGATAAAATCTCCTTAAGATTTTTGCAATAATTGTAAAGTACTACATATGCTCTACATAATGTTACATCTTCGACTATATACTTTTTATCATAAACAACACTTGTACCATTTAGTCCTTTTATTAGAGAAATTTTCATTCTTTCTTCAGTTCCTATTGAATAAATATTATCATCAAATTCGCCGAAATAAGTAATTGCCAATTTTTCATCACCTTTACTTACTAAATTTTTAATTATTCTTACTTTCTCACGGTCCGTCACACTGTCATTCATTTTTTTATATAGTACTATGCCCAATATAATCGCCTTTTCTTTATCATTATCTTTAATCTTGTATATCTTTTGGCCTCTATGAATCTCATATAACGAATAGCTTTCATTTTCCAATTCTAATAATACATAATCATCTTGCGGAATAATATTATATATGCTACAAAAATAATCTTGATTATTTTTATGATGAATACTTATACCATTATCTATTAATAATTCATTTATATCATTCAATATTAATCTCTCCTTTATTTACCAAATCTGTAACGTCATCTAATATCCCCATGTCTTCTAATTCTTTTATTGTATATTTAGTTCCATCGGCTTTATACTTAACAAATTGTTCAGCGCCACCATCACTTCCAAACCATTCAGCAGCCTCTCCCATTGTCATTTTATAGTCTTCTGTCAACTGATAATAATGCACTTCAGCTCCTTCACTATGTGGTGCAAGTGCTCTAGATTCAAAAGAATCAGTTGCATTTCCAAGAAATTCTCCACTATTCGAGCCATATCTTTTGAAAATTTTTCCTTCTGATATCATTTGGTCATCAAGTTTTGTTCCGGCTTTAAATCCATCATTTATAGGCCAATGAATTGCTCCTGTTGATTGGTCATAATATAGTGGATTATCATATACCTTTTTGTATTTGAGATATTGTTCATCGCTAGGAGTAAAATCCCAATTGTTAATTTTAACCCTATCAATTTCACTAATAGTTTTACTGCCACCCTTGACTTTGAATCTTTATCCTTATAAATATCTAAGCCGATTGTCTACTCCTTTGAAAAACTCGCCTTTTCCAAGCAGTATCACATCTGCTTAAAATTTTATCACATATTCTATATTTTTCCTACTTACATTTTATCGGAATCAGTATTGCTTTCTTTTACCTCAGGCATTCGATATTCTGTACCACTTTTTAACATTCCATAGATGATATTTATCAGTCGTCTCGATATGCATATCAAGACCTTCTGACCATTCTTCCCTTCTGCTATTCTTCCATCATAATATGCTCGAAATGCTGGATTTCTAGCTGTTCCCTTAGACGATACCTGTATCATCTGTACCGCTAAAAAGTACATGGTAGCCTGTAATCTTCGGTTACCCTGTTTGGATGCCTTATCCGTACCTTTTCCTGCCGACGACAGTTTCAACGGTGCGATACCTGCAAACTGTGCCAGTTTCGATGCATTGGAAAAGCGGTTGATATCGCCAATCTCTGCGAGCATTTTCACTGCTGTCGTGATATTTACACCAGGAATTGTGGTTAAGGTACAACCAAGGAAATGATACAGCTTTTCTAACTCTGCATCCACTTCCTGTAACTGCTTTTCATAATGCTGCAAATCACTAACAATCCCTTTTGTTACCACATCTCTGGATTCTTGATGTTCATTTTCTTTCACTTTGTCATTTCTGATGGTATCTATTATCTTTTCACAGGTCTTGGTGGAACAGCGGTTGTGGCTCACAGGAACTAATTCTTCTCTTAAGTCCTCTCCTGAGAAACATTTTTCCATCTTCATAGACTTTTTCATGGTCTGTCATTGCATCAGCATAGGTCAGCGTAAGCCATTTACAATAGCTTGTGTCTGTTGCATTACATCGAATCAAATCCATCAGTTTATTGATACTCTTTCTGACACTTTTAGGAGACTGATAACGGTTCTCCGATTTCTTTCTCTCTTTGATTTCTCCAGTTTCTCTATCAAGGTATTTGTCCTTAGAAATGTTCTGTATCGGACACCTTCTGTTAACTCCTGCAGAAAACTGAACTTCTCTCGTATTTCCCGCTGTTTTGAATTTTACTTCGGTCTCCTCATGGAGAATAATTGATTTTGAATCCACTTTTTTAATTCGCATAATAAAACGCACCTTTCGCAACAAATTTTTTTGCTACAAAAAGTACGTTTATATTAGACTTTTGGAACTTAATATCAAGTTTTGTTCTTTCGTATATCCAAGGCAAAATTTTGCCTTAACTAATCAATTCCTTTACAGAATTCTGACTCGATTCATAGTAATCGGTCACTTATCACGAATGCCTTCGGCAAAGGTTATATGTGCAGTTGGGTTTATTAGATTTTATTTTGATGACATCCTAAAGTATAACCATAATAAATATCATAAGAATACCGATTTGTTTAAATTTCCTGTTTTTCCCGCTTAAATTTGGTACTATCTGTGAATGGATATCCCTTATCTTTTGTAGTATCATGTGTGGTCAGAAAGGAGGCCTTCCATATGATAGATACCAAAATTTTTGACATGCTATATTCCTATCTGGAAGAACGGTCTGATAACAATGTCCGCAGTCAGTTAAATGCAGACCCCGAGTATCAGAATGCCTTGGCAGAAGAATCGGAACTCTACCAGAAATATGAAACTCTTAATTTATCAAAAGAACAGTGCAAGATCATAGAAAGATGGGTAGATGCAGTAACAACTACTAATTCCATCTACTCGGCAGTACTATTTCGTATGGGGATGCAATGCTGCTTTTCCTTGCTGATGCAACTGGCAGATTTGAAATAACTCACAAGAATCGGCGGTATTTCCAATATTTAAAAAATCTGGAAACACCGCAAAATTTCTTTTGTAAGATATTTTGCAAATCAGTTTATCTTTATCCATTATAAAGATTTCTTAAAACAATTTCACTTTTACACTTTGAAATCCGATTGTATACCCATGGCAATTTTTTTGCTAAAGTCTCTTAATTCATATCATGGATTACATCACTTCTTGAGAGCCATGATATTGAATTAAGAGACTGGGATTTAGGTAGTTGAAAGTCCTAAAGTATAACCATAATTAAATTAATTAACTCTTTTCAGATTTGGTTACATTTAATTTAGAGCCGAAAAAACAGTCAGTGGATTTTTGCATCTACTAACTGTTCTTTTGACTAATTTTAGATTATTTCCTTAATTTCTCAACATTATTTTTTATATATTCTATCAATTCATTATCTTGCAAAGTGCTAATATTTAAATATTTTTCTTTAAATTCTTTTGCCTTTACTGGAAAACATTGATACTCCCATCCTCCATCATCTGAGTAAATTACACCTTCTGTTAAGTTAGCAATAGCAATTCCTATATAACCAAAATATAAATTTACTACAGGTGGTTGACCTGCATTCTTTTTTATTAGCCACGAATACCCTAATTTTTTATACAATTCAATATCCTTAATATAATTCTTAGCTCTTTCATTATACTGAATCTCATCATTCCAAAATTGTTCATCTAGTTCACTAAAAGTATGATAAAAAAGATTAACGAATCCTTCTTCATTTACGCAAAATGCTGCATACTCTTCTTTGGATATATTAATTTTTTCCTTATCATATATTTTATTAATAATAGAATTATCGTGTATTCTAAATGTTTCAAGAACTACATCTAAATCCTTTTTTATATTTAGAGTCATCATATATTCCTGAAACATTCTTTTTGATAAATTTATTACTTCATTATAAGTTGGTATATATTGATTTGTAGGAAAGATTTCAAAACTTTTACTCATTATTTTTACCTCACTTTGGCATAATTATTATATCTTGAATGTTACACGTTCCCCCATTTTTCTCTATTGCTCCCTTTATTCTTGAAAGGCAATTTCCCAAATCTTCTGCTGTTACTGTTGTTTTAGATAAATCTAATACAATTCCTGTTGTCTGAGTGTTTTTCTTTGTCATTGCTCTGATAATAGCCGATGGATTACTAGTTTCTGGTGTATAAACATCATAATTGACACCATTAACAATTAAGTCTGAAGTTTCACCACCTGCTCTTGTTCCAACTGGAGGTCTTAATGTAACATCATTACCTAAATCAGCTACATACTGTGCTGCATTAATCTCACTCTGTGAATATGTACCACCATCAATAATAGTTAATTTTCCTGACCCAGAGCCACCCTTAATTACATCTTCTGACCCTTTAATAGCTTTATCAACCTTATCCAAACCTTTCAAATACTGAGCATATTCCTCAGAGGTCATACCGTAAGGTATATCATACTTCCCATTAGCAACATCATCCCAATACTTTTTGTATTTTACAGTATCATCAATCTCAATTCCGTTCTTAAGCAACGGTGTATTTTTAAGCAATGCTTTATCCGCAATCATTCCCGTTGTGGACCCTAACAGAATCGCCAAAGCAACCGTCACCGTAGAAGGCACACCTGCCTTATCACAAACGATTACAGTTGACCCTGACACCACTTCCGCCAGGATATCTGCGGCAAACATTTTGGCTAAAGCCCCACCGCCTTTCGCGATTGCAGCGCCATATCCTAAGGTCGCCAGGCTTACTACCCCTGATACTACCTTAAAAGCTTGTTCATCACCCGTCAGATAATCTCCTGTTATAAGGGTTTTACCCGTTGCTGCCTCAATCATGGGAATTACGACCGTCATTTCGCTTAACGATTCTAATAGTTCCTTCCAGAAAGGGGAGTCCTTTTTATGAGCAAATTCTTTTAATACCAGGCTGTCCAGATACTCCTGCAAAGTCTCCTCATTTGGGTCTATTTTATCATTATTTACCAGATTTTCATAGTCTTTTGCAAATAAATCCGCAAAGTCATCTACTTTCTGATAATTAGTGAGACTTTTATTCTTATTACCTATAAAATCCTCCAGGTTAAGGGAGGTCATATCTCCCCCAACCTCATCATACATTCCAGCACCCACATACATACTTGTATGTTCCTGTAACCCAATGGTATTATCCGTCTTTGCATCTCTCATATCAATGGCTGCCATCATATCCATGGCATTATTAAACCCTTTATAAAGTGGATTTTCCAGATATTCATCTATATCATATAAGATATCGCTGGTATAGCTTAACAACGCACTTCTATGTTCTACGAATTCATCGATCCGCTGTCCTTGGGAAGTGAAGCCTGCCCCCAGGGATTGGGCGTCCAGTTCGCCTTCGATATCCTTGCAAAGCTCATCCAGATCAGCGAAATCAAAGAGGAGGTTCGTGGAATAACCCATGGTAATATTCGCTCTCTCCAGCCAGGTGTATTTGTCAATTATTTCTCTTCCCAGCTGTCTTACCATTTCGCATCCCCCCGCTGCAATGCTCTTGCCAGTATCATATCCTGTTCTATCATGTCTATGATAGCATTTACTGCAAACTGATACGCTTTACCATAAAGATTAATAAGCGTTTGGGTGTGATTGAAACAGCCTTTATAAAAATTCTGCATTTCATCTTTTGCTTTTCCTTCATATGCAAACTCTACTGTAACCTCTTCGTCAAGCAGATTTGCGGAATTTACTATTTGCAGCATAGCCTCCTCCAATTCAGAGATCATCAACAGAAGCTTGTCAAACTCCTGCATCATCTCAAAGGAAATCTTAATGTTAGCAGCCATTATATACTCCCTCCTTACTGTTTATCTGAAATAACTTCAGCAGCAGCTGTCTGAATTGCAGTGAGCCACCCCGCTTCATCTGCTTGGAAGCAGGCTCATAGAGATAGCCCTGGTTCTCTTTCTGGTATAGGATATAGGTACCACCGGATTTATTCTGCTCAAATTCCTGCAGGAAAGTGATATTCCTTAATTCCGGACTCTCTAAATCCTGGTACCATTCTTCAAATTCCGTCTTTGCTGCTATTCTCTCCTTGGAATCCTCTTCTGCCAGAAAAGGGATATTCCTCATATATTCATATAAGAACAATTCCTTTTTTAAGACCGTCATTTCATAACCCTTATCGGTCTTACCGAGACATATAATGTTTTTTTTATCTTTTGCAAAAGCGATATTCATCTGATTCATTATCAGATACCGCTGTGATTCCTTGTATTCTTCCAATACCTTTACTGCAAGGCAAAAGCTTTCGGTCGGTTTCTTATTCTCATCTAAAAACTTGTTCTCTGCCAGCTGTGACAGGGTCTTCTCTATGTATTCCTTTGATATTTCTTTAGGTGCACTGAAATTTGTGCCAAATATTCGCTTTCCATCTAATACACTGTTAAAACAGATAAGTTCCTCTTCCTTGAACAGCATCCTATATCCTCTCCAATTCCTGGTATGATTTGCAGTTACCGGTAAACTGATCCATATTTCGATTGTGTTCCTGCAAGGTTTCCAGGGCTGTCTCACAGGTGTTTCCATTGACTTTCGCCGTTTTTACTTTTCCTATGGCAGGCATTTTCTCACCGATCAATTGTCCATGATATTGCAGCACCAGATGCAGGTAGCTTTGAAATTCCTCTTTGCTCTTACCTTCCCACTGATCTGTTGTCTGCAGCATAGCAAGAAATTCCTTGCCTAATTGAAATGCCTTCTCTAATTTGTCGTTCATTTGGGATGTATTGTTCTTAAGCTCTACAAATCTATCCCTGTCTAATACTAATTTTTCCATCGTTACTGCCTCCTGACTTACGATAAAGCTCCTTTATTTCTTTGCTTTCGCACTTTGCGCTGCTGCTCTTTCTCTTTCTTCTCTTTCCTGTTCTTCCCGGATACGCTGTCTTCTCCTCTCATCCTCAAGCCTGCTCTGTTCGGCATAATATTCATACAGGCTTTGAGCAGAGGCTAATTTATTGCGAAAAGCAGCTATCATATTTTTATAATAATCCAATAAATTTGTAGTATCCGTCTGGTAGACTTCAAATTTAAGATCATACATCTTAACCAACTCTCCAACTAAGTTCTTATCTTTGGTCCCTTTCATTATCTTAAACTCCATGTCAGTGCCTGTTTTCAAATTGCTATATAGCTCTTCCGCTTTGGGAATCTTCTTATTTAAATATTTGACTAATTTACTGTATTCATCTCTTTTTCGTTCATTGTCCGAGGTATGAAAAAAATCACCAACCGAATCCCAGAAATACATCTTATTCCTCCTTCATTCCTATCTCTGTTTTTATCCGCTCTATTTTATTTTGCTTATTCCAAGCATATACAGTCTTATTGTGAATTCTGAAAAAAGCTGCAGTAGGAAAGGATTCTCTGTTACCATCCCCTTCCTGCTGCAGCCTCTTTACGACTTCATTCTTATAATTTTAGCCTGTCAGCGATTGCCTTATCTGTCTCCTCCAGGGTAGTTGCAGTTTGCGTTAACTGCGTTTGAATTCCAGTAAGAATCTGAGGCATTGTCTTGTCCAGAACCGGCCATAAGTCGTTCGTAAAGCCGCTGATAAATGCAGATTGAGCAGCACCTTCCCAATTCGTTGCAATTTCATTGATTTTTGCATTCAAGGCATTGGCATCTGCTGTCATTGCCTCCTGTTTCTGCTTGATAAAACTCGCTGCATCTCTTAGTTCTTCCGGTGTAATTCTAATGGTTCCTGCCATTTTTTTATCCCCTTTCAATTCGTATGATTTTATGTTAATGCTCCTTTATTTATAGGAGAATTAATATCTCATTCACATTCATTTAAGTCACGATATTTTTGCTCTGTGTTTTAGATACCATAACTTTGTTTAAGCTTTTATTTAATTTATGTTATTTAATTTATGTTTTTTACTTACAGAAACAATATGACATTTATTTTTGTTTGTAGTATCTTTTTAGGGTGTTTTTTAATAATATACAGACATTCTTTAAAAACTTAATTTACTGAAACCGAACTTTTTAAATCACTCGAGATATTTTACTTGAAACTAAAGCAGCTGTGGACCCACCTATAACAGTTGGTTTATTAAAAATCGCTATACCAAAAAAATATGGACTTGTGTCAATAACTTAGACACAGGTCCATATATATGCAAATTATTTATTTAATAATAATCTCACATTTAGATTCCGAATTTATTATCCTTCTTTACCATTTCTTCCATCGCATCCTTAACCAATCCCAAAACACTCTTACTGTAATCTTGTTCCTACTCTGGCTGATAAAATCATATATAATTTGAGTTCTACTTTTTTACCACCTTCAAAGCAAATAAATATCTCAGCATCATATCTTCTTACTAAAGGTATTAAGCAAATGTTTCTATTCCAGTTTTGGGGTCAATAGTTATTTCACCCGATACCTTTTCTTACACAATATTTGCGGGGACTTAAACTTCACCTACTCCTATGTATTCTTATAAGAGATAAGGCATCACATCTTAATTCTACTAAGTATTATCTCTATCTTATACCAGTAACAATTAGTAATGTAGATTCAGGCATCTTAACTCTACTATGAATTATCTCTTCCTTCTGCATCCTTGGATACATTCACCAAATAATGTATGTAAATACTGTTAATGCAATCTATGGCATTCTCCGCCTCCAGCTCTTCAAAACGAAAGCTCTTTCGTCCGCCCTCTTTTGCACGGTTCCAGAAAAACAGTAAATCCTTCAAAGGAAGATAATGATAATGGTTTTTCTTTGAATAATACAAAAGCAGAAAAGCAATCCCTCCCTGCTTCTCAAAATCCTTCATAAACTCAACCTGATGCTCATGAATGTTCTGCAGTGCAAAGGTATCGCTTGCACACTCTTTCGCATCAAAGCATATAGGGATTCCCTGTACTGTTCCAATATAATCCACTGTACTTTTCTCACCGAAGTACGCAAGGGTTATATGTCTGTTTTCTTTATCAATGGTTATTGGGGTTATTGGGGTCGGGATTTTTTGTATCAATGCCAGATTTTTCTCGCGATATCTGGTATTTGTAAGATTTATGAGTTCCTCCAGTGCAGACCCCCTAAGACCTCTTGAATTCCATGAGGGCATATTATATCCTCCCTTTATAATCCAGACAGACCTTTAAGATATTTTCAAAATATTCAGGCAGTTCTGCATTTACTTTATGTCCGGACAGATAAGCAAACTCTCCAGTCATATCTTTTGAAAATTTCATTTCATAGGAATGCAGAAGCTGATGGTTTAACTTAAATTCCTTCCTGAACCGGTCATTCATGGTCTTATTACCATACTTTGCATCACCAATGATAGGATGACCGATGCTGCTTAAATGAGCACGAATCTGATGAGTCTTACCGGTAATCAGCTTTACCTTCAATAAAGTATATTCATTGTTATTGATTACGGGTGTGTATTCCGTTTCGATATAATCAGAATCCTCCGTCTCCTTTGGCAGAATGGTAACTTGATTGGTTTTCTCATTCTTTGTCAGATAACCGGTTATTCTTTTCTGTTCCTTTACCGCTCCCTTCACAAGACATAAATAATATTTGTCAAGGGTCCGTTCCCTGAAAACTTCTGAAAGCATCTGAAGCCCCGGAAGGGTCTTGCCTGCTGCCACCAGTCCACTGGTATTTCTATCCAGCCGGTTGCAGATACCTGGTTTAAAGGTATTAAGTTCCGTCAATGTAAGACTGTTGCTCTTTAACAGGTATTGTATCAGGTATTCCACCAATGAAACGTCCGTATCCTTAGCCTTCTGAGAAAGCATCCCAGCCGGTTTGTTTATTAAAACAATATCGGAATCCTCGTAAACAATCTGTAACTTTACACGTTGAATGCTTTTACCTCCACCGGTATCCTTTTTCCCGGTTGTTTCCTCACTATTGTTAAAGACAGCAGCATAACTTTCTGTAAATTTATCTATGGTCTCATCGGCTAAAAACAGCTTTATTTCATCAGAAAACTGTACCATTTCAGAGCCTTCTGCTTTTTTTCCATTTAGGGTAATGTTCTTTTTTCGGAGCATCTTATAGATAAAACTCTTTGGTGCTTTGTTCAGAGTTTTTTGCAGCAGCTTGTCCAGTCTTTGCCCTGCTTCATTCTTTCCTGCTACTATGGTTTTCATTCTTTCCTCTTTCTAAATAAGCTAAAGTATTAGATCTAAGTTAAAGTATTATATCAGTATATAACCTCAGGCCTCTATATACAATACCTTAACGGGTATACAAACTTTCCTTTAACTTATATGTTCAACAGCTCCGAAAAGGTATGAATATAATAATCAGAGAGTTCTTGTTTCTTTTTTGTATCTCCCTCAGACTTTTTATCATAAACACTGCAAACTTTCATACCGGCACTTTTTCCCGCCAATATTCCAGCAATAATATCTTCAAATACCAGACATTCTGCTGGTTCTGCTCCCAGATCTTTCGCCACCAGTTGGTAGATATCCGGAGAAGGTTTACCCTTTGCCACCTCACAGGAAGTTCGAATGGAGCTGAAATATTTTGCTACCCCTAACTTACCGATTACAAGTTCCACAAGTTCTTTGGAGTTGCTGGTTGCTATCCCCATAGATATTCCTCTGTTCCTCAATTCCTTCAGAACCGATAGTACGCCTTCTTTCAGAGGAACTTCTTCTGCGTATTTCTTCCAGGCCATTTTATTCCAATCTGCTTTTATATCCTCCAGAGAATGAGGAATCAAGAAACGTTCCTTAAAATAAACCGCAGTTTCAGAGAAACTCATACCCTGTATCATATCCTGTAAATCATCCGGTAAGGTAATATCAAACCGGCTTAAGTACTCTTTGTCTATGTCCTCCCACAACCACATGGAATCTACTAATGTCCCGTCCAGATCAAATAAAACTGCTTTTATATTTTGAAATATATCTTTGTTTATTATCATTTACCTTCCTCTGCAACTTTCATTTGTTACGTAACGCCTACATTGTCTGGTTATATAAAAGCGTAATTTCTGCTTTTGTAAGTTCCCGGTATTCCCCCGGCTCCAAAGATTCATCCAGGGTTAGCTCCCCCATACTGAGCCTTTTCAGATAGAGAACTTCCTTTCCTACTGCTTCGAACATCCTTTTAATCTGATGAAATTTACCTTCAAAAATGGTAACCAGTACTTCTGATTCTCCGGCTTCCGCTTTTATAAGTTTAAGTTCTGCCGGTAAAGTTGTAAGTTCCTCGTCTAACCTCATACCATCCTGAAAACTTTTTATATCCTCCGCATCTACTCTGCCTGTCACTCTTGCATAATAGCACTTACTTACATGTTTCTTCGGTGATAGCAGCCGATGAGCCAGATCACCGTCATTGGTAATTAATAACAGTCCTTCGGTATCCTTATCAAGCCTTCCAACGGGAAATAAATCCTTTCGTTTTCCTTCTTCTATAAGGTCTACAACCGTAGAGGCAAATTTGTCCCTGGTGGCTGATACTACTCCGCCTGGTTTATTTAACATATAATACTCTGTATTTACATAGGAAATTACCTGTTCATCAAAGGTAACATAATCCTCACCTGTTATTTTTAAGTCAGGAGCTTTCGCCACCTCTTTATTTACTTTCACTCTTCCTTTTCTGATATAGCCCTTTACCTCACTTCTGGTTCCGATTCCCATATCAGCCAGGTATTTATCCAATCGAAGGTATTCTCCCATTTATTTTTCCTTTCAAATTACAACTTTCTTATTAAAAGACAATATAAATCTTTTATATCCTTTTCCTATACTATCCTCGTGCCAACATTTATATCTAAATTTTATCTTTACATCCATCTCCAGCCAGGCAGATATTTATTCTTAAGTGAATTTCCCGATAACTTTCCCCAACCAAGAGAATAGGAATCAGCAGTAACCAGGTGATAACCGTCCCCAAAAGGTGTTTCAGCAGTAATGGTTTCACATTTTAGGTATTTTATAGCTTCTGAACTATTTCCCGGCAGGTCTATTACTTTTTTAAAGTCACCCGGTGTCAAAGCACTTGCCAGAGCCTGACTTGGCTCAAAACGCCCTTTCTTCATCTCACCAAGGAGCAGTCCCTGGCGCAGCAGTCGAAGTCCTTTTAAGTCCGGTAAACCTTCCGGTAACAGGTATAACCTGTCCTCTTTTGTCATCAAATTCTCAGTAGGAATGGGAATATGGACATGCTTAAGAAATTCTTCCGTCTCACTGGTTATTTTAACGGAGTTACCCGCTCTATTCATATCTTGTCCCGGTTCGGACTCTCCTTTACGCAAAAGAGCAATGAAATGTCCTTCTCCTTTTATCTTATGGGGCCAAAGTCTAATGCAGTTTTTAAGTTCTTCTCTTCCATCGGCCCAGTCAGGTCTTCCATGTGAAAATCCTTCATAAGAAACCTGACCTGCAGAAGAGTTCTGCATGCTGTTCTCATCAGTCGCGCCTGTATTCATGACAAGGGGATCAACAACTTGAAATTCCGGATATTGATCCAGCAGATAAGAGATGGTTCCTTCATTTTCTTCCGGTGAAAAGGTACAAGTAGAATAAAGCATATAACCACCGGGTCTTAACATTCTGGCTGCCTGCAGGATAATTTCCTTCTGCAGTTTGTTATAATACTCAACCCCATATTGTTCCCAATTCTTCATAATTGCCGGAGATTTACGAAACATTCCTTCTCCTGAACATGGCGCATCTACCAGAATCTTATCAAAATATTCCGTAAAATAATCCGTTAATTTTCCAGGTGCTTCACTGATGATAACCGGGTTTCGGATTCCAAAAAGTTCAATATTCTTTAGCAGAGCTTTCGCCCTGGAATTTGAGATATCATTTGATACCAACAGACCCTTTCCCTGTAATCTGGCTCCTAATTCTGTACTTTTCCCTCCCGGGGCAGCACAAAGGTCTAATACCCTATCTCCCGGGGTAACCGGTAAAAGACTCGCCGGAGTCATGGCACTGGGTTCCTGGATATAATAAAGACCCGCAAAGTAGTAGGGATGCCTAGCCGGTTGCTCCTCTGCATCGTAGTAATACCCATTCCTAATCCAGGGTATTCTTGTTATCTTAAAGGGAGAAATTTTCTCAAATTCCTCCGGTGTTATTTTAAGAGTATTTACTCTGAGCCCACTATAATGCTTTTGCTCCAGGCTTTTCTCATACTCACCGTACTCCTCTCCCAGTAAGCTTCTCATGCGTTCTTCAAATGTCTGTGGTAATTTCATGTTAACCTCTTCCTTCATATCCAATCTTGTAAATCTATTGCTTTTAAACGAATTATATTCTCTGTATGTCAAGCGTGTTAAAAAATTTATCGTGTTATTCTGGTCGTCCTACTTTTCAGTATATTCTTTATAATCCTCTTCACTTAACGTAAACTTTGGGCACGATAACCCTCTGATATTTTGTCCAGTTCTCTGTTAAAACGCTCTAATTGCTCCAAATCTCCCGTTTCATAAATATGAAAGAATTCATCCTGTATCTTAACAACTTCACGTTTGTTGGCAACTTTATATAAATTTTGTATATTCGTCAGGATATCAGCTACCATGTTAGCTTTTACCTTAAACGAATTCTGCGCATCCATGATTTCATCCCGAACAGAGGACATCTCCTGGTCCAGAGATATAATGGCATCAGCTGCTTTGCTTAATCTTGCCCTGATCTGTTCCGGCATGTTTTCTTTATACTTATATTGAAGGGAATGCTCAATAGTTGCCCAGAAATTCATAGCCAGTGTTCTGATCTGTATCTCTGCCTGTACCTGCTTGGTTCCCTTTAATGTCTCCACTTTATAATAAATTATCATATGATAACTTCTGTATCCACTGGATTTTGTATTGTTAATATAATCCTTCTCACTCTTTATCTCAAGATCCGTACGCTTTTTTATGATTTCTACTACTTTTTCGATATCCTCCACAAACTGGCAAATGATACGGATACCTGCAATGTCTTCCATCATTTCTTCGATATCCGGCAACGGAATACTCTTCTTCTGTGCTTTCTCCAAGATACTGGAAATCGTCTTTACTCTGCCATTGACCTGCTCAATAGGAGAATATTCCCCCTTCTTCTTGTATTCTTCAATTATATGATTGAATTTTACTACAAGCTCCTCCACGGCAAGTGCATAAGGATCAAGTATTTCTCTCCATAACTGTATTTCCATGAAAACCTCTTTCCGGATAAGTTATCCTCTTCTTTCAGATTCTTCCTTATCCCTCCTGTTATAACAACCCCAAAACCTTTCATCTTAACGCTTTCAGATTACTAAAACATATTATTATAACGGCCTTCAGAATTACTCTGTAAAATAGTAATTCCTCTCTACGCTTTATTATACCATGAACGTAATGCTTGTTCATGGTCTTGGTGCTCCGGTCAGAATTTTGGAGCAAGCTCCAAATTCCTCTCTACGCTTTATTATATCATAAACTACCTCTTTGTGGAAATAAAATAGACCAGTCAATCTGCTCTATTGCTTTGCTTCCAGGTAGCAAATGGTACTGTAAGGATTCACACTGATTTCTCCCGGTACCGCATCTATGTACATTCCAAAGTGTAAATGCACTGGAAACATTCCTTTTGTGCCTTCTGTACCATACCCGCTGTCTCCCATAAACCCAAGAAAATCACCGGCTTTGACACTATCACCCAATTCCAGGCCTTCCGCATAAGAATCTAAATGGGCATAATACAGATATGCTCCGTGAGGTGCTCTGATTCCCACACGGTATCCTCCTTTTTCAAGCCACCCGATTCTCTCAACTACGCCATCAGACGCGCTGATTACCCTGTATTTACCAACGACATTCTCCTCCGGAAATATATCAGTACCTTCATGTCTTCTATTCCCACCATAATTCCTTAATTCACTCCAGGTATCTCCGAAGGTAAATTTTATTGAATTGTCTTCTCCTCTATCCAAAGGAAATAACTTGATATCCGCAAAGAGACTCTTATAGTAATCCGTTAATTCCCCAAAAGCAGTATAGTCCTTTAGTTTATCCCTGAAAAAACTTACCTTATTAACAGATACCTCATCTCCCCTTATTAAACCATTCTGTTTTAACAGAGTCAGAATGGCAGCATAACCGGAGCATCTCTCAATCTGTTGTTCATCATTTTTTAAAGAGCCGGTATTAATATTACCTATGATTTCTTCCGGCAGCAGCATATCCCGAAAATAGTCGTAATCCAATCCATTCCTTACAATGGTCCGATAAGACTTCTGTAAGGAATAGGAATTAAGAAAGCTTACCATCCTGGACAAAAGAATAATCACAATAATAAGTATTGTCACGGTCCAAATCTTGTTAATGCTTAGGACTGTTCCATCCCGCTTTACAAGAACTCCATTTCCGTTGGATTTCTTTCGAACAGGGATTGCCGGAAATGCTCTTGTTTTCGTAATTTCATTGGCTGTTACTTTCGTAGAGGATTGTCTGTTTCTTGTACGTTTATTAATACGTCTCTTATTTTCCACGCTTATCTTATGAAGTCTGCTTTTTGTGAAATAGTCTCTCATAAAATCACCGGATTCGTTAAACATCCTTAACAGTATATGCCTGTCTAAGAAAACTATTCCATAAAAAATGCCAAAACCTGAGTATATTCCAAACCCAGAATTTTGACATCTTATATTATTATCAGTAATTTACTGTCTCGATTCTTGCTTTATAAAACCTTGCAGCAATTTTCTATTTTCATATTTATCAGGTATCAGCACAGACATACCACGAACTGTTCCTTCTTCGAAGGTATTGTCAGCCGGTATTCTCAAAGTCTGAAGCTCCCCATTCTTTGCTTCTGCCAGTAGCTGTAGATAAGCTGTAAATTCCTCCTGGGTAAGATCAGTCGTAATATAAGAAAGCAGGGAATTTGCTATTAAAGCCAGTTCTGGCAGACTTTTGGTTTTATATTTATCAAAGATGGCGTTTAAAACAACTCTCTGTCTGGAGGTCCTGCCAAAATCATTCAGCTCATGCTCACCGGTCGCCACATAACGCACTCTGCAATAACCTAACGCCTGATTACCATTCAGTAATTGATTGCCTGCTGAGACATTTCGATACTGCTCTTTCGAAATATAATTGGTGGTATTAAGATATTCCGCTTCTTTATCCGTTAGGGTAATCGTTACTCCCCCTAATTTATTGATGATTGCTTCAAATGCATCAAATCCAACCAGCATATAACCATCCAGTTTAACACCAAAATTCTGATAGATAGTATCGTATAAGAGGGGAACACCACCATATTCATATGCCGTGTTCAGTTTATTTTCTTTATAACCCGGAATGTCAACCAACATGTCCCTCATGAGGGAGGTAAGTCTGATGCACTTATCCTCTGTATCCAGAGTTGCTATCATCATAATATCCGTTCTGCCTTTTGCTGTTCCGGAATCTATTGCCTCTTCCCCCAACAGGAGTATATTATAGGTTATCTGCTTTACTTCCGGCTTTGCAGGCTCCGGGGTCAGCGTTAGGGTCGGCGTAACAGTAACTTCTGCAGCAGGTGTCTCTGCCACCTCTGCCGGCAAGCTGCCATCAGCATGATTCATCTTGCCATAAGCATATACCGATACCGCTTTATATAGAAGTCCTTGCCCGAAAGGTGTCAGCACAAGAACTAAGATAGCTGCAATCAGCAGACAGGCAGTACTGAGAAAAACACGAAGTACTTTTCTCTTCTTATACTTTTCCTGAGGCTCTTCTTTCTGGTCTAATTCAGCATTTACCTGTTCCTTAAGACTGTCAGTGATATCCATTAACAGTTCATCTTCCTGGCTTCTGATAAGTATTTTAGTTCCAAGGTGCTCCTCTTGGGATGCCTTGGTTCTCTCTTCTGTTTTAGATTCCTCATGAATATCGGTTTCTGATCCCGGTCTTTGCATATGCGGCTCCTATATTACTTATTTCCATATACTGGCACAGAGTATTATAACATGAGGTGCCTTGATTGTAAAATCTTTTGTAAATAATGTTAAGTTATTGTAACTCTGAAGCATAACCAGCCTCATCAAAACCAACTCCGAAAGAAATACTTTCCATGTACTGATAAAATTTCGAAATCTCTTCTTTATCACTTAAAAATTTCGTCCTAGCATTTTCCGCTTTAGCCGGAAGCAGCTGAACCTTCGTATTCATATCTTGATCCAGGGTTATTTTTAACACTGCCGTTCTTTGAATATTGCTGTAAAAAATATAGTTGCCAAGACTATATATAATAGGTTTTCCCTTATAATATTCCACTCCCTGAAGTACATGAGGGTGGCTGCCGATAACAAGATCTGCTCCGGCATCTATGTATTGTTTTGCCAGGGAGTGCTGATAATCTTTTGGTAATTCGGCTCTCTCAATTCCCCAATGAAGGTAAACAACCACATAATCACTGTTTTCGCTGGCAGTTTTAATGTCCTCCAATAAAAATGTCGGATCATAGGTGGTAAATAAACCGGCTTTGTTTTCAGCTGCATTCCATTCATATACCGGTATCACTCTTGACGCAGCCAGAAAAGCTATTGTCTTTCCCTGGTTTTCGGTGTAATGGATCTTTCTTGCATCAGACAGATTGCTTCCTGCACCAACATAATCTATTCCTGCACCTTTAAGGGTATCAAAGGAATCTTCTAATGCTGTCAGTCCAAAATCCATGGTATGGTTATTGGCAAGAGTAACAATATCAATTCCCATATCCTGAAAAGCAGTTATGTAATCCGGATTTACCCGAAAAGTATACTGTTTATCCTCTGCTGCCGTCCCTCCGGTACTAAAAGCAAACTCCTGATTTGACATGGTAATATCTGCATTCTGCATCTCGGCAAGAAGCTCTTTTTCCACTATAGCCTCAATTCCCTTTCCTTTGTATGTATTAGCTACAACATCGGATAAATAGATATCACCAGTAAACAGCATTGTGATATCCTTCCAGGGTTCTTCGGTGACTGTGGGTTTGGGCACTTCCGTAACAGAACCCTCTGATACCTGAGAATCCTCTGGCTCAGAGGGATTTGGTACTGGTGTTGTATTCTCCACACTGCCAGAATTCCGGTCTCCCACTATGGAATTATTATTCCCTTCCTTACTCCATGAAAAATCACCTACTTCATAGATAATTACCACTGCCAGAAGGCTAAAGGTAAAAATGATAAAGGCCAGGAGGCCGTACATTCTGCGTTTACTCATAGATTCTTCATTCCCTCGATTACTTTTTCAACATATTTGTATACTCTGATAGTAGAGGATAAGCTTAATCTTTCTTTCGGTGTATGGATATCCCACATATCAGGCCCTAAGGATACCATATCTATGCCGGGAATCTTCTCAGCAAAGAAGCTGCATTCAAGACCAGCATGGATTGCCTCAAACTTAGGTGCTGTTTTATATTCTTCCTCATAGACTTTTGCAAGATATTCTCTTAAAGCAGAATCTTTCTTATATTCCCATGCAGGATACTGGCTTCTGACATTATATTCACCGCCCAGGAAATCACAGATATAATTAAGTTTCTTATTCAGAAATTCCTTATAACTGTTTACAGAACTGCGGACAGAAAAGCAGATGATTGCTTTCTCTTCTTCCAGATGAAAAATACCAAGGTTAAGTGAGCTTTCTACAAGGCCAGGTATATCACTGCTCATTGTCTGTACACCATTGGGCGTATTTATCAACAGGAATAACAGCTTTTCAAAGGAGGTAGGATGAAGAACTTTATACTTATCTTCCTCCCCTCTCATATAGCCTACTGTTAAATCCGGTTCATTGGTCACATATTCATGTTTGTATTTACTTGCCAGCCCATTGATAATATCCGTAAATCGATCATATTCATCATCCTCTATAATGATCTCTGCTTTTGCATCTCTTGGAATGGCATTGTCTTTCAAGCCGCCGTTCAAATCATACAGATAGAAGCCCATAGCTTCTTTTAGTTCAAATAACAGTCTTGCCATTAATTTTGTTGCATTTACACGATTCTTATGAATCTCTGCTCCCGAATGTCCGCCTTTTAACTCTGATATGGTAAGGATTACTTTGAGCCCTTTTTCAGACGTTCTTTTAAGAGGCAGCTCACAGGTAGCTGTAAGTCCTCCTGCAGAACTTGTAAGGAGATATCCCTCTTCTTCCGAATCAATGTTTAATAGTAATTTCCCTTGTAAGTCAGAAACATCAAGACCGATAGCTCCCTCCATGCCTACTTCTTCATCTGTTGTTATAATTGCTTCCAGTCTTGGATGCTGTAAGGTCTCATCATCAAACAACGCAAGAATATAAGCAACCGCTATACCATCATCACCGCCTAAAGTGGTTCTGTCTGCATGAATGAAATCTCCATCTACAAAAAGTTCAATTCCTTCTTTTAAGAAATCATGGGTACAGTCATTGGTCTTCTCACATACCATATCCATATGTCCCTGTAGTATAAGGGCAGGTGCATTCTCATAACCGGGAGTAGCCTCTTTGATCAGTACTACATTTTCATACTCATCCTGGCGATAAGTATAGCCTTTTGCTTTCGCATGCTCTACCAGAT
Organism: Anaerocolumna sp. AGMB13020; assembly: GCF_033100115.1. Classification (NCBI taxonomy): domain Bacteria; kingdom Bacillati; phylum Bacillota; class Clostridia; order Lachnospirales; family Lachnospiraceae; genus Anaerocolumna; species Anaerocolumna sp. AGMB13020. Next base: position 5,406,553 of record NZ_CP136910.1, on the reverse strand, counting down.
AATTACTGATAGCTGTATTGTACTTAGATCCTCTTGGCACTGCTGAAATCTCACTGAAGTAATGAAATACTTTTTTATAATCAAGCTTTTGTAATGTTTCGTTCATTTCTGCCTCTCTTTCCTCCGCCTTTTGGGCGGCTTTCGATTCCTTTTATTCCTATATAAAATCTATTCCTTTTCCTTACGTATTAATTCTTAAAGCTATGAATAGGGGCTGGTATTCTTCCGCCTCTGTTAATAAAATCAGCACAACTGAAGTTGTTAACCGGCATGACAGGCGCATAACCTAATAACCCTCCGAATTCCACCATTTCGCCCACACCTTTTCCAATAACCGGTATAAGTCTAACTGCAGTGGTCTTCTGATTAATCATTCCAATTGCCATTTCATCTGCTATGATACCAGATATTGTTGTTGCTTTCGTATCACCAGGTATTGCTACCATATCCAGTCCAACGGAGCAGACACAAGTCATAGCTTCCAATTTCTCAAGGGTTAATGCACCTAATTCTACTGCCTCAATCATTCCTCTGTCTTCACTTACAGGAATAAAGGCACCGCTTAACCCACCTACATAAGAGGAAGCCATTACACCGCCCTTTTTAACCTGGTCGTTTAACAAAGCAAGAGCTGCAGTAGTGCCTGGTGCTCCTGCCTGTTCAAGTCCCATTTCCTGAAAGATCTCAGCAATACTGTCACCAACAGCTGGTGTGGGCGCCAGGGATAAGTCGATTATTCCAAAAGGAATATTTAATCTTTTGGAGGCTTCCTGCGCTACCAGTTGACCTACCCTGGTTATTTTAAAGGCTGTGGTCTTAACAGTTTCACACAGTGTGCCAAAATCAGCGCCTCGGACACGACTCAATGCATTCTTAACAACACCCGGTCCGCTTACACCTACATTTATAATGGCATCCCCTTCTGTTACACCATGAAAAGCACCTGCCATAAAAGGATTATCATCCGGTGCATTACAGAATATTACCAACTTTGCACAACCGATAGAATCTCTTTCTTTGGTATATTCAGCCGTTTTTAAGATGATTTCACCCAGAAGCTTCACTGCGTCCATATCAATTCCGGTTTTGGTGGAGCCTACATTGACAGAGGAGCAAACCCTCTCTGTTTCAGCCAGGGCCTGTGGAATGGATTCTATGAGATTTCGGTCACCTGTGGACATTCCTTTCGACACCAGTGCGGAATAGCCGCCAATAAAATTAACGCCGACTGCAGTAGCAGCACGATCCAAGGTTTTTGCAATGGTTACATAATCCCCGGGATTCCTGCAGGCACTGCTGCCCACCAAAGCAATGGGAGTTACTGATATTCTCTTGTTTACAATAGGGATACCAAATTCTCTCTCTATTGCTTTCCCTGTAGCTACCAGATCCTTTGCCACCGTTGTTATTTTATCATAGATTTTCTGATTTAATACCTCCAGATTATTATCAGCGCAATCCAACAGGCTTATACCTAGGGTTATGGTTCTGACATCCAGATTCTCCTGCTCTATCATTTTATTGGTTTCAATAACCTCGTTAATATCGATCATAATTTTATTTTCCTGCCGCAGGCTGTCTGCAGCATTGCCACTTGTTATGAGGTTGAAAAAATTGGTTTGCGGCATCCTTTCTTGGCAATTATTTTCTTTCAACCATAAGGTGTGTACTGCCTGGTCTTTCTAAATATTGGACCCGTCAGGTACAGCATGTGTTGCAAAATGTATCCAACTTACAGTCTGTGCATCATGTTGAAGATATCTTCATGCTGCGCTTTGATGACAACACCGATTTCCTGTCCCAACTCCTCAAGTTCTGTGGCTATTATGTCAAAGCTTTTCGTTGCTTCATTGGCATCCACAATCATCATCATATTAAAATACCCCTGAACGATCGTCTGGGAAATATCCATTATATTGATTTTATTTCCTGCGAGATAAGTACAAACTTTTGCAATAATTCCAACTTGGTCTTTTCCTACAACAGATATAATTGTCTTCTTCATATTAGCTCCCATCTGTGTGCTTTAGCACACTTAAAAATCAAAATGTTGAAATATCCCATTTATGTGCCAATTGTACCTCATATAATCAGGACATCGAATAACCTTGTGTGCAAATGCACTTTCAATCTCATATTTTCAGCTGTTTATGTTGCTTAATAAGTGGCTTGTAATTTGCGGCAAATATTCTGCCTGCAAGGCAGTGCTGATACCACTAGCCGGTACAGAGCATTTCTGAGGGAATATCCCTTTTTGCTACACTTAATAGGGAATCTGTCTTTAATGTCAATGCCGTATCCGCTATTGCCTTATTTAATTCAATTCTAACGGTCTCATAAGCAAGATCTTCAAAATTATTCTCTTTGCTTAAATGAGCCAGGGTAATATATTTGATTTTCTCATGTAATATTCTGGCCAGAAGCCTTCCTGAATTCTCGTTGGAAAGATGCCCTCTGTTGCCTAAGATTCTCTGTTTCAAATGATAAGGATATGCACCTGTCAGCAGCATATTTTCATCATGATTGGCTTCCATAAGAAGTATTTCAGAGCCGGAAAGCCTTGAGATGATATAATCATCATATACTCCAAGGTCTGTGGCCATACCTATCTTATGTCCCTCTGCTGTAAAGGTATAGCACACCGGATTAACGGCATCATGAGAAGTCGCAAAAGGCTCCACATAAATATCATTTATATAAAACCCTTCATCCGGCAAAACAGGACGCAGCAGTTCCTCCGGAATCTCTCCCATACTCTTGATACGGCGAATTGCCTGCAGTGTCTCTTTTGTCCCATAAATCGGTGTGTGATAACGTCTTGCCATTACGCCGATGCCTTGAATATGATCCGAATGTTCATGGGTTACTAATATTCCCTCTAAGTCAGCCGGTTTGATTTCTATACAGTTTAAGCCGTATTCAATTCTCTTTCCGCTGATTCCTGCATCTACTAAGATATTGGCATGACCGCTGCCAACGTAGGTACAATTTCCGCTGCTGCCGCTTGATAAACTGCATAACTTCATAATTTGCTCCATTCTGTCCCACATGCTTTATTCGGAAATGGAAGGAATTGCTTTGTGGTTTTATAACTTTTTTCTATATAAGTTTCGTGTTCACCCTTTATGCATTTTTCTACAGTTTTTTCTTTAATTAATGTATAATATTTCATTATAATTGGAATTTCTGCATAATTAGTCTATCATAATCACGATTATTAACTTTAACTCATGAAAAGTATCCCTTATTCTAACCGGTTTGTCAATAAAATTATTTCATCCAGTAAAGTTCAACAATATCCTTCTCTTTAAGAGGTGCCGTAAATTCTGTTTTTTCTCCATTTAAGGTAATGATCAGTTCTGAGCCTCCAGCCTTTGATAAATCAAAAGCATAGAAATCTAAAATATCAACAAAGATGTATTGCTTTTTGCCGGAGAGCTTAAGTGGTTCTTTATTAACAATGATATAGATCTCTTCTTCTGAAGTATTGACCTTACTGTTTGGGTCAACCTTTAAAAGTTCTTCTTCTTTGTCTGCAGTTGTACTAACTTTACGGTCAGATATTTCTATGCTTGCGGATGTTTTTTGGCTTACGGCGGTTTCCTGGTTTGTGGCGGCTTTTAAGCCTGGGGCTGTTTCCAGGCTTCCGGCTGTTTCCAGACTTCCGGGTCCTTCAGGGCTTCCGAGTCCTTCAAGGCTTGGGGCTGTTTCCAGTCTGGCAACGGTTATCAGGCTTGCGGCTGTGTCCAGTCCGACATCTGTTTTTAAGCTGCTTTCCTCCGGCTCCTCAAACTCTTCATCCATATCACTACTTCCGGTATCTTTGTTAAAAAACTCTGCATTCAACCTGTCTGCTGCTCTTTTCGCTTCCAGGGAATCGTAAATCTCACACCTGATAGAAAAATTCTCATATATCTTTTCCTCTTCAGCCGCAGGCATATTATTTATATAGATGGTTCCGGTATACTCGATATCCATAAACTTAAGCACCTGATTCAAGGTATAATAATTAAGGATTTCAACCGCATCCCCTTCTTTTATCTCATAGAACTCCGTAACAAGTTCTTTATTAACCTCTGCAAATTTCGGGCATTTAATCCTGGTATCATTAAAAGTAAATGTAATACTGCTTTTATACTCAGGTAATTCACCGACGATAACTTTGGCATCTTCGCCAACGGTAGATTCAGTGATTTCTATCAGATCATTCTGTTCTATACTATTGCTTAAACCTGCAATTTCTCCGTTAAGCTTAATCTGAGCTGCTTCCCCCAGTTCTCCTCTGGCCATACGCTTATTGCCATTTAAGGTGTAACCAACTGCTCTCCCCCTTCTGGGAAAGAGATTCTCATTTGGCAATCCTATCTGTATTGCTGCATCTGCAACGGTCAGTTTGCTGTTATCGTAGAGCTTGACTCTGTCGCCGTTAACCTGAACAAATATAAAATTGTTTCTCTGATCATAAAAATTAAGGCATATACCCACTGGCGTAACCAGCAGCGGGTCTTTCTTGATATTTTCCTGCAGAAACGTTACATCCCCCAGTACCTCTTCTCCTCGAAGTGCCACTCTGTCCTTGTTAAGCCCCAACTTTTCTGCCAGCGTCTGGGTAAATCCCGGAACTTTTCCGCCTCCGCCTACCACAAAGACTGCACTGACCGGCTTTCCTCCATTTAGTTCTACAATCTTCTCTGCAATGCAGCCGGCCATGCTGTCTATAACCGGTTTTAAAGATTCTATTACCTCTTCGGTGGTTAACTTATGGGAAATACCCATGATATCCTTATATGTAACCTTTTTCTTCTTCAGACAGGAAAGCTTTATGGCTTCAGCAGTTTTAAAATCCACAAGATATTCTTTGACAACTGCCTCCGTAATCTCATCTCCTGCTCTTGGAATCATGCCATAGGCTATGATACTTCCATCTCGTGTTATGGAAATATCAGAAGTCCCCGCTCCAATGTCTATCATTGCTATGTTTAATAATCGGAATTTTTCCGGAATGGCAACATTAATAGCAGCTATAGGCTCTAAGGTTAAGTTTGCAACATATAAACCGGCCTTTTCCACTGCCGCATACAAGCTGTCTATTACTTCATCGGGGAGAAAGGTTGCAATCAGATTTGTACCAATACGGTTTGCTTTATGCCCCTCCAGCTTTCCAATTGTATAACCGTTTAAATAATATTGAATCACGGAATAACCGACACAGTAGAAATGGATTTTTTCCTCTTTCATTTCCTGGCGCAAGGTATCATAAGCCTTCTCCACACCTATCAGATCCAGAGAGTGAATGTGTTCTTCCTTCACAATGGTTTCCGCAGAGAATTCATATTCTGCTGAAACAGTCAGAGTCTTTAGCACACGACCAGCTGCAGCGATACAGACATCCGTAAGACGTCTGCCTATCTGCCCTTCAAGTTCCTGTTTCACTCCTTCGATGGTTTCTGCAACTTTCGTTATATCATGAATCTGCCCATCTAGCATGGCTCTGGTTTCGTGCTCTTTGACACACTGAGCTACAACTATAAATTGCTCTGCATCCTTATAGCCCACCGTTCCCACAATACTTCTGGTTCCGATATCCAATCCAAACACCAAATGCTCCGGGTATCTTTTGTTTACCATTCTTAGTGTCCTCCGTAAGGTAGATATGCCAAATTTTCTTCTTTCAGTAACTTCTCTATCTGAAGTTTTAATTCCTCAATACTGCCATTGTTATAAAGCACATGGGTACTGTTTTCTATATATTCATCCTCAGAAAACTGATTGGCTAATATTTTCTCAAATTTTTCCGGTGTAAAATTTCTGGAATGAATCAACCGCTCCTGTCTGATGCTTTTATCCGCTGTAACATACCAAATGTAATCACAAAAATCTTTTAGTCCGGCTTCTCTTGGCAACGCCGTTTCCACACAGATAACAGAATATAATTTTTCCGTTCTTTCCTTCTCTGCCTTTATGAGATTTCTGACATAGTCCATAACATAGGGATGAGAGAAGGAGTTAAGAATCTTAAGTTTTTCTGCATTCTGGTAAACTTCTTTGCCAAGCTTCTCTCTGTCTATCTGCCTCTTCTCATTTAAGATACCTTCCCCGAAATACTCTTTGACCAGCTGATAGGATATCCCGCCTACTTCCATATAATCATGAGCGATCCGGTCGGTATTTAAAAGAAGGGCTCCATAAGACCCGGTTAAAATCTTTGCTGCTTCGGATTTACCGCTTCCGATACCGCCGGTAAGCCCGATTACCTTAATACCGTTATTTTGCTTCATACCAGTTGCTTCCTTCATTAACATCTACCTCAAGAGGCACGGATAAATTGGCTGCTGACTGCATCTCTTCTTTCAACAGGACTCTTACTGCCTCTATTTCATCCTTGTGGGTCTCAATAAGAAGCTCGTCATGAATTTGCAGGATTAATCTTGAACGTAAATTTAATTCCTTTAATCTGTCATTAACCCGTAACATAGCTATTTTTATAATATCTGCAGCAGTTCCCTGAATGGGTGAGTTCATCGCAACCCTTTCTCCGAAAGAACGTGTCATGAAATTGGAGGAACTAAGTTCTGGTATTGGTCTGATTCTACCAAAAAGAGTAGTAACATATCCATCGTCTTTCCCCTCCCTTACCAGCTTGTCCAGGAAGGACTTAACCCCGGGATAGGTATCAAAGTACCGGTTGATATAGCCCTCTGCTTCTTTTCTTGCTATATTTAAATCCTGTCCCAGTCCAAAGGAGCTGATTCCATATACAATACCAAAATTAACGGCTTTGGCATTTCTTCTCTGTTCGGAGCTTACCTCCTCAAAAGGGGTATGGAATACCAAAGAGGCGGTAATACGGTGTATATCCTGATCTTCCTTATAGGCATCAATAAGTCTCTCATCTCCTGACATATGAGCCAATACTCTGAGTTCTATCTGAGAATAATCAGCATCCAGGAATATAAAACCTTCTTCTGGTATAAATACCTTTCTGATTTCCCTGCCTAACTCCATTCGAATGGGAATGTTCTGAAGATTTGGCTCCGTACTGCTGAGTCGGCCGGTTGCAGCTATTGTCTGATGAAATTTTCCATGTATTCTGCCATCCGCACTGATATAACCGGCAAGCCCGTCCGCGTAGGTGGATTTCAATTTCGTCAGCTGGCGGTATTCAAGAATCTTTTCAACTACGGGATGTTCGATTCGAAGCTTGTCAAGCACCTCAGCTGAAGTGGAGTATCCGGTCTTTGTCTTCTTCCCAAAAGGCAGATGAAGCTTATCAAAAAGAATGACGCCTAACTGCTTCGGTGAATTGATATTAAATTCTTCTCCTGCCAAACTGTAAATCTCCGCTTCCAGTCGGTCTATCCCAATGGTTAGCTTATCTCCGTATTCCTTTAATTCCTCTCTGTTAACCTTTACTCCCCGCTGTTCCATATCAAACAACGCATAGACAAGGGGCATTTCAATCGTAGCAAACAGCTTATCCATCCCTTTATTCTGCAATTCCTTTACGATAACCGGAGCAGCTTTGGCAGCTGTATAAGCAAGATTTGAAAAATACGCAGTACTCTCTTCTGCTTTCTTTATTATAAAATCCTTCCATGAGCTTTTTCCTATGGCTTCACTGCTTGATGCCATGGTAAGTTTCAAGAAATCCCTTGCCACATCATCATATTCATAAGTGGATTGAAGCGGATTCAGCAAATATGCCGCTATTGATAAATCCGCTATTCCGGTTCTGATACCGGCATTCAGATAGAAAAGCTGTTCCTTTAAATGGAAGGTAGCTGTTTCTTTCTCTGATAACAGCAGCTGATTCAAACCTGCTAATATTTTATCCGCTGTAAGTTCCGTTCCTGTTGGAATAAAGTAATTCTCATTTTCTCCAAGGCTAAGTGACAGTCCCAATACTTCCCCGGCTTCCGCAATGAGATAAAAACCGATATATGCTCCCTTTGAAATCCTGCCAGCCATTTGAATGATTATCTCTAATTCTTCTGTATTTGTTACGACCTTAGACTCAGATTTTGTTTGTGAGCCTGCAGTATTTGACATGCTTATACCAGAGAACCGGTTTAAATGACTCTTTAACTCCAGCCTTTTAAAATAACTATAGGCCTCCTGATTGTAAATTTCCGAGTAATCCGCTTGTTCAATCTGGTAATCCAGTTCACAATCGGTTTTTATAGTTGCAAGAGTTTTGCTTAAGAAAGCCTGTTCCTTGTTGTTTATCATGGATTCTCTTGCTTTATTGGGCATTACTTCTGTTATATGCTCATAAGCATTTTCTATGGAGCCAAAAGCAGAGATAATCTTTGAGGCTGTTTTTTCCCCAATTCCCGGAACACCGGGTATATTATCCGATGCATCTCCCATCAGTGCTTTTAAGTCAATAAATTCTGTGGGGGTAACACCGTAGGCCGCTACTACATCCTGCGTGTTATAATTTTCGATTTCTGTACCGCCCTTCTTGGTCTTAGGGATACGAATTTTAATATTTTCTGATGCCAGCTGTAATAAATCCCTGTCACCAGAAACCAGAGATACCTGATAGCCATCCTTTTCTGCATTAACAGCAAGTGTTCCTAATATGTCATCCGCTTCATATCCGCCTTTTTCCAAAATAGAAATCTTCATAGCTTTAAGCAGCTCTTTTAACAGCGGGACCTGCGCTCTTAATTCATCGGGCATGGATTTCCTGGTACCTTTATACTCCGCAAACATCTCATGACGAAAGGTCGGCTGATGCACGTCAAATGCGATGGTAAGATAATCTGGTTTCTCCTCGTCCAGAATCTTAAAAAGAATATTTAAAAATCCCAATACTCCGTTTGTATACAGCCCTTCTGAATTGGATAACACCGGAAGTGCATAAAAGGCTCTGTTTAGTATACTGTGCCCATCGATTAATACAATTTTCTTACTCATGGAAAATCCTCATTTCCGGATATCTCATACCGATATCCTTTCTAATATACTATTATGCCTGTTGTTTAGCTTTGCCAGCAAGGGTTTTCTGCTAAATGAGGCTTCACTGCTTTCTGTAAGGGTTGGAACTGTGAAAATGCACAGGGAACTTCTCCTGTAATAGTTTGGCTCCTTCTTCATCTTCTATTACAAGATAAGCATAAATATCATCCAGTCTATACATTATCTTCTCATCAAATACACCACTTGGCACAAATGTCAGCTCGTTGCTCCTGTTACCTTCAAAGTCCGGAAAAAACAAATCTTCTGAATAAAAGGTACTGGTCTTTGGTTCGTCCTTTAAGACCTCCTCCACCACTTCACCAAGGTGAAGGCTGGATGCAATTGCTGCAGCGGCTATTACCAATATCAGAATGATTCGCTTTCTTATGTGGGCAAATTTATAGTGTACGATTTTCTCTTCATATTCGCCCAATAACTCAATGAAGTCTTCATGGAAGTTATCTGACAATTCCTTATCCGCATCCAGTCTTCTCATACCTGTCAGCAAAATATAATGAACCTCAAGTTCCTCCATACAATCCGGGCAGGACCTGATATGCTGCATAAACGCTTCCAATTGCTCCATACTTAACTTGTTATCAATAAAGGGCATCATAAGCCTTTGGACTTCAATGCAGTTCATTTTCTACCATACCTTTCGGGTGTTGCACTCTTTTTGAATTACAAATAGATTTGTTTAATTATTTATTTTACCCTTTTTTTGATAATGTTTCAACTATACTTTCAAAAACAGCAGGACAAACACTGAAAGAAATTATAAGGGTACGTGTTTATTATGACTTAAATAAAAAGAAACAATTTTTTTATAGAAATATGTCTTGCTTTTATTTTCATATTATGGTAGAATAATCTTCGCTGATTCAAGACAACCATTTTGACATCAGTGAAGAAAATCAGCCGGTGTGTTGGAATTGGCAGACGAGACGGACTCAAAATCCGTTGTCCGTGAGGGCGTGTGGGTTCGAGTCCCACCACCGGCAGTATAAGCGAAAAAATAACATGGCAGGATTCGAACCTGACATGTTATTTTTTTTGGGGCTGTATCTAAATTAAGCAAACATTACAAAAAATGAGCTTTTTTACTGCATCTTTAAACAGCTGTTAAGCAGCTGATTTTGGCTGCTTCAATTAGCAGCTTAACATAAAGTTTGGAAATATATAATTTTTTTAACAGAGCATCAATGGGGAACTTGGATTCCATCTATGTGATTACAAAAACCCACATAGTTCAACTCTGTGGGTTTTTATATTTATCGTACTTCAGAATTTTTTTCTTTTAACAGCATTTCTAAGGTATTTCTTATTAATTCAGAATTTCCCTCATGTTCTTTCACCACTTCACTTACTTTATCATACCCCAGTATTCCTGTATAGGCTGTAGCAAATGCATAAGACTTCTCCAATAGTTCTTCACATCTGTCCTTGTTCGCCTGAAGAGTTTCTATGCAATTACATCGAAATATTTCTACTGCTTTTATCAGAAGTTCCAGACTTTCCAGCAAACTGTCAGCTATTAAAGGAAGGAAGGCATTTAATTCAAATTCTCCGTGGGCAGCAGCCATAGTGATTGCATAGTCATTTGCCATTACCTTCATAGAAATCTGCGTTACCATTTCGGGTATAACAGGATTTACTTTACCGGGCATAATGGTGCTGCCTGCCTGAAGGGCTTTTAGCCTGATTTCTCCTATCCCTCCGTATGGACCGGAATTCATAAGCCTTAAATCCCCTGATATTTTCATCAGATTTACGGCCAAAGCCTTTAAGAGTCCTGACACTTCAACAAATACGTCATTATTCTGCGTAATATCCATTGGATATTCTGCTGCTGCCAGTCCCATACCAGTTAATTCACGCAGATTTTCAATAACCAGAAAACGATACTTTCTTTCAGCATTTCCTGAAGTCCCTACAGCTGTACCACCTAGATTTATCTGTCTTAGTCGTTCTTCTACTTTATAAAGCCTCCACCTGTCTCTGGCAATCGCCTGAGCATATGCACCGAATTCTCCTCCCAGGGTAATAGGAATCGCATCCATAAGCTCTGTTCTTCCAAGCTTTTTGATTCCTTCCAGCTCTCGTTCCTTCATTTGAAGAGCCTCCTGTAGTCTGGCACATCCATCACTTAGTTCCCGTAACAAGTCAATGGAGGCAATTCGGAGTGCTGTGGGATAGACATCATTGGTAGATTGACCTCTGTTTACATCATCAAGTGGGTGTATCGTTATCAGCTCCCCTTCATCCCTCTCTCCCGCAAGCTTCTCTGCAAGATTAGCCAATACTTCATTGACATTCATATTTGTGGAGGTTCCAGCACCCCCCTGTAAAGCCTCCACTGGAAACTGATCCTGATATTCTCCCGAAAGGATTCTGTCACAGGCTTTTATGATTGCCTCATATACTCCTGGCTTCCCCATTCCTAGCTTCAGGTAACTGCTTGCTGCTGCTTTCTTAACTTTAACCAGGGCAAGAATAAGCCTGTGACTGGTTTTCTTATGCTCCAGAGCAAAGTTTCCGACGGCTTTGTTTGTTTCTGTTCCATAGAGTATATTTGCAGTTGTATTAATATCCTTCTTCTCTTGAATGTTCTCTTTCATGTTCCTCTTCTCTTGGACTCCATTATTAAATGCAGGTTTCTGCACACTATTTCAGGATCTTCATCCTATGGAACCCACCTTTATAGGGTTAAAACTAAAACTCGTCCGGTATTTCCTGAAGAATTGACGGGAATATTTCAAGACTTCGCCTTAAGATTCCCTGCATATATGCAATCAAAATTCCATAATTGGTTATGGGTATCCCTTGATCAACGCTACATTTTTGGCGATATTTCACTTCTCTTTCCGTCAACATGCAGCCACCGCAATGAACAATCAGCTGATAGGGACTCAGGTCTTCCGGAAACTGTCCTCCCGAAGTAAATTCAAACTGAAATTCTTTGCCGGTATAGTTCTTAATCCAACGCGGAAGCTTCACTGTTCCAATATCATCACATTGCCTGTGATGAGTACAGCCTTCACAGATAAGTATTGTATCTCCCTCTTTCAGCTGCTCCAAAATTGCCACTCCCTTAACGGCTTCCTGCAGTAAGCCTTTATACCTGGCAAATAAAATGGAAAAGGAGGTAAGTGGTATATCTTTTGGTGTATCAGCAGATACCTTTGCAAACACCTGGCTGTCAGTTATAACAAGACTGGGCTTTTTCCCTAAGCTCTCAAGAGTTTCCTTCAGTTCATACTCTTTTACTACAATTGCCGTTCCGTCAGCCTCCAGGATGTCCCTTATGGTCTGCTGCTGAGGAAGAATAAGCCTTCCTTTAGGAGCCGCTTTGTCTATAGGTACTACTAATATAACAAAATCCGATGGATGTATAACATCACCAACGATTCGAAGCTTACTATCTTCGGCCGGTACTATCCTGGAAATAATATTTTTCAGAGTTTCAATATTCATGCCGGTAACAGCACTTACATAAATTTCATTATCATTTTGCTCTGCCTCTGCTTTTGTAAGCAAATCAGCCTTATTATATACCAATAGGTAAGGAATCTTCTTCTCTTCAAAGAGCTTAATCAATTCAATATCAGTAGCCGACTTCCCTGCCAGTGCATCAATTATCAGGATAGCAATATCGGTCTTATTCAGTACCTGTTTTGTTCTTCTTACTCTTAATTCCCCTAAAGCTCCTTCGTCATCAATTCCAGGAGTGTCTATAATCATCACCGGACCTAATGGCAGTAACTCCATTGCTTTATAAACAGGATCTGTTGTTGTTCCTTTTACTTCTGAAACCACAGATAGCTCTTGTCCTGTAATTTTATTAACCAAGCTTGATTTACCGGCATTTCGTTTCCCAAAAAAACCTATATGCAAACGGTCTGCGGAGGGTGTTTCATTTAATCCCATACTGCCATCTCCTTCGTGTTCTTTAACATAATCATGCGAATTTATGGTATCACAATTTGCAGATCAAATCAAGAAATTGTAAGTACAAAAAATGCACTCTCCATATCGCAGTAAGCTGGCAGCCAACTGTATACAAGGTGCATAGTTTATAATATAATTCACATTATGTTTTTATTATATTTATAGCTGTATCGCAAGAACCTTCCATGCTCTGGATTGGATAGACGCATTTTAACGCGGTTACTTCTATATACCAGACTAAAATTTACAAAGAAGAGTTATATTCTGGGCACTGCATCCAAAAGCACAAATCATAAAATAATCCCCTCTTCTGATCAGCTGCTTTTCCATTGCTTCATATAGGGCAATAAATGGACTGCTCGTACCTGTATCTCCGTAAACATCACCGATATAAGGGCTGGCAGATTTGTCTATTACCATCCGTTCTCTTATGATTTCAAGCCCCTCTTTGCTGTTTTGGGAGAAACAAAACATATTTATCTTTTCTATTCTGAGAGAATTTCTTAAAAGTATTGTTGATATAGACTCTTCCAACGCTTCAACATTAATTATTTTCTTTTTGTAGATGGAAAACTCCATATCATTTCCATCTTTTATCAGAAACATATTTGAAAAACCACAGTGTGGAAATAATGGTGAATCTGTATCATCTGGACTTACTATACTTAGCGTGTCACATACACCGCTTTCTTCTTCCGTTTTTTCTAACAGAACGGCGCATGCAGCATCTCCCATATTATGGGTATCGATACTCATATAATCACAGCCAATCAGAAGAGCACGTTTTATATGAGGACTCATCGTCATGTATTTGGAAATCTGATCAAAAGCCAAGGTCATACCACAACCATTGGAATTCACATCATAACAGATGCATTCTTTCTTTCCGCCAATTACATTATGAATTTTGGCAGAAGTCGCAGGTGAAACATACTCCGGTAATTGACTGGAAAGTACAATCATATCTATGTCTGCTCCTGATAAACCTGTTTTAAGGAATAAATCCTGAATAGCGTCCAGAGATAATAGAATGGTATTGTGCCAGTTATGCTTGCTTCCCTGTTTCTTACACTTGTTCTCCGACAGAGCCGTGCTTATACTTCTGTACTCTTTTTCTGCTGTGTGCATTACACTTTTCGTTTGACTGGAAACTACCTGTCCTCGACTAACTGATATATCTGCAATTTTTATGTGTACCATAGTGTTCCTCTATCTTATATTTATTTTAAAATAACAGTAAAGGCAATATAAATTAATATAAATTTTAAACCGCTTTCAGATATAAAAACAAATAAGCTTTATTTTATTATTTGAAATTAAAACTCAATCAAGTTATATAAAAAGAAAAGCTAGCCGAAAAAATGCCATGGCTAGTCTAATCATGGTAACTCGGCTGCCATAGCTTTCGCCTTAGGCCCGTGGCTTTGCGTCTCTGCCTTTTGGCAGGTTTGCCTTTATCTTACAATATGATATTAATTTTTGACCGATAATAGGAATAATTACCTACTCTTATTATATACTAATTTGATTAATAAGCAAGCTTTTTTCGCTAATTTTGTCATTCTTAGACATATTTTGTTTGAGATAGTCTCCATTGAAACTAAAAATATGATTTTTTACAAAAAAACTCATGTGCATATCATTGGAATTGCGTCATGAGCAAGAACTTATCACTTAATGGATTATCATATCAGTTATATCTTTATAAGTCGCATAAGGTTTGATATGATAGGTACCAACCCTTATCTTTCTGGAATAATTATTTATTATTAGATACTGATTAAAAGCACCTGCATCTTCAATAACACCATTTTCTTTCAATATACGAGTTACCTTTTCAGAGGACATACCTTCTGTAATAATAATCTCTTTTGTAATATCCTCTTTCTTTTCTTCCAACGTATCAGAATCATTCTTTGAGGTTTCGTTCTCCTCAGAAGTAGTATTCTCCTCTGACGTAGTATTATCCTTTGATGTAGTATTCTTCGTACTTGTTTCCTCTGTCGTGTTATTATTATCTCCCGTTATAGCATCGGTTCCATTTTTATCGTCAGTCTTACTTCCATCAGAATTTTCCGGTGCTTCATCTACATCATTTTTTTTGTTATCGGTGACTGGAACTTCTTCCGTTTCGTCTGATTCTTCTGTACTATTTTCCTGCGGTATTTCAGTGGGGGTCGGAGTTGTCAGTAAATCATCGAAAGAATTTACCGCATTGCTCTCAACCATACCCAGTTCTTTTGCTCTTGCGATTATCTGCTCATCAGAAAGTTTATTTCTGGATGAGCCATGAAATGCTACAGACATTACAACAGCTGAAAAAAGTATGCCGACACCAATTCCTCTTACATAATATTTTAGATTCATACATTCCTCTTATCTTGTAAAATTCTTACTGCTGCTTTTCATTTTCTTTATACAGATCAACTACCAACCGGACTTCACCCTGTCCTAGCTCCAGCGCTTTCGAAATATCCACAATGGAAAAGCCCTGTGAATAAAGCTCCAGTATCTTCTGATTAGAATTACTGCTTCCCTCTGACTCTTCTGGAATGAAAGCTTGTTTTTGCTCCACTTTTACTTGAGAAACATTTTTTTTATTTTTGGGAGCATTCGATTCTTTTGCAGTTAGAGAACGAGCTGAGGTTTCTTCCATGACTTTTTTCTGCTTGTCAGCATTTCTCATTAGTGTTTTCAATTCTTCTTCTTTTTCACCAAGCATATTATACAAAAACACAACTTCTTCATGATTAAGCTTGATTTTTTCTAAAATCTGTTCTGAAAAATCATTTACGGCAATTATTTTTTCATTGGATAATTGACTGAGCTGATTCTCTGTTTTGTAAAGATATCCTTCCGTGGTCTCCTGACATATCTCCTCCACTTGGTGTTTCAGTTCGCTTATATCCATCGCTTTTTCATCAAGCACTGTATTCAGTACAAAATCCTGGTTCTTCTTATCTGTTTTATCCACCATAAAACAACTAATAATTATTATTGCAATTCCTATGATTATAAGGACGATTGCTATTCCCATTTTATGTCCTCCGGTTTATTATGATATCTGTTTATTGCCAGCCATTAAATTCTGATATCGATAGAGCCGGATCTGGTTTTCTTAGTTTCTTCCTTTGACTCTTCTTTTTTCTGTTTTTTTGATTTGGAACCAAAAAAACTGTTATTTCCCTTTTCTTTCGCATCATATCGGTATTCTTTGTTCTCACCTTTTGATGCTTTAACAGGTTGTTGGCTGTTGTGTTTTATTTCACTATTAATTTTATTATGTATAACGATCTGATCATTTATAGGCTTCTGACTTTCCTGATGCTTATAACCAGATACCTCCTGGGATTTAGGAGCCATTGTAACTACTTCTATTGGTGTTATTGGCATAAGACAACCTCCTTTACAATCCAACTACCTTAATATCAGCTCTATCTCTGATAAATTTTGAGTAATGAGTTTCCGTCTTTACATGATAGTTTACATTGGATATTACGATTTTAACACCTGGATAAGCAACATTTTCAACTTTGATCCAACCACCGTCACTGTTTCCGATTTCTACCCGAAGCATATCAAATTTATTCTGACACTCTTTGTATTCCGTTCGCAGTTGAATACAGTTATTTGTAGCTAATCTGATGTATTCAAGTTTTTCAGGGGATAGCTTCTCGCCTTGACCTATTTTTCTTTTATATGTTTCAATAATAGGAAGCAGCTTGTCCAGATCTGCATCAATAGCAGCTATTCTTTTCTGAACCTCCCTATATTGTTCCACTTTTTGGGGATTGATGCCAACTTCTAATTGAGTAAAGGTTCCCATTGTGGAACCGGCTGTTTTTACGGTAATAGAGGTTCCCGAAGTTATCTCTCCACCAGTGATAAAACCTTTTTTACCACCAACTATAATATCTCCTCTTGCAGATACTTTGCTGTGCAAAATTGCTTCTGTTGATACATAGCCACCGGATTTAACAACAGCATTTTCAAAAAATTTAGAAAGGATATTCCCTTCCGCCTCCATGATTCCTTTGTTCATGCCCTGCATTCCCCGTTTCAAGACAATCTGCCCTGTAGCATAGAGTCTTGCACCTTCTACAACACCATCTACGATAATGTCACCTTTTGCTTTGATGGAATATCCAGCGCGAACATTCCCTTTTACCGTAACATTCCCTTCGTATTCAATATCTCCTGTAGAGGAATCCACGTCAGCCAATACCTCATAAGTATTTGATACAAATACTTTTCCATTGACCAAATCCACGTGTCCACTTACATCGGAATACATTTTAAGGCCGTCTTCGGATAAATGAATATCTCTGCTGTGTTTAAGAACTTTTTTTATTACTTTTCTGGGCGGAATTGCATTACCGGTAACATCAATACCAGGTTTTCCATAAACCTCAGGTTCTAAAACGGCGAGTAAATCTCCTTTATTAATGGAGCTGATCATATCCAGCTGGTGAAAATCTACCGTACCATCTTCTTTTTCTTTTGGTTTTAATGTTTTATCGGTGTTAAAATAATAAATTATTTCTGCATCTTTACCTTCAATTGGCTTCAACCCTCTGGCAAGTGTTATCATTTCATTGTATATTGGATTAATCAGATAAGCATCTATAATCTCTTCAATAACACCATATTTAACACCTGCACGTCTAAGAATATCAAGTATGTCATTCTTGCTCAGCATTTTCCCACCTACTACAGGCGGATAAAAATATCCTTCCACATACATTCTGTCTGGTGATATACTGACATCCAAAAGTTCATTCACTTGCGAGAAGATGGCTGGTGTCAGTTTAATTTCGACCATTTTATCTTTTGACGCATTGATTGCTCTTGCAAGAGCACTTACATCATAATCATACAATTGGATTTTACTAAAATAATTTACTATATCATTGAATTCCAGTGCCTTACCGTCAGATCTTCCCGGTATTAACCTGATGTATGTTCCATCCGCCTTAATAACAAGCTGAAAGTAACCGTTCCTATTAACCATACTCTTCTCCCTACGCTATGTCATAAACAATAACTCTATGTTACAACCAAGCTTTCGCCTCATCTTTTGCAGTGCTTTGGTATGCAGCTGTGATATTCTGGATTCCGATACTTCAAGTACAATACTGATTTCTTTTAAAGTAAGCTCTTCGTAATAATATAAAATAATTACTTTTTTTTCTTTTTCAGTCAGCACTTCCAATGCATCGGTCAGAATTGTCTTTAATTCATTTCTTTCTGTTATCTGTTCCGGAGTTTCATAATTAGAGCTTAAGTTAGACTCTACATTACTTTCGCTGCCCTGCTCCAGAAACTCATCCAGTGAAAATAAATTGGATATATTCGTCTGGTTTTGCCACAACTCATAATCTTTCATAGATAGTTCTAATTCATTTGCCATCTCTTCATCGGTAGCGGCTCTTCCAAGAACACTCTCCAGTTTCTGATATGCTGTATCCATCTTACGCTGTTTTTGTCTCAAGGTTCTTGGTATCCAGTCCATCTTCCTTATCTCATCCAGTATTGCTCCCCTAATTCTGAAACTGGCATAGGTTTCAAATTTAACACCTTTGGTGTAATCAAATTTATCCACCGCATCTATGAGTCCAAATATTCCATAACCAACTAAATCTTCGTATTCCACATTGTAACCCAAATACATACTGAGCCTTCCGGCTACAACTTTTACTAATCCAGCATATTCAGTTATGAGTCTTTCACGCACTTCAGAAGACTTGTTCTTACTGTAATCCTCCCAAAGCTTGATTTTGTACTCTGCGTTCATCTATTATCCCCCAAATTCTGAATATCTCAGCCAATTTTTATTCTTATATAAAGCTGATTAACTCGAAATTCTGCGTATTATTAAAGACAACTGAATACTTCGCCTCTTTTTATCTAGTATAATAAAAAAGCCACCAATTATACTTGTTCAACCTCTTCTTTGAGCACTTCTTCCGCTAAATCAATTGTTGCTGTATTTTCCTCTGTATCCTCTATACCCTTATCTTCTGCCTGTTTTTCATTGGTTGCTTTACGGATGATTGCTGCTGCTATCTTCCCCAGAATAAAGAATCCAATCAGCACCAGAAACACTCTTAAGAGACTTACCAAAAGTGTTTCATGATTTATGATGTTTACGATACTCATAACTGCACCTGCTAAAAGCATCACTGCAGGTGCTATATATCTGTCTTTCATATAAACTCCCATCTGCGTGCTTTAGCACACGTACATAAGAACCAGCTTCTTTCTGTAAGTACCAAAGAATCAGATAATCTTTACCGGTTTACCTACAGATTTTACATACAGCTCACCGGTCTCCGGATAAAATTCAATTGTTCTACCATAATTCAACCCGGTATCTTCTGCTATAATCCTGATTCCAAGGGATGCCAATTTTTGTTTACTAGCTTCAATATTTCGTTCCCCGATACGTAACATATCGTTATTAGAGTTAAAAGCAAACATTTGAGCTCCGCCTGCAATTTTCGCTGTCAGCCGGTTCTTATTTGCTCCTATGGAAACCATTTTCTCAATCAGTACATCTATTCCAGTGTCTGCGAATTTAGCTGTGTTTTCATTATTCTTAATCTTTGTACTATCAGGCAGCATAATATGAACCATTCCCGCTGTCTTTTTCACAGAGTCATAAAGGGTAATTCCAACACATGAACCTAGTCCTAAGGTTGTCAGTGCATCTGGTGAGCTGCATACATTCATATCTGCCATTCCTACTTTAACCATTACGCCCATATAATCACCTATAATCCCAAGGATTTTAATATAACATCGTATGATTCCAAAGTAGGTATTAAGATAAAGTAACCATTGACATCCGAATCATCTTTGACAAACTGTGTTTCAATAATAAGTGCTTTATCACCAACCTTACCAAATTCAATTGCTGGTACACTTAAAATAGCACCGGCCATGTCAATGGACATATAGGGTATACTGGCATTAATCTTAATGCCAGTGAGGGTTGACAGTGAGGAGAGATATGCTCCGGCAATGATATTACCTATTTCTCTGAGAGCTGAGTACTCCATTTCCGTAAAATCCTCAAGTTTTGAGGATTTACCCATAAGAATATCTACAATACGGCAGGCCGACATCTGTTCCATCATGAACATCATCATTCCATTAATTTCGCCTTCCAGGGTAATGAGGATACCTACAACGATTTCCTCCGCACCTCCGAGCATATCCGGCAGCTCTTTTATATTGAGCAGATCCACCTTTGGTACATTCATATCAACCTTACTGTTTATCATAGTGGATAAAGCAGTTGTAGCATTACCTGCACCAATATTTCCGATTTCCTTTAAAACGTCATATTGCATGTTGTCTATGTTATCTAAATTAATATTTGGCAATGCTATCTCTCCTTATACTGTTTCTTTCTCCACAATAACCCCATTGATATTGAGCAAAGAAATCAGGCTGTCATTATGTTTACCTATCCCTGAGAGGTATCCATTCTTGTCTTCCACTGCACTGTTGGTAACCTTCTCCACCATACTGTCATCTAATGTAACCACTTCTTTTACTTCATCCACAATAATGCCCACAGCAGATTGAGAATCAAATTTAATTATGATGATCCTGGAAGCACCTGTAATCTTATCCTCTTCCAGTCCGAATTTTAAGCGAAGGCTCATTACAGGAATGATCTCACCCCTTAAATTGATAACACCTTTGAAATAATGCTGTGCTTTTGGTACTCTCGTTATGCTTTGCATACGAACTATATTATCAATATATTTAATATCAATACCATATTGCTCAATTCCTATTTTTACTACGATATACTGCTTTCCGTCATTAACTGTATTTTCCATATGAAAACCCCCTCCTTCTAGACCAGCGTATTAACATCGAGAATCAGGGCAACCTCACCGTCACCAAGTATGGTAGCTCCGCCTATGATCTTATTATTATTAATAAACTTTCCAATTGACTTAATAACAATTTCCTGCTGACCAATTAGATTATCTACTACAAGACCTGCCAGCCTGTCTCCTTTTGATATAATAACAACAATCATGTTCTCCTGGTTTTCTTTGTCACCCGGTACATCCAGAATCTGATTTAGACGAAGTAAAGGTATAACATTGCCGCGAAGATTAATAACTTCCTTGGAGTGAACATATTTTATATCAGAAGCAGCTACGTCTTCAATGGTCTGAATGCTACCAAGAGGAATTGCATACTTCTCAGATCCAAGTTCTACCATTAACGCCTGTATAATGGCCAGAGTAAGGGGTAATCTGATAATGAAGTTACTTCCTGCTCCAAGTTTCGTTTTCGCTTCAATATCTCCTCCCAGTGCTTCGATTTTTGTCTTTACAACATCAAGACCAACGCCTCTGCCTGATACATCTGTAATGACCTCTGCCGTTGAGAAGCTAGGTTTGAACAGCAAATCTATAATTTCTTTATCAGACATTACATCAGCCTGTTCGTTGGTAATGGTCCCTTTTTCAACTGCTTTTCTCTTGACTTTTTCAACATTGATGCCTGCACCATCATCTCTGACTTCAATTACAACGTTATTTCCATCCTGATAAGCGTCCAGATAAATAGAGCCTGCAGCAGGTTTGCCTTTCGCCACACGTTCTTCATTGCTTTCAAGTCCATGGTCTGCCGCATTACGAAGTAAGTGCATCAGCGGATCACCGATTTCATCTATAACGGTTCTGTCTAATTCTGTTTCTTCTCCTGTCATGTAAAGTTCCATCTTCTTATTTAAGGATTTGGATAAATCTCTTATCATTCGAGGGAAACGGTTTAATACACTTTCAATTGGAACCATTCGAACCTTCATTACAGATTCATGAAGATTTGTAGTAACTCTTTCAAGGTATTCAATCTGTTCATTGAAACCGGAATCCGTCTTTGAGATTCTCTCTCCGGTATTCATGGAAACCAGACCGTTCTTTGCTATAATCAGCTCACTTACCAGATTCATAAGTACGTCCAGTTTTTCGATATCCACGCGAACCGAACGGTTAACGACAGGTTTGGAGCTCTGCTGCTTAACGGTACTTTGAGCTGCTGTTTTATTCTGGTTATTATTTCTTAATTCTTTTTCTTCCGTCTGTGCAGCTTCTTTTTCCTCCGCTACTTCCGATGATGAGACATAAATCGGCTCTATAAAAACTTCTTTAATTTCAGAAACACTTAGAACTGTTTTTCTGACTTTCTCAATATCTTCTTTCGTTAAAAGAACAACGCTGAAATCAAGATCAAATTTCTCGTCTTCAATATCCTGTACCTCGGGCTTTGATTTAATAACATCACCGAGACTTTCTAAAGCTTTGAATACAAGGAAAGCTCTTGCGGCTTTTAATATACAGTATTCCTGTACAAAAACCGTTATACCGTATGCACGCACTCCAACTTTGTCCGCTTTTGCAATAGCGTTTTTCTCATATTCAGCAAGGGGTAATTCCTTGTATTTTCCGGTAGAAGCTGAAACAGTATCTACTGCTGCTGCACTGACAGTCTGAGTTACCTGTACCTGTTCCTTAACATCTTCTGCAGCTTTGCCTAAACCAGCATTCAAAATACTGTTAAGCTGTTGTATAATCTCTTCATAATCTTCTGTTCCTTCATCCGCACTTGCCTGTATATTACTTAAATATCCTTCCAACGCATCAAGGCCCTTAAACAATACATCAACCAGCTCTGCTGTCACACCCATCTTGCCATTTCTGATCTCAGAGAAAACATTTTCCATATCATGGGTCAATCTCTGCATTCTCTTAAAGCCCATGGTTCCAGCCATTCCTTTAAGAGAATGAGCCGCCCTGAATATTTCATTTATGGTCTCACTATTTTCCGGTTCTGTTTCTAATATTAATAACTGTTGGTTTAAACTCTGCAAATGTTCTTTTGTTTCATCAATAAATATCTCAAGATATTGACTCACATCCATACTATTGTACCCCCAGACTTTTTTGTATTGCATCTGCTATTTTTTCCAATGGAACTACCTCATTGACAAGTCCATTGTCTCTGACGACCTTTGGCATGCCATATACAGTACTGGTAGCTTCATCCTGTGCAATTACATAAACGTTCTTTTTTTCTTTTAGTTTTTTTATACCATAGGTTCCGTCGCTGCCCATTCCGGTTAATACCACACATATGATGTCTGTATATGCAGAATCTGCAATGGATTCATACATATAATCCGCACAGGGCTTTAAGCCATTCTTTGCTGGTTCCTGTGTAACAGTTAACACCTCTTTGTTCAGGTCTGCCCGAGTCAGCCTCATCTGATATCCGCCTTTTGCGATATAGGCGGTATTTTCCGAAAGTGCTTCCAAATGTTCTGCTTCTTTCACTCTTATATTGCTGATTTCATTTAATCTATTCGCCAAAGAAGCTGTGAAGCCTTCAGGCATATGCTGTACAATAAGTACACTGCAGCCTAATGCGGCACTGAGTTTAGGAATAACCTGCTGTAAAGCTTTTGGACCACCGGTAGAACAAGCAATTGCTATTAGCTTTCTGCCAGTTCTGTTTAAGGTGGAAACCTTAGGAAGAATTGCTGAGGAAGAAGAACTGATTGATTCATTCTTTACAGAAATATTGTTACTTGCAGCCGTTTTGTAAAGACTGTTCATCTTCGGAGAACTGTCTTCTTTTTGTATTTCGCGTATTCCATTCAGTTTAGTTGCAACTTCGAGGCATGCTACAATTTTATTTTTAAACTTATCACTTTTTACCTCAAAGAAGCTTTCCGGTTTGGTAACAAAATCAAAAGCACCTAATTCCAAAGCTCTGATTGTCTCCTTTGCACCTTCTTTTGCCAAAGTGCTGACAATAATAATCGTTGCTTTGATCTTCTTCTGCTCAAGCTGCTCTAGCAATTCGATTCCGCTCATCTGAGGCATGTTAATATCCAGAATCACAGCATCATAAACTTCTTTATGCTGTGTTAATAACATAAATGCCTCCAGTCCATTAACAGCAACTTTTGAAACGTGAAACCTAGGATCTGAATTTATTATATCAGAGAGTACCCTTCTCATGAGTGCAGAGTCATCAACTATTAAAACTTTTTTCTGCATATTAACCCCTTTCGTGAACATCAAATCTTTGATTCAATATTCCTGAATCCGTAGTGGAAAGAATAGTCGTTATTTCTAACCCAACTCCCATCTGTGCACTTAGAGCACTTACAAATCAAGATAAATTTAAATATCTTTTGTCTATATAACGTAATTCAGCTTATCTGTATTTATATATAAACTCTGCTGCTACCTGCCAGGTTTCTTGTCTTTTGCCCTTTGCCGAACTTCTTCTTCAAAGATATATTTTATAATTGCTTCTCTATCTTCCTTCAGAACCTCTTTAAATTGCAGCCGATATTCGAAGAATCCAACGCGGTTCGTCATTTTTTCGGAAGAAATTATGGCTCCTGAGACATATTCAGCCTTCAGTTTTACCGGTACTCCAAATTGAATCTTCATTTGCACAAAACTGCCGATTTCATGTAAATTCTCCGAAGTCAGTCTTACTCCTCCACCACTTAGATCCACGATAATACCATTCTGCCAGTCTCTCTTACATTGCTTCAGTGCTTCAAAACAAGCTTCTTTCTCCTCCGGGCTCTTAAACTCATCTTTCTTTAATTTATACCGGAGAGTCTGCTCGGTTTCTGTTACGATATAATACTCTGTATCTAACACACAAGAAAGGCGAAAATATTTTCTTCTTTGGTGCTTTTCCAGCGCAGATGTAAATTCTATGGTTAGTATGTACACATTATCATCATTTGATCGGTCCGTAACTATCCCTTTACATTCATATAAACCATTATTTGCAAAAAAACGTACACTGTATCTGTCACCTACCGATAGAGGTACTATTCTGCCTTTAACAATGGGCATAGTTATAATAGCAGATTTATAATCCGGAAAATCCAATACCTTGCTTTTATAACAGGCTTTTTCGTTTTCTTCATCCCTGTCTAATATTTTTAGTTCGACCTTATCTCCAATGGATACAACATCACGTACCATAGCTTTAACCTCCACTATTTGTTTGTCCTGCGATGAATCAGACTTGTAAATAAATTGGCAAAACCTCTCCGTTCCTGTTTATTAACCGGAACTCCATTACA
This sequence comes from Anaerocolumna sp. AGMB13020, assembly GCF_033100115.1. Taxonomy (NCBI): domain Bacteria; kingdom Bacillati; phylum Bacillota; class Clostridia; order Lachnospirales; family Lachnospiraceae; genus Anaerocolumna; species Anaerocolumna sp. AGMB13020. The sequence continues at coordinate 5,381,493 of NZ_CP136910.1, read as the reverse complement.
GAGTGAGGCGGCCAATGCCGATACTGCTTTGGCAGAGGGTGAATTAGGATACAAGATGGAATAAGGCTTCTGCTGCATGACCGCTTTCGAAACATTGGCATCCTGTGGTATTCCTCCCAGATACTCCAGCTTAACTGTTAAAAATTTTTCGACCACCAGATTCATCTTATTATATAAACTGCGGCCTTCTTCCAGTGTATTGATTCGATTTGAAATCATCTTTATGGATGTCTGTTCTGAATTAAATTCAGGTTTCTTATTCAATACCTTTAATAAGGCATACGCATCTGTTATTGATGTAGGCTCAGGCGTTATCACCAACAGAACTTCTTCACTGGCAATAACAAATTCCAATACACTGCCGGTTATACCTGCACCTGTATCAATTATAATGATATCGGCGATTTCATCTAATTCATATAGTTTACGGTTAAGAAAGTCCAATTGGCCTTTCGTAATATCAGACATTTCCTGTATTCCAGATCCCCCTGATATGAACATCAGATCTTCCGGTCCTTTTGTTATGATTTCCTGAAGTGTCTTATTTCCGTAAATTAAATCTGCAAGACTGTGTTTTGGCCTTATGCCAAGCATAACCTCAACATTTGCAAGTCCAAAATCAGCATCCAGTATTACAACCCGTTTACCTAATCGGGTTAATTGAATACCTAAATTAACAGCTAAATTAGATTTGCCTACACCGCCTTTTCCGCTTGTAACTGTTATTACCCTGGCTAGTTTATCAGGCAAACTCTGTTTTTTAACAATATTTCGAAGCTGCTCTGCCTGATCCATTACTCAAAACCTCCTAAAAGTTTCTTCGCAGTTTCTTGTGTGTCAATCTTGCCGATGTCATCGGGAACATTCTGTCCGCAAGTGGCATAGGAAAGCTCAGCATTCGTCAGCATCCTGATATTCAAAATATTTCCTACTGAAATTGTTTCATCCAATTTCGTAAAGATTAAGCGATAGTTGGTAATCTCAGAGTAATTCTCTGTAATACGAATCAAATCTTTGTATTTCGTAGTAGCACTTAATACCAGATATATTTCTTTTTCATCCTCTGTTACCGTACCAAGCAGTCTTTCGACATCATCTCTTTGTTGTCTATTCTTATGTGAACGTCCTGCTGTATCCACAAGTACGATATCATAATCAAGAAGCTCTTCTCTGGCACTTATCATTTCTTCTTCCGTATAGATTACTTTCATAGGTATCCCAAGGATATTCGCATAGGTTCTTAACTGATCAACAGCTGCGATACGATAGGTATCAGAGGTCAACATAGCAACCTTTAACTTTCTGTTTAGCTTAAGATCTGATGCTATCTTTGCAATGGTCGTTGTTTTACCGACTCCAGTCGGTCCGATAAAAAATATGAATTTACACTTATTTTCTTGTACTTCAATAGTTTTTGGCTGACCAAGTTTTAATATGATTTTCTGATATACATGAGATAAAATATTATCTATTGTAATATCTTTTGTAATCTTATTTTCTATTTCCGCTACCAGTTGGGTTACAAACTTTTCATCTACTTCATTTCTTAACAATTGGTCATATACAAGCTGTATACAAGCTTCTCTTTTTTGCTCTTCCGGATCTTTTTGCTTGTTTTCTTCCGGTTCTTTTTTCTCGCTCTGTCGTTCCAGCAATTGTTTCTCCAGCAATTCCTGAAGACTGTTGAGTTTTTTTTCAATGGCTGAAGCATCCTCCGTAAAGGAACTGCTTTTCATTGCTGAATTCTTGTCAACAAGGCTACTTTCTAATGAAGTATTTGTAAAAAAAGACGACTTTATATTAGGGGGATTATTTTCAGCTTCTTTCTTTCCGCCTGATAATATACCGGTATCATCCACTGCCGCTGTTATCTCAACAGATGGTTTACGAAAAAGTCTGTATACCCCCTTGGGCGAAATGGTCTTAATATTCATTACGATGGCATCTTTACCCAGCTCATTCTTTGCCAGAAGAATCGCTTCCGTCTCTGTTTCTGCCTGATATTTTTTAATAATCACTATACAGTCACCATCCCTACCGATTGTAATTCAACATTTGATTCTATTTCATTATAGGATATTACGATAAGATCTTTAAAATAATCCTGTGTCAGCTTTTTAAAATACATTCTTACAATAGGAGAAGTAATAATAATCGGATTCTTTCCTATGTTCTCCAGCTTTTGAATTTCCTCTTCCACAGAACTCATGATATCTCTTGTTCTTTCGGGATCCAAGGTGAGATAAGCACCCTGTTCTGTTTGTTTTACACTTCCCATAATGTCCTGTTCTACCTTTGGATCCAGTGTAACTACGCTGGTAACTTCAGAGGACGGGAAGTATTTATTGCTTATTGCTCTCTTCAGACTCTGACGAACATATTCCGTAAGGACATCTGTATCTCTCGTAGTTGGTGCATAATCCGCCAGGGTTTCAAAAATCGTTATAAGATCTCTGATAGATATGCCTTCTTTTAACAGATTCTGCAGAACTTTTTGTATCTCACCTACACTAAGAAGCTTTGGAACAAGTTCCTGAACAAGAGTACCATTTGCTTCCTGAATATTGTTGATAAGATTTTGTACATCCTGCCTGGTCAGTAATTCGAATATATGGCTTCTGATAACTTCCGTAAGATGAGTAGCAATGATCGACGGAGGATCTACAACGGTATAACCTAAAGATTCTGCACGCTCCCTCTGATTTTCAGTTATCCAGATGGCCGGTAAATGGAAGGATGGCTCAAAGGTAGGAATTCCTGTGATCTCTTCTTCTACATAACCGGGATTCATTGCCATATAATGGTCAAAAAGTATTTCACCTTCACTGAGGGGGATTCCTTTAATTTTAACAAGATATTGATTGGGATTCAACTGAATATTATCTCTTAAACGAATGATTGGAACAACACAGCCTAACTCTAAGGCAATCTGTCTACGTATCAAAACTACTCTGTCAAGAAGATCACCGCCCTGGTTAACATCTGCTAAAGGAATGATACCATAACCAAATTCCAGTTCAATGGGATCAACCTGTAAGAGGTTGACAACATTTTCAGGTCTTCTGATCTCATCTCCGCTTTCCTCTTCCATCGCAGCAGCACTTTCAATATCCTCTACTTCCATTCTGCCAGCCATGGTCCTTCCACAAATAATGAACACCACACCGTAAGCGCAGAAAACCAGATCATTTAAAGGTGTCATAATACCTAAGAAGATTAACGCACCGCCTACAATATAAAGAACCTTGGGGATAGAGAATAACTGTTTAACCAGGATATCTCCAATATCTGCATCTTTTGTAGCTTTCGTAACAATAATACCGGTTGAAAGTGAAATAAGAAGGGAAGGTATCTGACTTACAAGTCCTTCACCAATGGTAAGAATTGTATATTTATCAAAGGCCTCTGCTATATCCATACCGCCTCTAAAGGAGCCGATGGCTAAACCGCCTACAAAATTTATCAATACAATGATAAGACCAACAATGGCATCACCTTTAACGTACTTGGTAGCACCATCCATTGCTCCGAAAAAGCTTGATTCCTGTTGTATTTTCTCACGTCTTTCTTTCGCCTGTACATCATTGATTGCACCTGTATTTAAATCTGCGTCAATAGCCATCTGCTTACCAGGCATCGCATCCAGGGTAAATCTTGCCGTTACTTCGGCAACACGTTCAGATCCTTTATTGATAACGATAAACTGAACCAGAATCAGTATAACAAATACAATAATACCAATAATAGCGTCACCACCACCTACGAAGTTACCAAAAGTCTGTATAACTCCACCGGCCTCACCATCTTTTAGTATTAATCTCATGGCGGATACATTTAAGGAAACCCTGAAAATAGTTGTGAATAACAGAATAGTCGGAAATGCAGACATATTTAATACCTCTTTCGAAAATAAGGCATTAAAAAGAACAATCATTGATACCGATATATTAAGTGCCAGTAATATATCCAGTAATAAATGAGGAATAGGTATAATCAAGAATATAATTGCTGCCAGCAAGTAAATACCTACAGCCATGTCTGTCTTTCTCATGGATATTGCCCCCTGAATTTATATAGTATGGCTTATCAGAAAACACTTTTCTCATTTCTGATAAAAGGCAGCGTTGTACTGCCGTACATCCGATGATAGAAACATGTTCTTTGCTTCTATCCAATTAATTATTATTTTTAAGATTATAAACATAAGCAAGTACTTCTGCTGTCATCTGGTATAATTCCGGCGGAATCTCATTACCGATTTCAACATTATAATAAAGCATTCTTGCCAAAGGTTTGTTTTCAACAATCTCAATATGATTTTCTCTCGCGACCTCTTTTATTTTCTGTGCCAGGAAATCAGCTCCTTTTGCCACGAGAACCGGTGCTTCGCCAGTATCCTTATCATACTTTATAGCTGTTGCAAAATGCGTTGGATTCGTAATGACAACATCTGCTTCCGGAAGCATCTGCATCATTCTCCTTTGTGATATCTCCCTCATTTTATTTTTGATCTTTCCTTTGATATGAGGGTCACCTTCTGATTGCTTATACTCATCCTTCACTTCTTGCTTGGACATTCTCATTTCTTTTTTAAACTTGAACTTTTGATATATATAATCAGCCATTCCTATTATAAGAAAGACTATACTTATATTCAAACCTAATTTTATTACGATATCTCCGATAAACTCAACAGCCTGGATTAATTCCATGTCGTAAAGCTTTTGCAAATCCCCGCTGTAGTCTATCAGGGTGTTATATGCTATATACATGATAGCTAATATTTTTAATACTTCTTTAAAGGTATCTACTAATTTGTCTTTGGAAAATATTTTCTTAAACCCCTTGATGGGGTTAAATTTATCCGGTTTTGGCTTTAAAGGTTTCGTAGTTACTTTCCATTTAACCTGAAAAACATTTACAACAATAACTACCATAACTGCGATTACAAAAATGGGTAACAAAATGAGTAATATCCGATAGATACTTTCTCTTAATAGAGCATTCGCTGTTACTATGTGGAAATCATCATCCGTTACTTTAACAATATTACCATAGAATTCATAAAAAGCTTCAATAAACTGGTTTCCTATTCTTCCAACAAAAATTTTCAATGTCAGAAATAAGGCAATCAAGGCAGAAGCTGTTATTAGATCGGTACTTCTGGCTACCTGACCTTCTTCTCTGGCATCACCTAGCTTTTTGGGGGTGGGATCTTCGGTTTTCTCACCTGGTCCTTCAGCAAAAAACTGCAGATTATAGGCCAATAATCTATTCAATGCAATGCCTCCCTTAACCCAGAAAAAATCATTATTTCAATGCATAAATTGCTGCCTTCATCATATCAATCATTTCATTAAAAATGAATCCTGAAACTGTTGGTAAAAACTTTGTCAGCAGAAAAAGTATCAGCAAACCTGTCATTATTTTCAATTGGAAACCAATAACGAACATGTTCATCTGCGGAGCAACTTTTGCTAAAATTGCAAGGATAGTGTTTACGATGAGCATCGCAGCAAAAACAGGAAGAACAATTCGAAAACCTATGATAAAATAATTTTTCATAAAATCTACCATTAAAAGATATAGATTAGGATTTATATCGGATTGTCCAACAGCAATAATACTATACGTATCCGAAAAAGCTTTGATAATATATAGATGCATATCCGTGACAAAAAGCATGAGCATGATCGAATAGGAATACAGATTACTGGTTATAGTGGTCTGTACATTTGCTATTGGATCAAATATATTTACCATAGAAAAACCGATTTCCATATCCATTAACTGCCCGGCAAAGTTAATAATATAATAGCTTAAGTTTGCAAAAAATCCAATAATCAAACCAGTAAGAGCTTCCTTCACTATTAAAGCCGCAAAACCAAATACGGTACTGTATTCGATATCAACATCAATTACCTGGAAAATGATAATTGCCAACAGAAAGGAAAATCCTGCTTTTACTCTTCTAGGGACATTAGTTACACTGAAAAAAGGGGCAACGATAATAAATGCCGATATCCTCACAAGAATTAATAAAAATGCATCAAATCCATTAATCGAAAATGTCATACACTTCTGATAAAATACTGCATATTATTCATTAAATCTATAAAGAAGTCCCTTGTTTCTGTCATAATCCAACTTCCAAAAAGCATGATTACCAGGAAAATTGCCACAAACTTAGGAACAAATGTGAGGGTCTGTTCCTGTATAGAGGTGATAGTCTGTAATATACTTACTACAAGACCTACAACCAGGGATACCAAAAGCATGGGGGCAGATACTTTTATAATGGTCCAAAGCGCATCTCTGATAATATCAATTACTATATTTTCATTCATAAAACCACCAGCTTTCTACTAATAAAAGGTCTTTACAAGTGTTCCAATAACCAGATTCCATCCATCTGCTAAGATAAACAGTAATATCTTAAAGGGCATAGATATGGTCGTGGGAGGAAGCATCATCATACCCATAGACATCAATGTTGAGGCCACTACCATATCAATGATAATAAAGGGTATATAGATTAAGAATCCAATAATAAATGCAGCTCTTAATTCACTTATAATAAAAGCAGGTATAACAACTGTCATAGGAATCTCATCTAAATTATCAACTGTACCGATTTGCGCAATATCCATAAATAGTCTTAAATCCTGTGGCCTGGTATTGCCTTCTTCCATCATAAAATCTCTTAGAGGTTTTATTCCTGCCTCAAAAGCTTCTTCCTGGGTTATATCCCCTGCCGTCAACGGTTTGATGGCATTGTCATTGATAGTTGTAAAAACTGGCGACATGATAAAGAAGGTCAGAAATAACGCGAGTCCTATAAGCACCTGATTCGGTGGAGTGGTCTGTGTACCCAGTGCAGATCTTACGAAGTGCAATACAATAATTATTCTGGTAAATGATGTGACCATAATCAAAATGGACGGTGCCAGTGAAATCAGTGTAATCACCAGCATAATCTGAAGTGTGGAGGTCAGACCTCCATTATCGGATCCTGTATCCAGATTAAATTGAAACGGCCCTATCTGGCCGTTTAAATTATTATCGGTTCCCGTTCCGGTACCCGTATTATTGGTTGTATTGGTATCTGTCGTTCCATCAGTCTGTGCTGCAAGCACAGGAACAGCCATTTTAGTGGTTAATATACCGGTAATGAATAAAATAAAGATAATACATACCAGTCTTTTCAATATCCTTCTATTCCTTGTCTCCATGCATACCAACCTTATTGGTGATGATTCTCATCTGATGTCTCCAGAGATTCCTGGGACTTCGACAAGTCTGTTGCTGTATCACCTGTATTTTCTACTTTCTCATTTTGTTTCTTAATTGTTTTCAGGATTTCCTGAAAACTAATATTGGTTTTATTGTTTTTCTCTTTGAGAACAATTTCTTCTTCTTTTAGTTCGGTAATCATCTGTATCGTATCTTTACAGACAGCAATTACAAAGTATTTAGATCCTATCTTTATAATCTGCATATACTTATTTTGTGTAACTTTATAAGTATCTATTACTTTAAAATTGCTTTCTGTTAAAGTACCCGCTTTGATTCCTCCTATAAGTTTGGTGGTTACATAAGTAATCACCAAGACAAACAGGAAAAGAAAAGTAACACCTATAAGCTGAAAGACGTTATTTAAATCCGACATCTTAGCCAGAAATATATTCATTAGCCCACGGCCTTCTTAACGGCTTCCAGTACTCTGTCTGCCTGAAAAGGTTTTACGATAAAATCCTTTGCCCCTGACTGTATTGATTCAATAACCATTGCCTGCTGTCCCATTGCGGAGCACATAATAATATTGGCAGACGGATCTTGTGCTTTGATTTTTTTGAGTGCCTGGATTCCATCCATCTCAGGCATCGTGATATCCATCATCACCAGGTCCGGTTTCGTTTCATTATATTTTTCAACCGCTTTTGCTCCATTTTCCGCTTCACCTACGATTGTATAACCATTCTTGCTTAAAATATCCTTAATCATCATTCTCATAAAAGCAGCATCGTCACATATTAAAATACTCTTGCCCATTTTTATTCTCCTATCATGTGTGTTTTAAATAATAGATAATATCACTAATAACCCGATAACAAAATCCCTCATACAATAAATACAATATTAACAGGATATAAACAGCTTTTCAAATTGTTTTTATTATTTTATAATCTCTGTCACTCTAATTCCGAAGGATTCTTCTATTACTACAACCTCACCCTTTGCTACGAATTTACCATTTACAAGAACATCAATCGGTTCACCTGCCAGCCTGTTAAGTTCGATGATAGTTCCGGGTGTAAAGTCTAAGATTTCCTTAATTGATTTATTTGTTCTTCCTAGCTCAACTGTTACTTCCAGTGGAACATCCATAATTAAATTTATATTCTCAGGCTGATTTGTAACCTGTTGAGGTACCGTAAAGGTCTGGAATTGAGCCGGTGCTACATTAACATCCGGTGCAGGATATGGCACCTGGTACATCGGCGTCTGCATCTGCGGATAAGGTATCTGTACCTGCTGTGTCGGTACAGCCTGATTGTTAACCGGCATAGCTTCGGGTTGTGCTTGTTTTACAGGCTGCGGTTCAGGCTCAGGTTTCTGCTCCCCTTTTGTAAAATTACTGTAAAGTTCTCTTGCCAGATGAAAAGGATATAACTGCATAAGCTCGCTGTCAACTAAATCCCCTATCTCCATTTTAAAAGATACTTTAACAAAGGTGTCTTTTAGAAAAGGTGCTATATCGGATCCGTCTATGGATTCATTCAGATCAACTAATGTTGAAATGGGAGGGGTTATATCCACTCTTTTCTCCAGCATTGCTGAAATTGACGTAGACGCGGAGCCCATCATCTGATTCATTGCCTCACTGATAGCACTAAGATGCAATTCCGATAGTTCTCCGGTGATATTGGTGCCGTCACCGCCCATCATCAAATCTGTGATTATTTTCACATCAGATTCTTTTAATATAAGAATATTGTTTCCATCCAGCCCATCTTTATAATAAATCTGAATAAAGACACATGGTCTGTCATAGGATTCCGTTAAATCATTCCAGGTTGCATAAGAAACAACCGGAGTAGTTATTACAACCTTCTGATTAACTAATGATGAAAGGGTGGTTGCTGCTGTTCCCATACTTATATTGGAAATTTCACCAATTGCATCTTTTTCTGCGTCTGACAGCACATTTGAACCATCATCAGAACCAGCGCTTCCAGTGTCCGTACTCATACCACTGAGAAGTGCATTTATCTCTTCTTGAGATAACATACCATCCATATTATTACTCCTCCCTGATTATTGATGAAATTCTCACTGCATAAGCATCCGAAGACGCACCTGGCAATGCTTTGAATTTATCCAAATTACCAACATAGATTTCTAATTCATCTTCTACTTTGGTGTTTAACTTAATAATATCTCCTACCTGCAGGCCAAGAAAATCATTTACTGAAATTGTACTTTTTCCAAGTATCGCTTTAATTGGAATTTTTGCCTTGGCAATTGCCAGCTCAATAAGATCTTTATAGGATTCATCATCTTTAACCTGCATTGTTGAGAACCAATATTTTGTATTCAATTTATCTATAACACTTTCCAGACATGCATAAGGCAGGCATACATTCATCATTCCTTCTACATTACCTATCTTAATGTTCATAGTAATGATGGAAGTCATTTCACTGGGTGCGATTATCTGAGCAAACTGTGAATTTGTTTCTATTCTTGTCAGTCTCGGTTCCAGATGCACAACTGTATCCCATGGTTCACTCAGGAGATTGGTACACAGATTAAATATTCTTTCCATAATAATCAATTCAATCTCTGTGAAATCTCTTGCTTTCTCCAGTGGTACCCCTGTGCCGCCCAACATACGATCTACCATTGCATAACCTAGATTGTCCGCAATTTCTATAATAATATTTCCCTCTAATGGTGAAAAATCCACTATTCCCAATAATACAGGGTTTGAAAGGGCGTTGCTGAATTCAGAATAAGCAACTGCCTCTGAACTTACAACTTCGATCTGGACATTTTTACGAAAATAGGCCGGTAAATGTGTAGAAAGCAATCTCCCATAATGTTCAAATATAATTTCCAATGTCCTAAGATGTTCCTTTGAAAACTTGGAGGGTCTGGCAAAATCATAATTTTTAACTACTTTCTCGCCACTGCCTTTAAACTCTTCTGCATCCAATTCCCCACTGCTTAATGCTTTAAGCAGGTTGTCAATCTCATTTTGAGACAAGACGTCGCCCATTGCCACTACCTCCCGGGGTGATTACTCAATACCATAATATCACAAACTTCTACTAAAATCATCAAATTGTTTATTGTGTAACATATTCAATCGAGACTCCGATTATAAAATCTTCTGACTCGAAATATTGCTGTAATTCGGCCAAGACACTATTTTTGATTTCTTCTTTTTTCTCCCCGACCTGATCCATTGTATACTTTGAAAATTCATTTTGAAAAAACTCATTTATCTTTGTTTCATTTGTTGAAACCAAAGGCTGCAATCTTTCATAATCTTCTGAGGTTTTATTCAGTGATAAGGAAGCAGTGACCAATGCATAATGTGATATATTATCAGTTCCCCTTTTTAGATTTATGGTAAGATCTTTGCTCAATTTATAGTTCTCGATATCTTCAATACTGATTGATTTGCTATCCGGTGATCCATTGATCTCCAAATCAATCGTAGTTGCTACCTTTGATATCAGCTCATTGGTCCTCATTGTTGTTGGCACTACAGCAAACACAATGACTGCAGTAAGAATCATGTTAAGTATTCCCAAACTTAGGATAATGACCGTTAAGAAGTTCTTTTTCATAATGTCTCCCATCTGCCCTAAGGGCATTTACCTTACGTATTAATTATATTTATTATAAATTTTTATTTCAACACGCCTGTTTTTTGCCCTTCCTTCTTCCGAGGAATTACTGGCAACCGGATCATACTCTCCTCTTCCTGACCAGCTTAAGGTATCAGGACTCATGCCTTTTTCATTTATAAGATAAGTTGCGGCATTTAAAGCTCTGGCAGAAGACAACCAATTATTATCCGGATATGCATTACTTCTCATAGGTCTATTATCGGTATGTCCTTCTAATTCTATGTGATAGTTTTTATAGCTTTGTAAAACATCACCTAATTTATTAAAAAGTGGAATAGCTTCTTTTTTTATTTCTGCTTTTCCTGAATCGAATAGAATCGATCCACTTATTGAAATCTGCACATAGCGATAATTAGAGTCCGTTATAATCACAACGTCATTGTCAATATCATATTCTTCCGCTAAATTGCTTATATTCTCATACATTTCCATCGTCTGTTCTTTATTTCTTTGCTGTAATTTTTCTTCTACATCCGTTAGTTGCTGATCGTTTGATTTTGATTCTGAACCAACTTCCGATGAGCTTTCTTTCTTAGGTATCAAAGAATCATTATATCCTCCGTCATTTTCTCCATGAGATATTTTATTACCATTATCATCATTTATTATAGGCGTATTAATACCAGAAAAAAAACCTATTCCCTTTGACATTGAATCAGAAATAGCTTGATACTTATCCGAGTCAACATTAGAGGCTGCAAAAAGCAATACAAAAAAACAAAGTAATAGATTCATTAAATCAGCGAAGGTATTTAACCATGGTGCATCATTTTCCTCGTTATCATCCATTTTTCTTCTACTCAATCACTTCACCCCTCACATCATTTTCCCCTGCCTTACGCAATGAGGGTCTAATAAAGGATTTTAGTTTTTCTTCTATAATAGATGGATTTTCTCCTGCTTGAATACTCAGTATTCCTTCTACCATCAACTCTTTTTCCTGTATTTCAGCATCATGAAGTAGTTTTAACTTATTGGCAATTGGGATACCTAATAAATTTGCTATTACTGAACCATAAAAAGTTGTAATTAATGCCACTGCCATATCACCACCTATACTCGATGCATCTGACATGTTTTTTAACATATTAACGAGTCCAATTAATGTACCAATCATACCCCAAGCTGGACCCATAGAAGCAACTCTTTTCCAAAAGGTAATTGTTTCATTGTGCCGTGATTCTATATAGCTTAATTCAGTATCTAGTATTTTACGAACAAGTTCAGGATCCGTTCCATCTACAATCAACATGATTCCTCTTTTCAAGAATTCATCACCTAAATTTGCAGTTGATTCTTCCAGTGATAATAATCCTTCTTTTCTTGCCGTGTTTGATAATTCAATAATACGAGCAATTGTTTCATTTACATTATTCGAAGGGTTTTTAAATATCAAACCAATAGATTTCAATTTACCCCAATAATTTTGCAGGCTTTTCTCCATTGTCAGCAATGTTGTAAATGTACCACCTATTGTAATGATAATCGATGGAATATCAAAGAAATTACCTAATGTTCCAAATTGCACACTCATTGTAGTTTGATTAAAAGCAATACCAAAAACTACCAAAAATATACCTGTCATCAAACCTATAATGGATGATAAATTCAAATCTTTCACCTACCTTATTAGTCTTTTTTCGCCTCATCCAGGGAAATATATTGGGAAAAAAGTTCTTTCTTGTAATATTTTATAAGATTCGTCACATCTTGTCTACTCTCTTTTACCAGTATTTTTTTCCCATTGTTAAGTGTAATAACCGTTTCCGGTACTTCTTCAATTGTCTCGATTAAGTCGCAGTTCAGTGTGATTTCGACACCGCTTAATTTGGTAACATTAATCATATTTTTTTCTCCTTCATTCCGGTAAAGCATATATTATCGGGATAAATATCTTAATTTTCAATGAGTTTGTATGCCATCGATGTCTTAAGTACAAATGGCAGCAGCCACAAACCACTGCCATTTGTTCATTTACTTTTAACGCTTGAGATTAATCAATTCCTCTAATAAAGTATCTGAAGTTGTAATAACTCTTGAATTTGCCTGGAAACCTCTCTGAGTTGTTATCATTTCCGTAAACTCAGATGCCAGGTCTACATTGGACATTTCAAGAACACCGGTGGTAAAGCTGCCGCCGTCACTTGATACATCCTTACCGATTCCATCAAACTTACCTGAGTTCTGTGTTTGTGCAAATAAATTTCCTCCAACCGCTTCAAGACCAGCCGGATTTGAAAAGGATGCAACAGCTATTTGACCTAACAGCCTGCTATCACCATTATCATAAGAACCATAGATCTTACCGGAAGTGTCAACGCTGAGTCCAGACATATTACCAGCTTTACGTCCACCTCCTTTATTGTCAAGGTCACCAGGTGTAAAGTCAAGAGCAGTCTTTCCAGTTCCTCCAAACGTGGTAATCGATGACAAGTCTACCGTTATATTATGGAAGGGGCTTCCTGCTGCGGATGTATCAGTAATAGAAAAATTCAGACTCTTATTGCTGTCAGTTCCAGTACCATTATCTGTTCCTGCACCTATGGCACTGACAAATTTACCGGTATTGGCATTAAATGTAATTACCGGCAAGGCACCGGTTGTAGTAAGCTTTCCGGTTGCTGTATCCAGTGTGTAATCGATACCGCCAAAACTTATAGGTTTTACTGATGTCTCTTTATAGGGATCTGCAGCAGTGCCAGATCCAGTTTTGTAGATACTCTTTCCATTTGAATCCAACACATCCATAAGCTGTACTGTATATTGATTATCAACATCTGTCAAATTTGGTGCTGTACCAGTAGTATTGTGCATCAATTTTACTGTTGCATTATATTCCTGTCCCAAACTATCGTAAAAAGATATATTTACTGTCTTTCCACTGCCACCAATAGCAAGCTGTGTATCTTTACTATCAATATTACCGCTTATAGTCACCGCTGTAGTTGCAACTGGTGGTGAATACAAGTTCTCAGGGGACATAATTCTCAGAGGTGAAACTACATCTGCTACTGTTTTTGTCGGATCGTTGGGATCAACCTGCCAGCCCATTACCGTACCACCACTTGTGGTAGCGAGTGTACCACTACCATCAATCTTGAAGTTACCAGCTTTTGTAAAATAATTTGTACCACCTTGATTTACAACAAAGAAAGAATCTCCGTTTATCATAATATCAAAGGGATTGTCTGTTCTTTGTGCACCACCTGTTTTACTAGGCGATGAAACAATAGAAGAAACGGTACTGCCTAAACCGATCTGCATGGCGTTCTGTCCGGCAGCACCTGTTGTCTCATTAGGGCCTGTAGCACTTTGAATCGTCTGATAGAATACATCAGAAAAAGATACTTTGCTGCCCTTAAAACCAACGGTATTTACGTTGGCAATATTATTACCGATAACATCCATCTTCGTCTGGTGAACACTTAATCCGGAAATACCGGAATACAATGATCTCATCATAATGAAATGACCTCCTTATTAATGTGCCTGTCCTCTCTGTCAGTCAAGGACCTTAATGCCTCCCTAAGGTCCGGCATTTACATAATTACGGCACCGTCTATATTAGTAAATATCTTATCCTCTCCTTCATCAAGTGCGGTTATGACAGTACTGTTCTTTACGTTAACAATGAAAGCGATATTATCAACTACTACCAGGGATTCTGAGATTCCTTTTTCTTGTGCTTTCTTTGTACCAGCTGTCAGTTTTTCAAGCTGCTCCTCGGACAAATCAATATTTCTGCTCTGCAGTCTTTCATTTGCATGCTTGGAAAATTTTAAACCGGCATTTTGTTCAACATACTGGCTTTCCAGAATCTTTTGAAAAGAAACCTTCGTATCTTGTTGATTTGATTGCTTAACCGGTCTGCCTTTCAGCAGTTGTCCTGTCATTTGCTCGATGGAAGAGTATTTCGTTTGTGATATTTGATTCATATAAGCCTCTTTCTATGCCTACCTCCATGTGGGCATTCAGTAAATAGTTATTGAGTCTTATGTTATATTGGCTCCGGAATCCATTCCTTCATCCATTTTAATCTTCTGTACCGGTCTTTCCTGTATCCTCAGAGCCATCTCCTTCATCTCCGGAACCATCTCCATCCTCGGTTTTATCAGGCTCTTCTGCTACAGTTCCTTTAACCGTTATCGAAATCTGATTTGACACTACTGTGTAGTTCGCATCATTAAACATAATGGTAGGTTTATAAGTACCGTTTTCCAGCTTTTCTAATGCTTCCTTGCTGATTATTACTTTCGTTCCGTCTAACTTTACATATTTAGAATCAACAACTGTATTATTAATGATTACCGCAACATCTGTTGCAACAGTTTTACCGGAGCCTAAATTTACTGTAAAGGTTACATCTTCCGGTTTCTCTTTATCAAAAGTTGTATCAACATTTTTCGTAACATAGGGAAGCCCTTTTTCAAACACATAATTACTGTCAAGAACTGTTGTAACCTGATCAAGAGTATATAAATTTCCATCAATCGCAAGTTTTGCAGTTCCATTGCTCATGACTACATAATCCACTGTACCGGTTTTTGTGGTAACTTTTCCGGCGGAATCTTTTGTACTGACCTCAACTTCCATACCCACCAGACCAAAAGCCTGATTGTTGGTAGTCGTAAGGTTAAGATTCTGCATCTGCTCCAACTGTGAGAAAGTAGCCAGCTGTTGAACAAACTGCGTATCCGTACTTGGATTCAAAGGATCCTGATACTTCATCTGGGTAACTAAAAGCTGTAAAAATGCATTTTTGTCCAGTGATGAAGTTCCTGTTGTATTCGTTGTTGTCGATGCACTTGAATCAACAACTTTACCATTTGATACTCCGAGAACGCTCATGCTTCCTCCTTCTTTTTCTTATACGGTATAATTAATGCTGCTTGTATTTTCATCCAGATCATTAATTCCTGCGGTTTCTGTCTCATCAATATCAGAAAATGTATCATTTAGCTGATTGATATCTTTGAACAACTTATTCTTTTGCTTGTTCTGGTCTTCTTTGCCGCCGCCCTCACTAAATTCCTGACTCTTACGGTCAAGGGCAGAATAAGATACCGTAACTTCTACATTTTCCACTTTCAGACCCTGGTTATTTAAATTTTCTTTAAATACCTGCAACTGGCTCTCAATTGCTTCTTTTGCGGTTTCCGTTCCAGTTACAAACTTAGCCGTAAGAATTCCGTCTTTTGCCACTACCGTAAGGTTGATTCGTCCAAGATTTTCAGGATTTAATTGAAGTTCCATAGAAGTCTGTTCAGGTTTAATATTAATCCGGATAGCTTCTAAGATCTGACTGGTTATTTCTCTGATTTGCTGCGTTCTGGCAAGCTGATCATTGAAAGCGACATCTTGTGTAGCAGTATTAACAGCAAGATTTTGAATCATAAGTTCTGAAGCCGACAGATTATGCTCCGCTTTCCCATCACCGGATTTTTTACTGCCCTCTGAACTCACAGCAGCTTCTGAATTCATTGACTTAACGACTGTAATATCAAACGCTTCCTGGCCTGTAGAATTTACTTCAGCAGTGTTCGTTTTCATAGTACTATTAACCGTATTCATCTCCGCTGCTTGTTGTGTTAAGAGGGGAATCTGCTCTTTCGAGATAGAAAATTGTTCTTTGATGGTATCGCAAACCTTTAACAGCTCTTTTAAGTTATTACCCAAATCTTCATTGGTCAAAAAAGCCATACTATCATCATTGTTGCTTACCTGTAAGAGAAATTGCTTCAGATTATTTACATCCAGCAGATTTAACGGAGTAAATCCCAGGGCTTCCAGCGCTTTGTTCATATCTTCTTCTGAAATACCCAACTTTTTCTGGATGCTGCTTTTTATTGCATTCAAAATATCTTCAATACTTGTCAGTCCTAAATTTTGAAGATTTAATAAATTTGCTGCATCTGTATTTCCATTGTCAGCTTCCACAGCATCTTCAGGCTGATTTACACTTTGAGCTGCATCTTCCGTATTTGGGGTAATGGTATTATTGGATGCTTCATTACCCGATACTTTATTCGCCTGATTCAATACTTTTTTAGGTTGTTTACTATCTGACAACGAAGCTGACGATTCTTTTACAGCAGCAGACCTTTCATTCGGTCCATTACTCACCAGCTTATCCTTATTGTTCTTCAAGCTTCCTGTAATTATATCATCAAAGGATTTCTGACTGGTTTTTGAAATATTATTAACCGAACTTCCGCTGCTTGTACCTGCAAATATTTGTGTTAGGCTTGCTTTCACATTTTGCATCATACTTAGTTCCTCCTTTCCTTCTTATTATTTATACTTAAGCAGGTGCAGCCCTTTTCTTGAAGAGACCGCACAAACCTTAAGCCTAATTATCACCTGCCAGCTGCGCATCCATATCTATCATTTTCTTGGTAATCTTTGCTGCAGCTGTTGTGTCCATAGCAGCTAGTATGGACGAGCTTTCTGAAGCTCTCATACTTAATAACATTTGTGCCACTGTATCAATATCTGCTGTCATAGTTTCTAAGATCTTCGCTGCTGCATCTGGTTTCATTTTTCTGTATATCTCAGCCTTTTCTTTAATCGCTTCTGAATACTGCAGCTGCTCTACAACCTGTCTGTAGATTTCTTCCGCATTGGCGGGATCTATGCTTTCATAATAAGCTTTATACTCTTCTATACTGGGTGCCTGATCGGCAAATACTACTTTTTCATCAAATTCCTTCACCCTGGCTTCAAAGGCCTCTTGGTCTGCTTCATAGACTTTGAGTTTTTCAATTTCAGCCTGCTGGTCGGTTATCGTCTTATCAGATGCTTCTTTGCTTCCAGTCAGCTCTTCGACCTCACCCTCTAATTCTTTGATTCTGTCGATTGCCTCTTCTAAAGAGGTATATGGGTAATCATTTTCATATGCCATCTGCTCTTCTGTAACCTCAGGAAGAATCTTGTTAACAACAGGTATATCTTTGATTAACGGTCTGAGGACAGAGGAACCAAGCCCATTAACATCTAATTTAACCAAAAGAGCAAATACAACCAGCCATATTAAAATTACAGAAAATACTATTAAGGCAACGATTATTCTGCTACCGATACTTCTTTCCTTCTCGGAGCCTTCTGCCCCTTCGTTTTTCTTTGCCATTTCCATTCCTCCTAATTGGTAGGATTATTATATTTAAAGCTTACCAGCTCATCTACTTCTTTTCTTTCAGCGGAAGCAAGTTCCATAAAAAATACTTCTTTTGCATTTTCCTTCAGTTTTTCATGGGTTTTTCTTTCCAGCATTGCAAGATTTAATTTTTGCCTTGCAAGTTCAACCTGCTGTTCTGCTTTTTTTACCGCCAGCTCCTGCAGCTTTATGTCTTTCTTTACGGCTTCTGCAGCCTCTGTATATTCTCTTAACTTCTTTATATCAAGCTTCTTCATTCTTGACTCTTTATTTCTGTTTATATATTCCTCTAATAAATTTCTCAAATGAAGTAGCTTTTCTTCCTCTTTCATTAGTTTTCTTCTGGCGTGCCCATATGCTGTTTTCGCCTGATCTTCCATTTTATATTTTATGCCCAGGATATTTTCCATCTTATAAATAAACTTTGCCATTAAACAACCTTTCCCAGCAAGACACACTGAGTACACTAATCTTCAAATAAGCTTAGAAGCTCCTCTGTTATCGTGCCAAAATCAAATTTCTCATGAACACCCTGTCTTAGAAAGTTATTTACCGCTTCTATCTTTGTAATTGCATAATCTATATTTTTATTTGAGCCGTTTTTATAAGCACCTATATTTATGAGATCTTCTGCTTCTGTATAGGTAGCCAGAACATTCTTCAACTTACCTGCCGCTTCTTTATGCTCTGAAGTTGCTACTGCTGACATAACACGGGAAATACTCTGCAGGACATCTATGGCCGGATAATGATTCTTGTTGGCCATTTTTCTGGTCAGCATAATATGACCATCAAGTATACCTCTGGCAGTATCAGTGATAGGTTCGTTGAAATCGTCACCATCTACCAAAACTGCATATAAGCCTGTAATAGAACCCTTGTCCGAGTTCCCTGCCCGTTCTAATAATTTAGGCATTTCCGAGTAAACACTTGGTGGATACCCTCTTGATACAGGCGGTTCACCGGAGGCAAGACCAATTTCACGCTGAGCCATGGAAAACCTTGTAAGGTTATCCATCATAAAGAGAACATCTTTCCCCTGGTCTCTGAAATATTCTGCAATAGCTGTTGCTGTTTTCGCTGCTTTGTTTCTGATAAGAGCCGGTTTATCGGAAGTAGCTACCACAACTACCGAGCGCCGCATACCTTCTTCTCCCAAATCTCTCTCCAAAAACTCTCTTACTTCCCTGCCTCGCTCACCGATAAGGGCTATTACATTAATATCCGCCTTTGTATTTCTGGCAAACATACCCATAAGCGTACTCTTACCAACACCGCTACCGGCAAAGATTCCTATTCTTTGTCCTTTTCCGACAGTTATCATACCATCTACTGCCTTTACCCCTAAGGGCAATACCTCATCTATGATCTTACGCATTAACGGGTCCGGAGGCTGGGCTTCAACCGAATACTCTGCCGTTGCTTTCAGTTCCGACTTATCAATGGTTCTCCCCAAACCATCCAGTGTCTTACCAAGCAGGTCATCGCCGACTGCTACATTTAACGGTCTGCCCGTAGACTCAACCGTGCTGCCGACACCTACCCCTTCGATGCTGTCATAAGGCATAAGCAGAATACGGTTTTCACGAAACCCTACCACCTCCGCCATAATGGTCTGAGATTTATCGGAGGAAACGATGATACAAAGGTCATTTAAATTCGCTTTCGGTCCGATGGATTCAATGGTAAGACCTACCACTTTAACGACTTTACCCAGTTGCTTCTCATAAGTTCTATCCAACAAAATATCATATTTATTTAAAGCAGCTAAACTCATATAACCTCTTTCCCGCATATCATTTTTGCTTATGAAGTCCTTCACACTTCCCAGTAATCTGTGGAGCTTTCATAAATATTATAGATTGTCATTTGAAAGTAATA
Source organism: Anaerocolumna sp. AGMB13020 (assembly GCF_033100115.1). Taxonomy (NCBI): domain Bacteria; kingdom Bacillati; phylum Bacillota; class Clostridia; order Lachnospirales; family Lachnospiraceae; genus Anaerocolumna; species Anaerocolumna sp. AGMB13020. The sequence goes on along the minus strand of NZ_CP136910.1, from coordinate 5,361,537 downwards.
TAATATCTTTTCTCAGATTCTCTAACTGTGTATCAAGACTGCAATCCACAATACCGGTTTCCATATCTATGATACACTGGTTCTTTAAGAGGTTCTTGTCAACCGCGATATCCAGTTCAATGCTTTCGCTGACAATTTCAAGCAATTTTGGTTTAAAGGCCAAAACCTCTTCATAATCCTCTTTTGATACCTTTATATGATAGAACTTACTGTTATCTCCATGTAATATTGCCCGGTGCAGTAAATGTGTTATCACTCCTGTTTTATCTTCAACAGATACACCGGTTACTTTTTCGATTAACCTTGCCATAATACCGGCAAATTCCGGCTCCAGAGAAGCAGCCTTTTCTTCATATTCAACAAGAAGTTTTCTCTTTTGCTCTTCGTATTCCTTCTGCTTTATGAAAGCTTCCTGCATTCCTCTTTGAAGTCCTGCTTCATAGCCGTTTTTTTCAGCTTCCTCAAATAGTTTTTTACTATAGGCTCTGCTTTCTTCTTCTGCGGTCCTACGAATCAGGGCTGCTTCTTCTTCTGCCTTGGCGATCATATCCTCCAACCGGATTCTAAGCTCTTCTTCACTTAACCTGGGTTCTTCCTCTTCAATTACGGGTGCATCTATTCCAAGTACGAAACCTTCAGCAGTGGCAGCAGTTTCTTCTTTCTTAACAATCTGTACCTGCGGTCTGTTTGCAAAATTGATAATGCGGAATTCTTCACTTCTTTCATTGGAATCCACAACAAACTTATTTTCTCCGGTTAATGCTACATATCTGGATTTTATAAGATTAGACAACTATCTCATCACCTCCACCCCTGGAAATGATAATCTCAGCGGAGTCCTCCAACTTTCTAATAATATTAACAATCTTCTGCTGCGCTTCTTCAACATCTTTCAGACGTACAGGACCCATGAATTCCATATCCTCTCTGATCATTGCAGCAAGACGTTTTGACAGGTTATTAAATACAACATTCTGCACTTCTTCATTGGAAGCTTTTAAGGCAACTGCCAATTCATTATTATCAACCTCACGGAGAACTCTCTGAATGGAACGATCATCCAGCGTAAGAATATCTTCAAATACAAACATCTTTCTTCTGATTTCATCCGCTAATTCAGGCTCTTCAATTTCCAGAGTTTCCATAATGTGTTTCTCTGTTCCTCTGTCAACAGTATTTAAGATTGATACGATAGAATCAACACCACCGACAATGGTGTAATCCTGATTGACAAGTGAGGATAATTTACGTTCCAGTACTCTTTCCACTTCCTTGATTACATCAGGTGAGGTACGATCCATCTGCGCTATACGTTTTGCCACATCGGCCTGCTTATCAGGTGCAAGTGCCGAAATAATAGCCGAAGCCTGACTGGAGGATAGATAAGAAAGGATTAATGCTATGGTCTGAGGATGCTCATCCTGAATAAAGTTAAGCATCTGACTTGCATCTGCTTTTCTGACAAATTCAAAAGGTCTAACCTGCAAGGAGGCTGTCAGCTTGCCAATAACATCCTTTGCTTTGTCTTCTCCAAGTGCTTTTTCCAGCAGTTCTTTTGCATAAGCAATACCGCCTTCTGCAATATATTGCTGTGCTAAACAGATTTCATAAAATTCATCAAGCACCTGTTCCTTGGTTGAAGGGTTTACACTTCTGGTATTTGCAATTTCCAGTGTTAACTGCTCTATTTCATCTTCTTTTAAATGCTTAAAGATACTTGCTGATTTCTCAGGTCCTAAGGATATAAGGAGAACTGCAGCTTTTTGTACGCCTGATATTTCTAAATTCTTTGACATATTCCCCTCCATCAACCCCATTCATCGTTTAGCCAATTACGCAGCAACTGAGCTACCGCATCCGGGTTCTCGTCCACAAATTTCTCGATCATCTTCTTTGCTTCTGATTTTTCGCTGAACTCGATATCTTCTAATGATTGATTTTCCTTCGTTGTGGCCAGCAGCTGTTCTACTGAAAGTTCAGGTTCAAGCTCTGTAACATCCGCAGGTGCTGTTCCTTTAAATACTACAAATATCAACAGACCAACTATACCTACCGCAAGAAGAATCTGCAGATAGAAGGACCAGTCTCTTGGAGTCGTTTGTGTCGGAACAAAGACTGACTGCTGATATGCTATAATTGAAAGTTTATCAGTAGATATACCTGTTGCCAGTGAAACCGCTTTATAAACCTCTTCATCTACCGTTATTTTCACAGGCTCCTTGTTTGCCAATACATACTGTTCAAAGGTCATGTTATCAAGATCACCTCTGAGCCTTAACTCTTCTTCGGTAACGTTAACAACTTTTGTCATAACAATACTTCCGGAAGAGTCTTCTGGTATTACAGCACCCACTTCATACTCCGTATTCGTTACCCTTTCACTGGGCAGGTACTTAATTTGTACAGTGGAGGACGAAGAATCACTGCCTGTCCCGTTATCAACTTCATAAGTTGTTTCGTCATTGGAATCTGTTCCAGGGGTCCCACCGCCGGTATCGTTGGTGTTCTTGGTGTCATAAGAATAATACTCACTATATAACCCCTGATCCTGGCCATCAGCTGGAATCTTTTCATTATATAATTGAGTAACTTTATCCATATTTAGTTTCCAATTAAACATTGGCTGTACGTCTGTGTACCCAAGTTTTAACATCAACATGTAAATATTGTTATTGTAGGTGTTTTGAAGCTTTTCTTTATATTCCAGTACAGAATTCGCACTTCCCGTGTAAAGGTCATCTTTGCCTCCAAACAAGAGTGCTCCGTTCTGATCTATAATCTTTATTTTATCAGTAGATTCATTTCCAATAGCCGCAGCTACATATTCTGCAACAGCAGCTGCATTAGCAACGTCAAATTCATCTGTTATGGTCAAGGCCACACTGGCCGGTAAATCCTTCTTTTCGGTCAAAACGCTGTATGTGGTTTCAGATGGCACATAAGTAACCTGAGCCTCTTTGATACCTTTCATTTTAATCAGGTAATTTCTGATTTCAGTCTGCACATATAAATGATTCTTTAAATTACGATCACTGTTGGTGGTACTTAAATCATTTTTCACCAACTGGTCCAAGGTTAATCCTGATGTGGGAACACCACTCCCGTAAACAAGCAATAGCGCATCAGAGAATTTGTCCTTATCCACATCGATAGTCATACCATCACTGCTTAATTGATAGGCGATTGCTTCATCCTTTAACAGACCTGCGATAGTGCTAACGTCTTTTTTATTCTCGCCCGTAAATAACTCTTTATATTCAGTCCTGTTCAATACGGTAACCAATATGACAAGCGCCAGAAAAATCGTAGCAACAACTCCGATAATAATCGTTTTCTGTTTGCTGGTGTATTTATTCCATTGGTTAAGCAACTGAACCGGTACTTGCTTTAGTCTGTCAATCATATTACAGCTCCTTCAGTTCCATCATTAGAATTGGAGATTCATAATCTCTTTATAAGCTTCTATTACCTTATTTCTTACCTGAACAGTGTACTGTAGTGACAGGTTAGCTTTTTCCTGAGCAACCTGAAGGTCATAAGTGTTATTAGACAGCCCTAACGCAAAGGAAACCTCAGCTTCTTTTGCAGCATTCGATAAATCATTTGTTTCTTTTAACATAGAAAGAGCAGATTGGAATACACTATCAAACGCATCATTCCTTGTGGCTTTCTCCACCCCTGTATTATTAGCACTATATGCATTTATACCCGATATTCCATTAAGCAGTGTAATATCCATCAATTAATCCCCCTGTTATTTTCCTACTTCCAATCCCTTTAACGCCATACTTTTTATTGAATTAAATGCAGTAACATTGGCATCATATGCTCTGGAAGCATCAATTAAATTGGCCATTTCCGTTACCGTATTAATGTTTGGATAAGTTACATAACCTTCTTCATCAGCATCTGGATGTGATGGATCATAAACAACATTCATCGGTGTGGTAGTATCCTCTTTCACCTCTGTAACCTTCACACCATTTCCCATAGCTTCATTTATCTTTCCCCCAAGAATTTTAGAAAAGGGACTCTGGTTACGTTCCTCAAATACTACGATCTTACGCCTTACCACATTTCCATTTTCATCTCTTGTAGTATTGACATTAGCAATATTTTGCGATATGACATCCATACGAAGTCTTTGTGCTGACATACCGCTGGCACTTATATTCATTGCATCAATAACTGACATCTAACTTCCTCCTAATTATTAGACAATGCTGTTCTTATTCTGCTAAATTCGTGTGACATAGCTTCAAGCATAGCACTATGGTTAATTTGATTCTCTGCTACTTTAGCAGATTCCGTATCTATATCAACATTATTACCGTCCAGCCTGTAGCTTAAGGACGAATTATCCGTATAGACAGTTGATGCTATTGATTTCAAGTCTATACCAGCAACTTTCTGGTCGAGATTGCCAGGTCCCTTGAGTGCATTGGCTAAATAAGTCTGGAATTCGATATCCTGTCGTTTATATCCTGGTGTACTGACATTGGCAAGATTATTGGCTAACAACTGACCCCTTGTCCACATTGCATCGGCCGCCTTATTCAGTACGTTTACATAATTGAATAAATCTGAATTAATCATACTTACCTCTTTCCCGCTTATCAATTCTTCTACTTGATAACCTATGAAATAAAAGTACATTTCACGTATTTTATCAAGCAATACCGCAAGCCAGCTTGCGATTTGTAAGGGCATTGTGTGAAAACTTAGTGGAATAGCTTCAACAAACTCACACATCTCTCGTAACTAGCTTCAATTATAAATATATTACGACAAAAAAACAAGCTAATTTTTATAAATTAGTACTATTATATCATATATTGTAAATTATTCGAAATATAGCTCAAATGCACTATTTATGCGGAAAATCTTTTTGTCTAAAACCTATGAATACGGTTAATTAGTGCTCCTAATTTTCGACATTTTCGTATATATAATGAATAAATTGCATAAAAAATGGATTTATAAATTGTATACAATTTATAAATCCATTCTCTTAATCTTTCTCACTATTTTGTTAAAATAATGTAATATTTCTATAATTTACTTGTTCAGTTTTTTAAGCTCATCGAAAACAACATCATTAAGTACTTTTATATAAGTACCTTTCATACCGGAGGAACGTGATTCAATAACTCCGGCACTTTCAAATTTACGAAGAGCATTCACAATCACCGATCTGGTTATACCGACCCTGTCAGCAATCTTGCTGGCTACCAGAATACCTTCATTTCCTTCCAGTTCCTCAAAGATATGAATAATTGCTTCCAATTCAGAAAAGGACAAAGTACTGATTGCCGATTTAACAATCTGAACCTTCCGGCTCTCTTCCGCATTCTCTTCATTTACAGAACGCATCATTTCAAGTCCAACAACTGTGGTACCGTATTCACTGAGAATAATATCGTCCAGGTCGTAAGGCTTTATGCTCTTATATAAAAACAATGTCCCAAGCCTCTCCCCTGCAATATCGATAGGAATAATAATTGCTTGATAGCTAATATCTGTATCAAGCTCAAAGCCAAGTGTCAATAGATTAACATTCTCTTTGGTAGAAAGAATATTAAGCAGACGCTCATTTAACATCTGGTCAATATAACCACCTACGGCATCTTTGATTAATTCCTTGATTTCTACGATATCTTCTCTGTTCTTAATACCCAGAACCTTACCTTTTTTGCTGATTACCAGAATATTGGATTCCAGAATCTCGCTTAACACTTCACAGATATCATTAAAAACTACCTTGTGAGAATTGTTATTGTGTAATAGCTTATTAATCTTTCTCGTCTTATCGAGCAACTGTACACTCATGAAATAACCTCCCAGTACCCCCGCTTGTTTATCTGATTCTTCTAAATAACCAGTAATTAATTCGCAATATAAGATACCGGTCATTTAAATCTTGGATACGACAGCAACAAAACTGCCTTTATCAGAAACCAGAAGAACTATTTCTGATAAGTTGTATTAACATTAGATAAATAGTATCATACCTTTTTCATAAAAACAATAGTTATTTCTTCTTTTTGACGCACATTTTAATATAATATATCTGTTTTTCGTATATTTCTTATTTATTCACAACAATACCGCCACATTTATCATCGAGGCATACCAAAGAATTACCTTTTTCAATAAGCACATTTCCACATTTAGGGCATTTTTGATCCGTAGGTTTCTGCCAGGACATAAATTCACATTCCGGATTATTCTCACATCCGTAGTACTTACGCCCTTTCTTTGTCTTACGAATAACCACATCCTTCCCGCATAACGGGCAGGCTACACCGATTTTTTCAAGATAAGGTTTTGTATTCCTGCATTCAGGAAAACCTGGACATGCTAAAAATTTTCCGTGGGGTCCATATTTGATTACCATGTTCCTTCCGCATTCCTCACAGATAATATCAGTCTTCTCATCTTCTATCTTGACTTCTTCCAAACTGTCTTTTGCTTTATTGACAGCTTCATCCAGATCGGGGTAGAAATTTCTTACAACAGTTTTCCAATAAACACTGCCGTCTTCCACTTTATCCAGAAGTGATTCCAGGTTTGCTGTAAAGTTAACATCAACAATTGTTGAAAATGCTTCCTTCATAATATTGTTAACAACTTCACCAAGTTCTGTCACATAGAGATTCTTATTCTCCTTCACGATATACCTTCTTGCTAAAATTGTAGATATCGTAGGGGAATACGTACTGGGTCTTCCAATACCCAGTTCCTCCAGTGTCTTGACAAGAGACGCCTCTGTATAGTGAGGTGGTGCCTGGGTAAAATGCTGGGCGGGATTGAACTCCAGAAACTTCACTTTGGATTCTTCCGAAATATCCTTTAACATTGCATGGCTTTCATTTTCTTCTTCTTCCGCATAAACGCTGAGATATCCGTCAAAAATCATTTTAGATGCAGATGTACTGAATTTATATCCCTTTGCATCTATTTTAACATTAATGGTCTCATATCTGGCCGGCGCCATTCTGCTGCCTACAAATCGTTTCCATATAAGCTGGTATAACCTGAATAAATCTCTGCTTAGGGATTCCTTCACGATTACCGGTGTCAGATCTGTATAGGTGGGTCTGATTGCCTCATGGGCATCCTGTATCTTCTTTCCAGTATTCTTTTTTTCTTCTGCCTCGGTATTATAGCTGCTGCCATAGTTCTTCTCAATGAATTCACGGGCAAAGTTCTCCGCTTCTTCGGATATACGAACGGAATCTGTTCTTAAGTAGGTTATTAAACCAATGGTTCCATGGCCTTTGATATCAATACCTTCATAAAGCTGCTGCGCCAGTCGCATGGTCTTTGACGTTGAGAAATTCAAGGTCTTGGCGGCTTCCTGCTGCAAAGTACTGGTAGTAAAGGGCAACGGCGGTTTTTTCTGTCTTTCGCCTCTCTTAATTTCAGAAATCTTATAATCCGCTTTGTCAAGATCTTTTAATATCTCGTTTAATTCCTGTTCTGATGAGATACTCTTCTTTTCCAGAGAGGAAGTAATCAGCTTGGCTGTTAAAGGTTTTTTCTCACCTTCAACCTGAAAGCTGCCTTCCAGTGACCAGTATTCTTCCGGTAAAAAAGCATTGATTTCATCTTCCCGATCGCAGATTATACGAAGTGCGACGGATTGAACACGTCCGGCACTCAGCCCTCTTTTTACCTTTGCCCAAAGGAGCGGGCTTATACTATAACCTACCATACGGTCTAGTATTCTTCTGGTCTGCTGAGAATCCACAAGATTCATATCGATATCTCTGGCCTGTTTTATGGAAGCTTTCACTGCATTTTTGGTTATTTCGTTAAAAGTAATCCTGCTGCAGGTACTATCTTCAAGTTTCAAAGTCTTCGTAAGATGCCAGGAAATCGCCTCACCCTCACGGTCAGGGTCAGTTGCAAGATAAATTTTATCTGCTTTTTTCACTTCTTTTCTGAGCTTTGCCAGAAGATCTCCTTTGCCTCTTATGGTAATATATTTCGGTTCATAATCATTCGTAGTATCAATACCCAGCTGACTTTTTGGTAAGTCTCTAACATGTCCGTTTGAAGCCACCACTTCGTAGTTAGCACCTAAAAATTTTTTGATTGTTTTAGCTTTTGCTGGTGATTCAACAATAACTAGATTCATGTGCACTCCCCTATCTGGTAAACTATTTCTATTTTCTTCAAAGGAGAGCAGGCTGTAAAGCTCCCTTCGTCAGATATCTGTTATATAATAATTTGCTCTTGTTTGCTTAATAAAATTCTTCCATTCCAACTGAAAAAGTATTTGAGCCAATTCTCCGATAGCCATATCTGTCTCTTCGGCTATTTCATTCAGGTGTTTTGGGATACGGCTTAAACAAGCATACACTATTTTTTCCCTGTCTTCAAGTAATTTATCATTTTTTTTCATGAGTTTAGGTATATTTTTACAGAAATCCATGTAATCCTCTAGTATATCCTCTGGTTCCGTGCATAATTTAGCCCCCATCTTAAGCAGGTTATTGCATCCATTACTGAGTATATCTCCTGGTCTTCCCGGTACTGCATAGATATTCCTGCCTTGCTCCAAACCATAATCAACGGTTATCAAGGAACCGCTTTTGTCTCTGGCTTCCACTACAAGTATCCCGTCTGCCAATCCGCTGATAATCCGATTCCTCATAGGAAAATGATATGCTCTTGGCCCTGTCCCCTGTACATACTCTGAGATAATTCCTCCCTTGGCAGCAGTATTCAGATAAATGTTAAAATTTTCTTTGGGATAACAAATATCGGCTCCGCACCCTAGTACTGCATAAGTCGTTCCTTCTGCCGCCAAACTCCCCCAATGGGCAGCACCATCAATGCCTGCTGCAAGTCCGCTGATGGTTCCAATTCCCGCTCTTGCGAAAGCTTTTGAAAAAGATACGGCTGTTTCCCTTCCGTAATCCGAGCAGTTTCTTGCACCGACGACTGCAATGTGGACTTTACCTTCCTCCGGAAGCTTTCCTTTATAGAATAACCCCAGTGGTGCCTCATAGATATTTCTTAATTTTCCAGGGTACACTTCGTCCTCTATTGATACAAAATATATGCCTTTCTCTTTTAGTTTAGCATAGCTTTCCTGCACCTTGCTCCTCTGTCTGGTTCCACTGATACGTTCCAGATCTTTTTCATTTAATTCCGGTATCTTCTTAAATTCCTCGAAGTCTACCTCAAATATCTCTTCAATGGAAGAAAAATAAGATAATATTAAATTCTTCTTTTTTATGCTCATTTCTATACCGCATAACCAGAACCAGCATTCTTTTTTTGTCATTTGACCTCCTGAAATGATTTCCTAAAAGACATTTTCTTAGTGAGTCTGCCATTAGCTTTAATCCCAATACTTCTTATCCATGCTGCGATAACAAATAGCTTCACTTAAATGCTTTTCTTGTATGCTTTCACTTCCATCCAGATCCGCAATAGTCCTGGCTACCTTTAATACCCTGTGATAGGTTCTGGCACTAAGGTTTAATCTGGCATAAGCTTCCTCCATCAATTTTTCTTCCTTCTTACCCAATGCGCAGTATTCCTGCAGCATTCTGGTGGTAAGCTGGGAATTAAAATGAATCCGATCCTTTTTGTACCGCTCCGTCTGGGCCAGTCTCCCTTTCATAACTCTCTCCCTAATCGCAGCAGAGGTTTCTCTTCCTCCCTTCTTATTCAAATCCTTATAATCTGACTGGGGTACTTCTATGCTAATATCGATTCGGTCCAAAAGCGGGCGGCTTATTTTGCCCAGATAATTTCTTACCTGTGACAAGGAGCAATGGCATTTATTCCTGTCAGGGTAATAACCGCAATTGCACGGATTCATAGCTGTACAAAGCATGAGATTAGCCGGATAACGAAAGGTACCGTTTAGTCGAGTAATTGTTATTTCATTTTCCTCCAGGGGCTGTCTGAGAATTTCGATGGTCTTTCGGTTAAATTCAGGGAATTCATCTAAAAACAGAACCCCCATATGAGCCAGACTTATCTCTCCTGGCATCGGGAATCTTCCTCCTCCGGTTAATGCAGTGGTGGTAATTGTATGATGAGGAGAACGAAAAGGGCGGTTAAGAATCAAAGACTGATTATTATCTAATAATCCTGAGACACTATATATTTTAGAAATTTCAAGACTTTCTTCGAAGGAAAGTTCAGGAAGAATGGAGGGAATTCTTCTGGCAAGCATTGTCTTACCGGAACCAGGTGGTCCGATTAAAAGAATATTGTGCATACCACAGGCAGCAATTTCAATTGCCCTTTTTGCCAGCTCCTGTCCAACGATATCAGAAAAGTCAATTTGCGTATCTTCCCTGCTAGGTTTTAAATCCTCTGCCTGTAAGCAACACGGAGCAAGATGCAGGTTTCCGCTTAGGAATTCTGCAACCTGCGTCAAGGAATCCACACCATATACTTCAATTCCCTTAACTACCGCACCTTCTCTTACATTACAGGAGGGTACAATACATCTTTTAAAACCCTGCTCGTATGCCATATACACTATCGGCAGGACTCCGTTTACCTTTTTTACTTCACCATTCAAACTTAGTTCACCTATAAACAGGGTATCTTTAAGACTTTCTTCCAGAAGCAGTCCAAGGGCTGCAAGAACGGATATGGCAATGGGCAGGTCAAATGCCGTCCCCTCCTTGCGCATATCAGCCGGTGACAGATTAATGGTTATTCGTTTCGCCGGCAAACGGTAACCTGAATTTTTTAATGAAATGCGAACCCTTTCCCTGGCTTCTCTGACCTCGGAACCAAGATATCCTACAAGGTCGAAAACCGGCAGTCCATCACTGATATCAGCTTCTACGGTAATTCTTCTGCTATCAATACCCAAAACCGTTCCGCTGTATACTTTACTAAACATATTGCTCCTTTCCCTTTCTCTCCGGGGGCAGAAGCATCATCCATGATGATTATAGCAAAAAAGCAGAATTCTGGCAATCATTACCTCACATTAAAAACAGCAGATAGCATATGAGTATATTACAGGCGCTATCTGCTGTTATACGCTTCCTTTATCAGAATCTGTGCATTCGATGGAGTTTACCCTTGTTTCGCATCTAATATCTTCTTAAGTTCATCCACAAAAGTATTTACATCCTTAAATTCACGATAAACGGAAGCAAATCTGACATAAGCCACTGCATCAAGGTCCTTAAGCTTGTCCATAAGAATTTCACCGATAACAGAGCTCTTAATTTCTTTTTCTTCCATATTAAATATGGTATTCTCCACTTCATCTACCAGTGCTTTCATCTGGTCAACAGAAATGGGTCTTTTATGGCAGGAACGAAAAACACCTGCTTCAATTTTCGACCTGTCATAAGGCTCACGATTATTGTCCTTCTTTATGACTACCAAAGGAATAGTCTCTACTTTTTCGTAAGTAGTAAAACGCTTTGAGCATTCATCACATTGACGTCTTCTTCGAATGGAACTTCCATCGTCTGCCGGTCTTGAGTCAATAACTCTTGTATTCTCATCTCCGCAAAATGGACATCTCATAATTTGTACCTTATCCTTCCCTCTAACATCTTTAAGTTGATTATATTGAAAGATATTCAATCGGTCAAGATATTTTAATGCTACTTTTTTCATATATTAAGATAGATAGTTTTTCTGATGCCTGTCTGTAACCCGCTATAACTATTCCACCTAAATGTACTGACTATTGAAAAAGGAGGCCCTATGAGACTGTGTGATTTAAAACAGAAAGAAGTAATCAACTGCAGAGACGGAGAAAGACTGGGATTTGTCTGCGACTTGGAATTCGATGTCAATACCGGCATTATCACGCATATTATCGTACCGGGTCCCTGTAAAATCTGGGGTTTCTTAGGAAGAGACCAGGAATATGTAATAAATTATAACTGTATCAAGCAGATTGGTACCGATGTTATTCTTGTTGATATTGATGCCGAAAAAGTACTGATAAAATCAGCTTATATTTAGAGGCTTCTTAAGGCTTGCAGATACTGCAGGCTTCATAACCCTCCGCTTTTGCTTCTTCCATTAATATAGCTTTACCGTTATCCTTTATGTACTGGCAGCCTTTTTTATGATATTTCGTTCCTTTATTCGTTACATATACGTATTTCTCAGATTTCTTATCAGATGAATTTTCCAGATTGCCTGTTAAATTGTCAATGCTCTCTTCAAACGATGATTCAGTGGTTTGCTTTGGGTTAGTACCTTCTGTCTTAACTGAAAGATTTTCACCATCACTATTTATTACAACGGTACCCATTATGTCCGTTCGATACACCTGCACATCCTCATCCTCGAGATTGGCCAGTGTAATACCGGAAGGATGACCATAGGAATTATCTTTCCCAACAGAAATTACAGCATAAACAGGATCTACCGCTCTAAGGAATGCAAGACTGCTGCTGGTTAAAGAGCCATGATGTCCGACTTTTAAAACATCTGTCTCCAGATCGCGGCCTTTCGATAACAGATCCTCCTCTGCTTCTTCTTCCATGTCACCGGTAAACAGAAAAGAATTCTTACCATTGGTCAGTTTAATTACCAAAGAGTAATTATTGATATTTTCACCATAATCCTTTCCGAAAGGTGTTAGAAACTCAAACAAAGAGCCACCAAGGTGATAGGAGTCACCTGCTTTGGGATAGACCTTGGTTATTTTCCTTTTGTCCACCAGATGGATTAAATTATTGTAGGTTTCTGTATCATACTTTTGATTACCAAGAAATATTACGTCTGCACTAAACTCTTTTATAACCTCTGCCATCCCGCCGATATGGTCACTATGAGGATGTGTACAGATAATATATTTTAGAGATTTTATATTTTCCTGCTCCAGATAACCGGTTACTGTGCTTCCCTGCTCCTTCTCACCGGCGTCAATAAGCATAGCTTCTCCCTGTGACTGTATCAGTATGGCATCACCCTGTCCCACATCCAGGTACATAACCTTTAAATCATTGTTGGAATCATTCTTGCTTACCTCAACTGCACAGCCTGATAATATTAGAACGAAAGACAATACCAGCGATATCCTTAAAATATGTACAAAGCCTTGAAATATTTTATTCTTCATACTCTCCTTTTTCCTCCTCAGTAAAATGCTCTATTAGCTTACTAGAGGTTTCCACAAAAATCAATATCAAATGAAAAAAGGTTCCATTAATAAATGATGGGGATGCATAAAAAATACACCCTAACAATACTCTTGTTAAGGTGCATAACTTAATTTATTGACTCAGATAATTTTTCATATTTTTCAGTGCTGATTTTTCCAGTCTGGAAACCTGCGCTTGAGATATACATATTTCTTTTGCCACTTCCATCTGGGTTTTGCCTTCATAAAAACGAAGCTCTATTATTCCTCTTTCCCTGTCGGTAAGTTTTGAGAGAGCTTCCTTTAATGCAATCTCTTCAATCCAGTTTTCCTCTTTATTCTTTTTGTCACTGACCTGGTCCATAATATACAGGGTATCTCCGCCTTCTGAGTAAACAGGCTCATAAAGGGATACCGGACTTTGAATGGCATCCAGTGCATAAACCACATCTTCCTTTGAAATACCGATTTCCGAAGCAATTTCCATAACTGTGGGTTCTTTGTCATTTTTCTTAAGTAATGCTTCCTTCGTGTAAATTGCTTTATACGCAGTATCACGTAAAGATCTGCTAACCCTTATGCTGTTATTATCTCTAAGATATCTTCTGATTTCACCGATTATCATAGGAACGGCATAGGTGGAGAATTTCACATTTTGTGTTATATCGAAATTATCAATTGCTTTCATAAGACCAATGCAGCCGATCTGAAATAAATCATCAACATTTTCATTACTGCCAGAAAATCTTTGAATTATACTAAGTACAAGACGCAGATTACCTTTGATATACAATTCTCTTGCCTCTTTATCTCCCTCTAGGATACGTTTAAATAATTCTTCCTTTTCACTATTGTTCAGTAATGGCAACTTAGATGTATTGACACCGCAAATTTCTACCTTATAAAGAGCCATATGAAAACCTCCAAATCATTTTTTCTTCCTGTACAAATCCATGTGTACAGTACATGTATACAGAGCAGAAAAAATTTCCCATATCACGAAAGTGCTATGTTGAAATTCTTCAAATACATAGAGATAACTTCAATTATTATAGAAGTTTTCTCTATCCATTTCTACTCTTTGCATAAGTAAATGATTCACTATTAAAGGCATCTTTATACGGTTAAACAGAATGTAATAATTTCCTTTTTTGTTATATCTTAATATATCTTTATTCCAAACGCAGCATTTCTTTTTTTAATCGCTTTATAATCTTTTTTTCTAATCTGGATATATAGGATTGGGATATACCCAGAAGGTCTGCAACCTCCTTTTGTGTCCTTTCGTTGCCGTCTTCGGTATTGATTCCGAAACGCAGCTGTACTATAATCCTTTCTCTTTCACTTAGTTTGGAAAGAGCTTTCCCCAGAAGCTTTCTGTCTACTTCTTCTTCAATATTTCTATAAATAACATCCTCTTCCGTACCAAGTATATCGGATAACAGAAGTTCGTTACCATCCCAATCCACATTAAGGGGTTCGTCAATGGACACCTCCAGTTTCGTCTTATTATTTCTTCTCAGATACATGAGAATTTCATTTTCAATACACCTGGAGGCATAGGTAGCAAGCTTAATATTCTTATCCGGATTATAGGTATTAATTGCTTTGATAAGCCCTATCGTCCCAATAGAAATCAAATCTTCAACACCTACTCCTGTATTGTCAAATTTTTTAGCTATGTACACAACCAATCGGAGATTATGCTCTACCAGTATGGATTTAGCCTGGGTATCATCTTCCGTACCAAGCCGTGCAATTTCTTCTGCTTCCCTGACCGCATCAAGGGGTGCAGGAAGAACCTCAGCCCCACCGATATAATGTATCTCACCGCGACCGTTAAACAGAATACTTCTGAAATCAGGTATCAACCGAAATGTAAACTTATTCGGGATTGTTATTTTTAACAGCATTAATCTCTTTCCTCCCTTTCCATCACATAACCTCCCTATGTAAAATGATCTGATAATCCTTACGTACGGATACATCCTCCCTGCTAATGGCAGTTAGAACTTTTTCCCTGACCGTCTCTTCTTTCCCTTCCCAGAGGATGACTTTATCAAGTACAATTGCCGGTAATATTCCTTTTTTACCAACTGATTGAAAAGGAATCATCCGAAGAGGTAGATATTCGTCCGGTTGTACTTCCTCCTGGTTCTTACCGGGTAAAGAAGTACCATTACTAAAATCGTCGAACAGATTACACAGCATATTATTCTGAGAATCCGTCAATAAGGGTTCAATCACCGTATATTCCGCTACAATTACCGGTTTCCCGAAATACGGGTCTTTTAAGCAATTTCCGGTATCCATAAATCCTACAGCTTTGACAGTTCTTTCATTAAAACAAAGTTCTGTCTTATAATAATCTGTTTCCTTATACCGAAGCCGTTTTAAAAGGCTGATAAAAACAATCAAACCGATAGTCCCTGCCAAAACTGCCAAATAAAAATTCTGATATCCCTGCTTTGAAAGCAATCTCCCCTGCATCAGTTCTCTGAAATAATATCCAAAACCAGTATAATAATACAGGCTGTTCAATAATCCTCCCAGAAAAAAGGTGGTTATGTAAAGGAGCCCTACTGCTTTTAAAAATTCCTTTCGATTCCTTTTGCCATAGGATATCTTAACCAACAGGCAGCTTAACAAAATGTAAGCAGCTAAAAATTGAATGAAATGATTCAAATACGGAATTACCGCAAACACACAAGCTCCCAAAGCTCCTGCTGCAGCTCCCAGGCAGCACCTTAAGGATGAGCCTGTATACCTTAGTATTTTTTTTACTACTGTTAACAGAATAAAATCCATGATGAAATTTATGATGAAAATAACATCAACATAAACGTCTAAATACAAAGCCACCCCCTCATTTCATTTATAATAAATCCTATTATAGCTGTTAAAGCCCGTTTAATTTGTCAAATACTGGAATAGTTGAACCTGTTTTCATTTACTCTCACTTACAATATCCCCTCCATTTCAACGACATAATATATAATCCTGTTACAATATTTATACTTTTGTAAATATATGTTAATTCCACAAAGCTTCTGGGGAAATGAAGGACAATGCGCCTGAATTTTCAATTGCATTAAAAATAGCCTGTATCCGATTTCTCGAATACAGGCTATTTTACGCTGTTATTTCCTTAAGTTATTTATTTATGGTTTTTGTTTTTCTGTAAGAACTCTGGTATTTTAATACTTCCCACCTCATTGGCCTCTCTGCCTGGATAATGAGAAGTGGTTCCAGAATAAGGAGAAGTGGGTGTAGATTGTGTAGCCGCCACCTGAGACTGTGCTTTTTCAAATGGAGACTGCTGATTATTAAACTTATACTCAGGTCTGGCCACTGGTTGTTTCAGGAAACTGGGACCTTTTGCTTCCCCTTTGTTGCCTGCCTCTCCGTCAAGTCCTGTAGCTATTACAGTAATGGTAACATAGTCTGTAGTAGCATCATCATACATGGCGCCAAAGATAATATTGGCATTTTCACCAGCAAGCTCCTGTACCATAGTTGCTGCCTCGTTTACTTCGATCAAACTGATATCACCGGAAATATTGATTATAACATGGGAAGCTCCTGATATGGTAGTCTCAAGAAGAGGACTGGTAATAGCCTGATTAACAGCACTAATACATTTATCATCTCCTTTGCCAATACCAATACCGATATGAGCAACACCTTTGTCTTTCATGACAGTCTGAACATCGGCGAAATCCAGATTAATAAGGCCAGGTACATTAATCAGATCCGTGATACCCTGAACACCTTGCTGAAGGACCTCATCGGCCTTTTTAAGCGCATCAGGTATGGTAGTTCGTCTGTCAACAATTTCCATTAATTTATCATTAGGAATCACTATCAATGTGTCCACATGTTCTTTTAACCGCTCAATGCCGCCAAGAGCATTATTCATTCGCGCTTTTGCTTCAAATTTAAAGGGTTTCGTTACGATGCCTACTGTAAGGATTCCCATATCCTTTGCTAACTGTGCAACTACTGGTGCTGCTCCCGTACCGGTTCCACCGCCCATACCGCAGGTTACAAACACCATATCGGAACCTTTGATTATCTCTAGCAGTTCTTCCTTGCTCTCTTCTGCCGCCTGTGCTCCAATTTCCGGCTGAGCTCCTGCACCAAGACCTTTCGTAAGTTTCTCACCAATTTGTACACATTGAGGAGCCTTACAATTCTTTAAATGCTGCTTGTCCGTATTGATACAAACAAATTCAACACCTTTGATATTCTGCTCAACCATTCTATTTACAGCATTATTTCCTGCTCCGCCTACTCCGACAACTAGTATTTTTGCAGTAGATTCTGTTTCACTCGTTCTTATTTCAAGCAAGGTACTTCCTCCTTCACTATACACCTAAAATTATATTAATTATATACGATTCCATTTTCTTATTCAACATTGAGCTTCTAGTAATATAAGACTGGTTATTCTAATAAATATCATATCTTTTATCCACTAAATAATCAACCTTTTTTTAACGTTTTATTTGACAGGCTTCGCAACAATTTTTTCCTGACCTTCCATATAATTCTTCAGGTCTATGGAAAGAATCTTACCGTTTTTCTGAGGTACCGTCGGTAATAGTCCCTTCAGATTTGCAATCTGTTCATCATAGGAATCTCTTTTTCCCAAAAGCACTATACTTTGTTTGTTTTTTAATGTTACCTCATAGTCCTCGTTAAACTGAATCGTATTGATATCCAGTTCAAATTTCTGGATTAATTGAGTGATCTTAAGTATGACCGGGAAAAGCTCCGGGTTCTCTGTCTCTATCTTATCGTGCAGTATAAAACTGTTAAAATTCAGCCCTGTTATAAATGGTACTCCCTCAAGTTTTTCCTGAGAAGTTTCCACGACTATACCATCTTTATCAAAATACATATAACTTCCCATATACTGAATACAGCCGATTACTGATTTTTCATAGACATGCAGTTTAATGGTATGCCTGTCCACCATCGTTGCTGTAATCTTTTCAACAAAGGGAATTGATTCTTTTTTGCCATACATCAGTCTCAGGTAAAAAAGTATGGTATTGCTATCGCTTTTACTTGTCAGTAATTCCTGCTTTAACTCATCATCACTGTAATGGGTGCTGCCGATTATCGTAACCGACCTCAGATTACAGGTCATATAAAGCAGGATTACCGCAAGAAAAACAAGAAGGCCAAACAGCAACAGTTTCCCCGAAGGGCTTATTATCGTTTTGCTGTTTTTATCCTGTCGCATTCTCAAAGCACCTTATCCTTCCTGGCAATTATTCACTCCTTAAACGTTCTCATCAGTTACTCATTTTTATATTCAATCTGTGCCCCCAAAGCCCTTAAGTCTCTGCATATATCCTCATATCCCCTCTGGATATGATATGGATTGTTAACAATTGTTTTACCCTCTGCCATTAAACCGGCTATCACAAGTGCTGCTCCCCCCCTTAACTCACCTGCGGATACTTCAGAAGCTTTTAAAGCAGGAACACCTGTTATATGCGCCACTCTGTCCTGTAAACATATCTGCGCACCAAATCTGGCTTGTTCCGGTACATTCTGATATCTGCCTTCAAATATTTCTTCCACTATTTTGCTGTTTCCGGATGCTTTCATAAGCACCGACATGATCTGTGACTGCATATCCGTAGGAAATCCCGGATATGGTTCTGTTATAATCTCTGGCACTGCCCTTACTGTTCCATCGGAATGAAGAGAGATGGAATCCTCCTTGCATTTTATACGGCTTCCCATCCGTTTTAAGGTCTGAATAACTACGTAAAGACTACCGCAGCCTATCCCTCTTAATACAACATCTCCTCCCGCACCGGCAGCTGCTGCCAGGTAAGTACCTGCTACAATTCGATCAGATGGTGCTGTATATTCCGTCTGATGCAGGGCTGCAACTCCCTCAATTTCAATTCTTCCGGTACCCGAACCATATATCCTGGCACCTGCTGAAATCAAGAATTTGCATAATTCAAGAATTTCCGGCTCTCTTGCCGCATTAAAGATTCTGGTCTTTCCACTGCCTAAAACTGCCGCGAGAATAACATTTTCTGTTGCTCCCACACTGGGTGAGGGAAAATATATATCCGCTCCCTTAATCCCAGAAGTCAAGCATTTAATCAGCCCGTCCTCTTCTTCCAGAACAACATTCATCTGTTTAAAAGCCTCCAAATGAAAATTGATAGGTCTTGCACCAATGGTACAGCCACCCGGATAAGATATGACAGCGCTGTGGGTTCTTCCTAAAAGAGCTCCCATTAATATAATGGAAGAGCGCATCTTCTTGACAAGATCCGTTGGGACGATATCTGTTGATAAACCTCTTGCATCAACTATGATAGAGGAGCCTTCCCAGGTAACGGTACATCCGATATCAATGAGAATCTCTATCATATGCTCCACATCCAGAATTCTCGGACAATGATTCAGCTTTGTAACACCGTTTATTAATAATGTAGCTGCTAAAATTGGTAATACGGTATTTTTAGAACCTTGTATGTTAACTTCACCACTTAGCTGTTTACCACCAACAATTTCAATATATGCCATGGTACACCTCAAACCTAATATAGTATTACTATATGTAATTTAATTATATTTGTGCTTGCAGCCAAATGGGGAAGCAAATACCTATTTTTCATACTTAATCTGATTGGATACACTTAACACAATTCCCATTTCCGTCAGCAACACAAGAAGTGATGTTCCTCCGTATGATATAAAGGGTAATGGTATTCCGGTAGAAGGAATTGTATTGGTAACTACCGCTATGTTAATGAGGACCTGTGCTGCTATATGTGTTAATACACCGGTGGCTATTAACCCTCCAAAAAGATCCGGTGCATTTACCGCAATAATAAATAGTCTCCAGATAACCAGGACAAAAAGCAGAATTACTGCAATTGCTCCAAAGAGTCCCAGTTCTTCACAAATAACCGCAAATATCATATCGTTATGAGATTCCGGAATAAAACCAAGCTTTTGCATACTCTCTCCCAGGCCTTTACCGAAGATCCGGCCCGAGGCAATGGCATAGAGCCCCTGAAGTATCTGGTACCCTTTCTCGTGAGTCTCAACATTCAACCAGACTGTAATTCTTTCACTTCGATAACTAACAAAAAAGATGAATATGGCACCAATGGCAGCCATTAAACCGCCAGAAACAATAAAGTAAAGTTTCTTCCTGCTGGCAACAAAACATATCGCCACCATAATAAGGCCCATTACAAGAGCAGTACTGAAATTCTGAGACAATACAAGTCCTATGAGAGGCACAACATATGCCGCTATTCGCAAAAAGCCCGTAAACTTATCCAGCCGTTTCGGTGAAAGACAGACAATATAAGCTGTAAACAGGATTATGGCAACTTTGGAAAGCTCAGAAGGCTGAAAGGTTCCAAGGGGCCCTAAGGAAAGCCACCTTTTTGAACCGTTTATCTCTTTGGCAAATAATAAAACACAAATTTGCAGAATGATACATAAAAAGTACAATGCTACAACCGGCCTTAGCTTTATCACCGGAAATTTTATTTTGTATATTCGATAATCAATCTTTGAAACAATCAGCATTACAACGATTCCAAGAATTGCAAAGGCACCTTGTTTTTCCAGATAGTACGCTGGATTTAAATATTTCCTGGCTGCATTATAGGAGCTGGTGCTGTAAACCATAACCAGTCCAAAGCACACCAGAAAAATCGTAAGAAACAACAGATTGTAATCATAGTAGCTATGAAGTTTTCTGGATTTTCCTTTATCTCTTTCTTCCCTTGTCATGCAGACCTCACTTTGATTCTTGTCTTATAAATTTCTTACGTATTCCTTAAAGAGACGGCCTCTTTCTTCATAATTAGGGAACATATCCCAACTTGCGCAGGCAGGAGACAGTAGTACACAATCCCCTTCCTGTGATAATCTGTGACAGATTTCCACTGCTTCCTGTAAACTGTCTGTCATATAGATGTCATGAAAACCATGATTTCTGGCTGTTTCTGCAATTTTATCTTTTGTCTGGCCAATCAGTACCAGCGCTTTTATCTTACCCTTAAAGGCTTCCATCCACTCATCATATTCGGATCCCTTGTCATATCCTCCGGCAATAAGGCAGGTGGGTGCAGGCATAGATTCAATGGCTTTTATGGAAGCATCCGGATTGGTTCCTTTTGAATCGTTGTAATATTTTACACCGTTTTTTGTTGTGACAAATTCAATACGGTGCTCCACAGCAATAAAGTTTCTGACTGCTTTATTGATAGCCTCTACAGGAACTTTCAGAGAAAGTGCGATTCCTATGGCTGCCATAGTATTTTCATAATTATGTCTGCCGAATATATTCATCTGGGTAACATCAACCACAGTCACTCTGTTACTTCCATCACTGTATATTATATTGTCACCCTCCAGATATATTCCCTTCTCTAACTTTCTAAGACTGCTAAAATACAATACGTTTGTCTTGATTCCTTTGCCGGCTTCCCTCAAAACTTCATCTTCATAATTTAGTATGCACACATCATCTGCACCTTGATTTTTCGCGATATTCAACTTTGCAGCAATGTAGTTTTCCATGGTATGATGACGGTTAAGATGATCCGGAGTTATATTAAGGATTGCACTTACCTGTGGTCTGAAATCTACAATCGTCTCCAATTGAAAACTGCTCATTTCAATTACAGTTACAGAAGCCTCAGAAGTCTTACAGGCTATATCTGTATATGGTATGCCGATATTACCGACAACAAATACCTCTTCAAAATACGCTCTCATAATATCACCTACCAAAGAGGTAGTAGTAGTTTTACCATTTGTTCCGGTTATGGCAGCGATTTTACCTCTGGCTTTATAGTAAGCCAGTTCTACTTCGCCCCAAATCGGTATATTTTTCTCCCTGATTCTGTTTACAACGGGCAAATCTGTTGGAACTCCAGGGCTTAAAACAGCTAAATTGACAGTCTCCAGACATTCCTCCTTCAGTTCGCCCAATACTATTTCTCCCGTAAAGGAATCCGTAAGCTTTTCTCTGATTGCCTCTATATCCAGACTGGCATTGGTATCATATACGATTATCTTATCTGTTATATCCTCCAGGAAATGAACGGCTGAAATACCACTTAATCCGGTACCAAATACCAATACAGTTTTATTATCCAGTTTCATCTTGATATAATCCTTCTTTCTTGCTGTAGTAATCCGGTTATCACCTTATTTTTTCTTTGGCTGTATCAGATTCCAAGTAATGCAATAATACAACAAAGGGCAGTTACTATGGAAAATACTGATACTACTTTCATTTCTGACCAACCGCATAATTCAAAATGATGGTGAATAGGGGCCATACGAAATATTCGCTTTCCCCCTGTTATCCTAAAGTATGCTATTTGTAATATTACCGAAATCACCTCAATGAGATATATTAAACCTACAATTATCAGAAATAACGGCATCTTCAGCATAAAAGCTGAAGCAGCTACAAAACCACCTAATGCTAATGAACCGGTATCCCCCATAAATACCCTTGCCGGATATATGTTAAATACCAGGAACCCTAACAGACTGCCTGCTGCTGCATTGGTTATCGGTGATATGCTGCTGCCCACCACAATCGCCGCAACAGAGAAAAAAGTAGTTATCTGCAAAGTAACACTGGCAGCCAGACCATCCAGTCCGTCAGTAAAATTAGCCCCATTAACAGTTCCAAGCATAATAAAGATCATCATTGGAATAAACCATATACCGATTTCAAGATAGTAACCTTCGTCGAATCCTCCTGAAAAGGGCATTAATACAGAAGTTCCCACCTCCGTATGTTTTGTGAAATAAATCACAAAAATTATTGTTACCAGTATCTGTCCTAACAGTTTCTGCCAGACCTTAAGTCCCATTGATCTTTTCATAACAATCTTCAGATAATCATCCAGAAATCCGATTAAGCCAAAGCCCACTGTAGCAAACAGAACCGGTATAATATCTCTATTATCCTTCAGGTATAGGATTGATGTTAAAACAATCCCAAGCAAGATAACAATACCGCCCATTGTGGGTGTACCTGTTTTGCGCAGATGGCTTTTGGGACCGTTGTTTCTAACATATTGCCCCCATTTAAGCCTTTTTAGAAATGGAATAATGATTGGGCATAAAGTTAAGCTAATAACAAAAGCTATTACAACGGGCATTAATTGCCTAGAATCCATTTCTTGTTTCCTCCGTACAATGGCCTATTACTCCTATTCCTATACATAAATTGAATAAAAACTCTTTCGAAGCAGTTTTCATTCAACTTCTGCAATTTTTCCTTTGTACGACCACGGATTATTATAAGCTATTCCATATACAGAATCAAGTTACTGTTGTTATTAATCTCTTCACCTTTTAATGGAAATTGGCTTTTTACCTTTTCGCCCTCACCATCATAATATACTTCCTTAAAAGTATAGTCTTTTAAGAGCTTCTTCACCTCTGCTTTTGATAATCCTGCTAAATCAGGCATTATCATTGTTCCGATATTATTTTCCTTGATTTCCTCCTCAGTGTATACGGGTTCGATACCAAGGTAAGGAAGTGCATTTTCATATACTTCAGCAATAACAGGAGCTGCAATCGTTCCACCGTAATATATGCCTTCCGGTTCATCTATCAAAACAATGCCAATGATCTGCGGATTATCGGCAGGAGCAAAGCCAAGAAATGAGGATATGTATTTGTTGCTGCTTCTTGGTAATTTCTCAGAAGTTGCAGTTTTTCCGCCAATATGATAACCTGCCAGGTAAGCACGGTTTCCAGTACCATCAGATACAACTGTTTCAAGAAGCTGTTTCATTAAATCCGAGGTTTCTTTCGAGACGGCATTTTCCTGCTCCTCATAGTTCAGAGTCTTTACTATGGTACCATCTTTCCCTTTTACTTCAACGCCAAAATGAGGAGTTACGATTTTCCCTCCATTCACGATAGCGCTGGCAGCTACTAATAGCTGCAGGGGAGTTATCTGAAATGACTGTCCAAAGGAAATGGTAGCCAGTTCAACCGCACCTACGTTATCCGGTTTATGCATAATAGACTTAGCTTCACCGGGAAGGTCCACACCTGTTTTACGAAATAGTCCTAATCTGTCAAAGTACTTATACATATTAGTTACTCCCACCCTTGCCCCAATTTCCATAAAGACAGGGTTACAGGAGTTCTTAATACCATCTATAAAATCTTCACTGCCATGTCCGCCGGCCTTGTGGCAGCGGATTCTGCGGTCTTCCACTATTTTAAAACCCGGGCAGTGAAATCTATCTGTAAGTTTTACAACCTTCTCTTCCAAAGCGGCTGTTGCAGTAACAACCTTAAAAGTTGAACCGGGTTCATAGGTGTCACTGATACTTGCATTTCTCCACATGTTATTAAGTAGGTCATTTTTCTGTTTATCTGTTAAAGTTGAAACATCCAGGCCATTTAATGCAGATTCTGTTAAAGTGTACGGATCATTAAGATCAAACTCCGGTACATTAACGCATGCATAGATTTCACCATTTTGCGGATTCATCAGAATCATCTTTACATTGTTTGCATTTTTGGCTTCCAATACTTTCATGGCGGCCTGTTCAGCGTACTTTTGTATATTCACATCAATACTGGTATACAGATCTTTTCCAGCAACAGGTTCAATTCTGTCCTCCGCTGCATTATCAATCTCAACTCCGTATGCTGTAGTAAGAGTTAATATGGTACCATCAATACCTTTCAAATAATCGTCATACTCAACTTCCAGCCCAATAATACCCTGATTATCTCCGCCTGTAAAACCTATTACTTTGGAGGCTAAATCACCATAAGGGTAATATCTTTTGTAATCTTCGTCAACCATAACGCCATCCAAATCAAATTCTCTGATTTTATCGGCTAATGTTTTATCTACATTGGATTTTATTCTTTCAATAGAAGAATTCTTCTCCACTCTCTTACGAACATAAGCTTCGCTAAGGCCTAAGGTTTCAGAGAGGAACTTGATTACCTTTTCAGGTTCTTTAATCTGGCTATGTATTACGGATATGGTACTGACAGGCTTATTATCTGCTAAAATAATTCCGTTCCTGTCATAAATTATTCCTCTTTCTGCTTTGATAGCTCTTTCCCTCTCATGAAGCTTCTGAGCTCTTTCAGCATAATCCGCTGATTTGGCAATCATTAAATATGCCAGCCTGACTGTAAGGAGAGTAGCAGCAATTACAATCACCGCAACTACGATAAAAACATTCCTGCGGTTAAAGGTTTTATTTCTTGCCATAAAGGATGCCCCATTTATCTGATTGTTTCATTTTATGACAAACCTTTATAGGTTATGTATAATAATAGCAATGTGATGAAAGTTGTCTATGTATATAATAATGAAGATATTCTACAGTTCAGTTTATTTCCTTAATCATTGCCTCCAGAAGAATTGTACTCTGAATTATTATCTTGTGATTCCGTATCATCAGCAGTTGCATTATCTCCTGCGTTATCACCTATTGCATCTGGAAGAGGATCGATACTGCCTTCAACAGGAAATCCATCTTCAGTCTGTTGTTCTGTATCCTGGTTACTGCTCTGTGTTTCATTATCCTGAGTATTGGTTGCCTGTCCGTTTTCCTGATTAGAGCTGTTCTCAGAATTTTCGGTATTCCCAGCGTTTTCTTTATTCCCTGTGCTTTCCTTGTTTGCGTTATCAGTACCTTTTCCAGTGTTCGTTACTGCTCCATCACTATCAGCAGCTGGATAAATCTCCAACAAGGGTAGAATCTCTGCCATTATCGCACCGGCTTCTTCTGTTGCCAATGCACTGCTCTGCTTTTTCTTTTCTACTTTTTTAGGATTATGTATGACCACATAAACAACTAACTGTGGGTCCTTTGCAGGAACACTTCCGATAAATGACAAAAGCTTTTCTTCGGCAGCTCTGGGATACGTCTGTGCCGTTCCAGTTTTACCTCCGATTTCATAACCAGTTACCTGCGCTCCATGAGCCGTTCCTTCAGCCACTGTCTTTAATAAGGCTTCTTTTAAGAAGTCAGAGGTAGTACTGGAAACAGATAACTTTACAAGCTTCTTGTCATTGGTGGATACTACACTTCCACCAGAGTTCAATACTTCTTTTACAATATGGGGTTCGTAGTAATATCCGCCATTCACCAAAGAGGAGTAACCTGCTGCCATCTGTATCATAGTTACATTAAAAGTCTGTCCGAAGCTGCTGATTGCAAGGTCTAGCTTGGATAATTTATCGTTTGCAAAAAGAATTCCTGATTCTTCACCCGGAAGATCAATTCCTGTTTTTCCACCAAATCCAAAATATTTCTGATAGCTTGTAAATAATTTTGCGCCTTCTTTTTCTACGATCTGCATTAATGCATCATTACAGGAAACCATCAGTGCCTGTGTTAATGTAATCTCACCATGCCCTGTTCTCTTAGAACACCCAACAGGAGTCCCCAATATAACCTCGCCGCCATCACAATAAAAAGTATCGCTGGGTTTTATCAGATTTTCTTCCAATGCAGCAGCTATAGTAAAAGGTTTAAAAGTTGAACCAGGCTCTATGGAATTACTAATGGTATAATTTCTCCACAGATTATTCAAGAAATTCATTTTTTCTTCTTCTGTCATACCTTTTATTTCATCTTTTGTAAAGAAAGGTGTAAGATCTGTCGGTTTGTTTAAATCATATTCTTGATTAGAAGCCATTGCTAAAATCTCACCATTGTTCGGATTCATAACAATGACACCCATATTATCCGGGTCATACTCTTTTATGTATGCTTTTATATGATCTTGTATAATTCTCTGTACATTTGCATCTATGGTTGATACTACTGTATTTCCGTTAATGGAGGACTTCACATTTTTTTCCAATTTCAATTCTGAATCCATATACCCGAATTCAATACCGTTTGTGCCATTTAAAGTATCATTATAAAATTGCTCAATACCCCAGTTTCCATTATTATCATTTGTCGTGAAGCCCAGGACACTCGATGCTAAAGTTTCATAAGGGTATCTGCGTTTATAATCCTCTTCAAACCATACGCCCTGAATATTTTTATCTGCTTTTGCAAGCTCTTTGAATTTCTCCATATCCTCGTAGGATATGCTCTTTAATATAATGCTGTACCTGCTGGTTTTCTTCTCTTCATAAAGCTTATTGATTTTTTCTTCCGTTACACCTTCAAAAGAATTAATAAGTGCTTTTTTTGTCGGCTCCGCATATTCTTTCTCAGATAAGGCGTAATAAACATCTAAGATAACATTGTATACCTTTTCACTATAAGCTAATACCGTACCATTTCGGTCAAGTATGCTTCCTCTTTGGTAAGGTATCGTAGTACTTGTGTAAGTCTGCTGTGAAAGGACTTTTTTTTCGTACCGAACCCCATCCGTATGATTTAACCACACGATTCGTCCTATAAGTACCGTCATAAATATCAGTATCACAGAAAATACGAAAAGTAATCTGCTGCTCATACGATTTGTAAACTTCTTAATCTTTTTTGTTCTTCTTTGTTTCATTCCTTGATTAGCCATAATCTACTCCTGTTGTACCACGTAAGTATATAATACTTCCGATAAGAAGTGTGAAATATGTATACTGTCACACTGTGTCTCAATTTACTTCTTCAGTTTGCCAAATAAGGAATCGTCTTCTGCCTTCGGTATGTCTTTGTATTGTTTTACATAGTCACTGACATTGCTCTCATACAGTATTACCTGGCTGTCATCGGGATAGACCATCCCCAATTTACCGGTAGCATATTCATATATATACTTCAAATTAATGGAAGTATCGATTTTAGCCAGATTAGCATCGTTATCATTCTTTAATTTCGCCAGATCGCGTTCAAGTAACGCAATTTCATTCTGCTTTTGCGTTATTTGTGTTTGCACATTCAGGTAACCTATACAAGTATAAACTGTTATTCCGATGGCAGCTGTAAGAAAAAATACAGAAAACAAATTCATAACCGGTCTGCCCTTAGCTCTTCTTCTAACAGCCGGCTTTGGCTTTACCTTAGGAACATTTCTTATTTCTTCTCTGTCGTCATCCGGCTCTGTGGCGTATTGCAGTTTTCTGACTGCATTGCCGTCATAGTAACTGTCTTGCCGGGTATACTTACGCTTATTCTCCTCCATTATATTCTCCCCCTTTTATGTCTTTCGCTTCTGTCTTTTATATGTGGCGCTCAAACACTCTGAGTTTAGCGCTTTTTGATCTTTTGTTATTTACTATTTCTTCTTCTGATGGTAATAATGCTTTTCGTGTTATTACCTTTCCAAGGCTTTTATTACCGCATACACATACCGGAAAGCTGGGCGGGCAGGTACATGGGTTTTCTTTGTTCCTAAAAAATGATTTGACGATTCTATCCTCAAGAGAGTGAAAAGTAATGATACAAAGCCTTCCATTATCATTTAGCAGATTTATCATATCCTCAAGAGTACTGCTTAATACTTCCAGCTCTTTATTCAGCTCAATCCTGATTGCCTGAAAGGTCTTTTTGCCGGGATGCCCGTTCATACGGAGTTTGGCAGGAATTGCAGCTTTGATGGCTTCTGTCAGCTGACCAGTTGTTTCAATGGGCTGCTCTTCTCTTATTCGAACAATATGTTTTGCAATATTTTTTGCAAACTTATCCTCACCGTAGTCTCTGATAATACGATATAAATCGAATTCACTGTAGCCGTTAACAATATCTTTTGCTGAGATATCCATTCTGGTATCCATACGCATGTCCAAAGGTGCATCTTCCTTATAGGAGAAACCTCTGGCGGTAGTATCCAGCTGATGCGAGGACACACCTAAATCCAGCATAATTCCGTCTACCTTATGAATCCCCTGTTCCTCCAATACCTTCTTCATGTTGACGTAATTACTTCTTATTATAGTAACCTTGTCTTTAAAATTCTCAAGGCGCAAACTGGCAGCTTGTATCGCAGCTTCATCCTGGTCAATACCAATCAGTCTGCCTCCGCTCTCAAGCCTTTTGCATATTTCATAGGAGTGGCCACCCCCGCCTAAAGTTCCATCTACATATATTCCGTTTCCACGGATATTTAACATGTCAATGGTCTCTTGCAGCAGTACTGATATATGCTTAAATTCAATTTCTTTTTTTTCCATATCCATTTTAAAATCTCCCATATTAAAAACTTAGCCCGAAATCTGCCATATGCTCAGCTACCTGATCCATATTTTCATAATTGTTGTTACTATCCCATCTTTCTTTGGACCAGATTTCAATCTTACTTAGCACACCAACAAATACAATATCTTTTTCAAGAGCCGCTGTTTCTCTTAATTTAGCAGGTATCAAAACTCTTCCCTGCTTGTCCACTTCGCAATCAGCTGCTCCAGCCATAAAATATCGCTGTAATTGTCTGGCATCTTTAGTACCCGGAAGATTCTTCAGCTGGTTGACGAAATTCATCCATTCTTCATTAGGATATACAAAAAGACACCCATCTAATCCCTGGGTAACTACAAAATTATCTCCTAATTCATCTCTGAATTTGGAGGGCATTATAATTCGTCCTTTTGTATCGATCGTATGGTTATACTCTCCCATGAACATGAATCTCACCACCTGTCCACCACTTAGTACCACTTTCCACCACTTTGCACCACTTATAAGGCTATTTTATACCACTTTACTTCATATGGCAAGCATTTCTGAATATTTTTACCTTCCATATTTTACTTTTTTTGGAAAATTTGTGTAATGTTATTTTTCACCTACAATATCTAGTGTAACCAGTATTGCAGGTATCATGATTTGCTCTTAAAAAGGGTAAAAAAAGAGAATAGGAAAATTGTCCTATTCTCTTATATCTCTTCTCAAATCATATTTTGCATTTTTATACAGTTTTCTTTGTTTTTCGACGTCTCATTGCCACAATAACAATTGCAGCAGCTATAACCAGGATTCCGGACAACAACTGCGATACAGCCAGAGGTGTGTTAAAAAGAAATAACTGATCTGTACGATAACCTTCTATCCATAACCGACCCAGTCCGTAGCCAAACAAATAGAGCAGGAATACTTCCCCATCAAACTTCTTATGTTTTGAGTAAAGGATAAGTAATACCAGCAGAATCAAATTCCATACAGATTCGTACAAAAAGGTAGGCTGAACCTGAATGTAAGGAATTCCTTCAATACTAACAGCATTGTTTCTGATTTCCAATATCTTTTGGTACGCCTGTTCCTTACCGGCAAATTTCTGCGCCAGTTGTGCAACAGGCATAGTGTAGTCACTGCTGACATCTTTTATGTTAAGCTGCATAGCAAATAATCCATCCGAATACTCGCCAAAAGCCTCCCTGTTAAAAAAGTTTCCCCATCTGCCTATAATCTGTCCTGCTATAAGTCCCAGAACAGCTGTATCAGCCAGAAGCCCAAAGGATATTTTCTTGATTTTTGTATAGACAAATGCAGTAATAACAGCCGTTATGATACCACCATAGATTGCAAGACCGCCATTTCGTATATTAAATATCTGAAGAGGAGAATCTTTGTACTCATTCCAGTTGAATATTACATAATAGACTCTTGCGCCTATTACAGACAGTATAATTGCATACAAGGCAAAATCCAGATATAAATCTTTATTTTGTCCGGTTCTTTTCGCCTGCCACTCTGCCACAAGATAACCAACCACCATGCCGATGGCGATGGCAATACCGTAATATGCTATGGAAAAGCCAAAAAAATTAATAGAAGAGCCTACATCCTTAAGTTTGATTCCCAGATTCGGAAAATTAATATTCGTACCAGCATTTAATAGCATCATACATCACCGCTTTCTTAAACATTAAACCGGAATAGAACAACATCTCCATCCTGAACTACATATTCTTTACCCTCTGAACGGACCAGACCTTTTTCTTTTGCAAGATTAAAGTTACCGCATTCCGTAAGGTTTGAATAGCTGACGATTTCTGCTCGTATAAAACCTCGTTCAAAATCCGAGTGTATCTTGCCAGCCGCCTGAGGAGCTTTGGTTCCTTTTTGAATCGTCCAGGCTTTGGTTTCCTTCGGTCCTGCCGTCAAATAGCTGATCAGTCCAAGAATGCTATAACTGGCAGCAATCAATTTCTCAAGACCGGATTCTTTCAGTCCCAGATCTTCTAAGAACATTTTCTTTTCTTCCTCATCAAGCTCGGCAATTTCCTGTTCTATCTGCGCACAGATAACAAATACTTCCGAGCCTTCCTTTGCTGCAAATTCTCTGACTTGGGCTACCTGGCTATTCGTCACTCCATCGTCGGAAAGGTCTTCTTCCTTTACATTCGCCGCATAGATTACAGGCTTATAGGTAAGCAGGTTAAATGAGGTTACAAGAACAGCTTCTTCCTCATCTGAAACCTCAAAGCTCTTGGCAAGATTTCCTTCTTCCAGATGACTTTTTAGTCTTTCCAAAAGTTCCAATTCTTTTGCAAGTGTCTTATCATTTTTGGCACCCTTTGAAGTTCTTGCTATTCTTCTTTCAATTATCTCCAAATCAGAGAAAATTAATTCCAGATTAATAGTCTCTATATCTCTTAATGGTTCAACGCTGCCATCAACATGGATAATATTGCTGTCTTCAAAGCAACGTACCACATGGACAATAGCATCTACTTCTCTGATATTAGAGAGAAACTGATTTCCGAGGCCTTCACCTTTAGAGGCTCCCTTGACAAGACCTGCAATATCTACAAATTCAATTGCAGCAGGAACTATTTTTTCAGTATGATAAAGATCACCTAATACTTTCAACCTTTCATCCGGTACTGCAACAATTCCTACGTTAGGATCTATGGTGCAAAAAGGATAATTCGCGGATTCCGCTCCTGCTTTTGTGAGAGAATTAAAAAGTGTGCTTTTACCTACATTGGGTAAACCTACTATACCTAGTTTCATATATTTCTTCCTTTCAGTCTTTTGCTTCAATCACAAGAAGGATGCCTGACCCTAATATGATTTCTGCTCTTTCTTCCGTTACTTCATTACTGATTCCAATACTGCTGCCTAACTTTAAGGTATACTCATCAAGGGGATATTTAAAACCCTTTAGAGTAATCTTATCTACTGTCTCTGTAAAGGGAAGCAAGGATACATTGGGACCATGAAGCTTGTTACGGTATAAAACCGCATCATGATTTATCATATAAATTTTATTATTTTTATCAATCAGAGTTGTTCTAATTTTCTTTGTCAAAGGCATATACAACAGCCCTATGTTAGCAAGCATGTGATCCGCTCTGGTTCCCGTAGCACCAAGGATAAGAATTTGCTCCGGTTCTAAGGATACAGCCAGATCAAGGGCAAGTTCCGTATCAGTAGCATCTTTCATGGGATTGTATTCTACAATCTGAACACCGCTTTTCTGCTTATAATAAGTTATGACTTCCTCCGATACTGAGTCAAAATCTCCTACTGCATAATCCACAGCAAGATTCAGCTGTTTCGCTGCCATAAGTCCTCTATCCACTGCTATCACTTTATCAAAACTTCTTCCGGCAAGATAATCCCTCACAAAGGGGAAGGTTATCTCACCACCGGTGATTATAAGTATTCCATCACTCATCACAATTTCATCCTTACTATTAATTGAACTTCCTTCATCCGTTGTTCATGAAAAACCTGCTTAAACAAAACGGTATAATTATCAACCAACCTCATGCTTACGAAATACTTCCTGAAAAGCCTTTACATTTTCGGTAATATTGCCTCCGAATACCGCAGTTCCAGCAACAATAACATTAGCACCTGCTTTTATAACTTCTTCAACATTGGAGGCACTGATTCCGCCATCAACCTCAATATCCACTTTTAACTGTTTTTCATCAAGGATTTTTTTCAAACTCCTGATTTTGTTCATGGAAAGAGGCAGAAAAGCCTGTCCGCCATACCCCGGATTTACACTCATGATGAGGATCATATCAACTTCATCCAGAATGTAATCAAGGGCAGAGAGAGGTGTTGCCGGATTCAGAGAAACACCAGCCTTCAACCCCAGTTCTTTGATCTTAGAAACTGTTCTGTGAAGATGCTTGCAGGCCTCTGCATGAACAGTTATAATATCAGCACCCGCTTCCTTAAAATCCTCCAGATAACGTATCGGCTCCTCTACCATAAGATGAACATCAAAAACAAGCCTGGATTCCTTTCTTATGGATTTTATGATCGGAGTTCCAAATGATATACTGGGGACAAATTCACCATCCATTACATCAATGTGGAGGTATTCCACTCCGGCCGCTTCCGCTTCTTTAATATATTCACCAAGTCTAAAAAAGTCCGCAGCCAAAATTGAAGGTGCCAATTTATACATAATAACCTCTTTTCTGAATATCCAATACTCCGATTGAATTCCTGTCCTGTCCTTGTATTCCACCACTGTTTAGCGGCATTTAGGGTGCTATCCTGCACCCTAAAATTTCTTTTTTTTGTTATTTAATTCTTCAAACAAATCTTTATAATTTTTATATCGTATTTTACTGATTCTCCCATTCTTTAAGGCTTCTTTTACATTGCAGTCCGGTTCATTCAGATGCATGCAGCCTAAGAATCTGCATTGTGAATCGTATTGCTTAAATTCCGGAAAAAAATCTTTTAACTCATCTTTCTCCAGACCTTCAAGATACAGGGAACTAAATCCCGGTGTATCCATAACAAAAGTCTCATCCCCAACAGCTATAAGTTCTGAGTGTCTCGTTGTATGTTTTCCTCTTTGTATCTTTTCACTGATTTCACCGGTTTTTGTATTAGCTTCCGGAGAGAGCAGATTTATGATGGAAGATTTACCAACGCCAGAAGGCCCTGCAAGCACCGTAGTCCTATGAGCCAGCAGCTCCTTTGCAGAGTTTATCCCCTCCTCTGTAAAGGTACTGGTAAACAATGTCTTATAGCCACAATTACGATAAGTTTCCTCTAACAAAGAAATTTCTTTTTCTGTAACTACGTCCGTTTTGTTAAAGCAAATAATGGTTTCAACCTTCTGCTGCAGCATTAGTATCAAAAAGCGATCCAGCAGATTAAGATTCGGAGCAGGTTTGGCAGCGGCAAAAATAATCATTGCCTGGTCCACATTTGCTACAGCAGGCCGGATAAGTTCATTTGTCCGCTCAAGGATATGAATGATATTACCTTTTTTCATCTCCTCATCCAGAATGTCCATCTCCACGTCATCGCCTACCAGCGGCTTAATATTCTGATTTCGAAAGATCCCTTTTGCCTTGCATTCATAAAGTTGTTCCTTCTCTGTAAATACATAATAAAAGCCGCCAATACCTTTTAATATCTTTCCCTTCATCTTATCGCTCCGCCGTAAATTCTACGTCCCAGGCGGTTCCGTATTCCTCATAAACAACCCATCTTCCGCTTTCTAATACCGCTCCAGAGTCGCCTTCTTCCGCATCTCTGCCTATCATCATAGATACCGTTGCATCAGAACCACTGCTGCTGGTTATAGGCAGCGTAACAGGAAAACTGTCGTAGTTCATTGTTCTCTTCTCCAGATCAGTGCTTTTTCCATTCTGGAACAGCTGGAACAGTACAATGCCGCTGTCTCCCGGGTAGTCAAAAGGATTTTCATCTATGGTTACAGAACCTGTATAGGAGGTCGGTCTTGCATCAGGGCCTAAACTGATTACAAGATCAATGGCTGTACCTCTGGTCACTTCAGAACCACCGCTCTTGCTCTGTCCCATTACCTTTCCTTTCGCATAAGTGTCAGAGTAATCCTCGGTTATACTACCTTCTACCAGGTTATTATCCTTTAACTTGGCAATGGCATCTGCTTTACTTGAATTCAGTACATCAGGAACCAAAACAGTAGTCTTTTCAGGTCCTTTACTCATAATTAATATGATGGTATCTCCCTTTTTAACGGAAGTTCCTTTAATAGGTTCTGTTGAGATAACATTACCCTCAACAATATTATCATCAAAAGCATATTCATGTTTTATTACAAGGCCGCTGTCAGTTAATGTCGTAGAAGCTTGACTATCACCTAGATTATATACATCAGGAAGTGGGAAGGTCTCCGGTCCCAAACTTACAACCAACTTTACTTCACCGTCGCTGTCTATTTCAGCTTCTGAAGCCGGGTACTGTTCAATTACTATCCCCTTCTCATATTTATCAGAGGTCTTTTCTTCTGCCTTAATCCGCAAATCCTCTGACTTTGCTTTCAGTCTCTTTTCAGCATCCTCAAAGGAATAGCCTACAACGGAAGGCATGATAACAGTTGTAGCTGCTTCATCTGTGGGTTCAGCAGAAGGTGTAACAGTAGCTGTTATTTCGTCCGACGGAAGATTGTTGTCTTTATTCCCCGGGAAAAGATGAAATATATTAATGACAAAGAAAATAATCAAAATGACCAGTATTACACCGGCTACAATTGATCCGATAAATATAATCTTCTCCACTCTTGGATCAACCTGATCAATATCCTCCTCGTCGTCCTCCTTGGATTTTAAATTCAAATTAGTCGAAGTATGCTTTAGGTCAGGATTGGTATTGTTCATTTTTCCTTCCAGGTTTCCTGTATTTCTGCCAGGTTGGGTAGACGCCGTTTTGATGTGGCTAACTTCATCCTCTGATATTGTTATCGTGGGAGAATCAGAAACACCTGCTGCTGGAATCACGACAAAATCTCCATTTGGATTCGAAATGGAACGCTTTAAATCCGTTATCAGTTCAGAAGCTGAGAGGTACCTTCTCTCGGGCTTCTTCTGCATACATTTCTGAATTATCTTTTCTATACTTGGTGGTATGGACGGGTCAATTTCCCTTAAGGGAATAGCTTCCCCCTGTATATGCAAAAGAGCTACAGAAACTGTATTGTCTCCCACAAAGGGCACTTCTCCGGACAACATCTCATACATGGTTATACCAAGTGAATAAATATCACTTTTCTCATCACTGTAACCACCTCTTGCCTGCTCCGGTGAAAGATAGTGTACAGACCCCATTGCATTTGAGGTAATCGTATTGGAATTGGTGGCTTTTGCAATACCGAAATCAGTAACCTTAACTTTACCTTCCTTAGAAATAATGATGTTCTGGGGTTTGATATCTCTATGAATAATATGATTTATATGAGCCGCTTCCATACCCATTGCTATCTGTATGGCAATGCCCACAGCTTCTTTCACTTCCAGCTTACCTTTTCTTTCGATAAAGTGCTTTAAAGTGATACCCTCAACCAATTCCATTACAATATAATATAGACCATTATCTTCTCCTACATCATATACGCTTACGATATTTGGGTGTGACAAACCTGCTGCAGATTGAGCTTCTCCTCTGAATTTCTTAACAAAATTCGTGTCATCACTGAATTCCGGCTTAAGAACTTTAATAGCTACATAACGGTTTAACCGATGGCACTTGGCTTTATAAACATCTGCCATACCACCGGAACCTACTTTGTCTATTATTTCGTAGCGGTCGCTGATATACATACCCGGTTTTAACATGTTCTCACCTCTTCTTACAATTTTAGCATAACCACGGAAATATTGTCTTTTCCGCCGTTTTCATTGGCTTTGTTTATAAGTTCCAAACAGGCACTTTTTAAATCCTCATTATAACAATTCACAACTGACAGAATATCCAAATCATCCATCATATTGGAAAGGCCATCAGAGCACATTAGCACCACATCCTCAGGACATAACTCCACTTCGAAGTAATCCGGTATTACCGATTCACCGGCTCCTATTGCCCTTGTGATAATATTCTTATTGGGATGAAAACGCGCCTTATCCCGTTCTATTTCACCGTTTCTTACCATTTCCTCAACGAGGGAATGATCCTCTGTAATCTGCCTTATGTTCTTATTTCTGATTAAATATAAGCGGCTGTCACCAACATTTGCTACATAAAGGTTGTTATTTATAACAGTTGCTACTACAAAGGTAGTTCCCATACCTTGTAATTCTGGTTTCGAATCAGCTTCCTTTAACAGTCTCTCATTTGTTAACAGGATACCCTGGGACATGGCTCCCACCGGTTGACTGACCTCTGTTTTTTCGATGATTTCAATAAAAGTCTCTACACAGAATCTGGAGGCATAATCGCCGGCATTGTGTCCTCCCATGCCATCGGCAACAATAAATAAATTCGGTAGTTCGCCAATTCCATCCTCATTGGCATAAACATAGTCCTGATTGACAAGCCTGGCTATTCCTGTATCTGTTATCGAAAATGATTTCATGTCTGCACCTCCTTAACTTCCTTTCGGTTTTAACCGGAAGTTTCTTCCATGTAACTTTTTCTTAATTGTCCACAGGCAGCGTCTATATCTGTTCCCATTTCTCTTCTAATAGTAACATTTATTCCGTATTTTTCAAGTATTAATTTGAATTTGTGGATACTTTCGACCTGTGATTGCTTGTAATTACGCTCTTTAATCGGGTTAACCGGTATAAGATTCACGTGTGCATTTTTACCCTTTAACAGCTTTGCCAGTTCCTTTGCCTGCTCCTCTTTATCATTCTCTCCGGCTATCAGACTGTATTCGAAGGTCATTCGTCTGCCGGTCTTTTCGAAATAATAATCACAGGCTGCCAACACCTCAGCGATAGAATATCGGTTTGCTATGGGCATCAGCTCTTTTCTTGTTGCATCATTTGAAGCATGGAGAGAGAGCGCCAGCGTTATTTGCAGCTCCTCATCCGCCAACTGCCTGATCCTATCTGCCAGTCCGCAGGTTGATACTGTTATGTTTCTCTGACTGATATGAAGCCCCTTATCATCCGTTAATTTCTTAATGAAGGAAACCAGATTGTCGTAATTATCAAGGGGTTCTCCCGTTCCCATAACCACCACGTTAGAAACTCTTTCACCGGTTATCCTCTGTACCATATATATCTGATTCAACATTTCAGAAGCTGTGAGATTTCTCGCAAAGCCATTTAATGTCGAGGCACAGAATCTGCAGCCCATCTTACAGCCTACCTGGGAGGAAATGCATACACTGTTTCCGTGATGATATTTCATAAGTACACATTCTAAAAGGTTGCCATCCTCTAACTGAAATAGGAATTTGGAGGTTTCACCAGTTTTAGAAGTAAGGGTCCTGACAAGGGTCAGCTTCTTAAGATCTGCATTCTCTGTCAGGTATGTCCTTAAAGTTTTTGAAACATTTGACATCTCTTCAAAATCCCAGGCCAGTTTTACATGCAGCCATTCGTAAATTTGCGAAGCTCTGAAAGGTTTCTCACCAGCTTTTGTTATAAAGCTCTTTAACTCCTCCAAATCTAAGGATTTAATATCTGTTTTGTCCATTTTAACCCTTTCGTGAATATCAACTTTAAATGATATTCCTGTATCCGTAGTTGAAAATGTGCTTTTTGTTTTCAACTAACCTCTTCGTGAATATCAATTTCAATTGATATTCCTGTATCCGTAGTTGAAAATGTGCTTTTGTTTTCAACTAACCTCTTTCGCGAATATCAACTTTTCATAAACATTTCAGTTTTTTAAGTCTTGCCATAAAAAAACCGTCTGTATTGTGTATTCCGGGTATTAATTGCAAATACCCCATTTGTTTTGTATCAGAACTGATATTTTCCGGAAGGTATTTTTCAATACTCTCCAGCTGAAACGGAAAATTCCTTACGAACCATTCAACATTATCCAGATTTTCATCCTTATTAACGGTACAGGTGCTGTATATCAAGGTTCCTTCTTCTTTGACATACTGGCTTACTGTTGTTAATATTTCACGCTGCAGCTTGATTAGTTCCTTTTGTTTTTCTTCTGTCATATTATACTTTATGTCAGGTTTCTTTCCAATAACACCAAGACCGGAACAGGGCAGGTCCGCAATCACGATATCTGCCTTCCCAACGCTCTCCTCATCCAGCTCTTTGGCATCCATACAGCATGCTTCTATATTGTCATAGCCCAACCTGGCAATGTTCTCATTGATTAAGGACACCTTATACTCAGTAAGGTCCCTGGCATCCACTTTCCCTGAACCTTTAAGAAGATCTGCCACATGAAGAGATTTACCACCTGGAGCTGCACAGACATCAATAATATAATCTCCTGCTTTTACATCGGAAATAAACCCTATAAGCATGGAGCTTTCATCCTGTACCGTAAATCTGCCATCAGAAAAGGCTTTGATTGCATCCATGGTTTCATAGTTTAACAGCTTAAGTGCCGTATCATTATAAATACCCTTTGCTGCTGCTATATTTTCTTTTTTCAGTATCTCTAATAACTCCTCCGGGGTATTAACAGACTGGTTGACCCTAACTGTAGTTCCTCTGCTCTCTTCAAACTGAGCAGCAAGCATTCCCTTTACTGTCTCA
Source organism: Anaerocolumna sp. AGMB13020 (assembly GCF_033100115.1). Taxonomy (NCBI): domain Bacteria; kingdom Bacillati; phylum Bacillota; class Clostridia; order Lachnospirales; family Lachnospiraceae; genus Anaerocolumna; species Anaerocolumna sp. AGMB13020. The sequence continues at coordinate 5,322,091 of NZ_CP136910.1, read as the reverse complement.
TAGGAGTATTCCTTTAACCATTTCTCAATCATCCAGCGAGGTGTTGAATAAGCTACCTCCAGATATCCTATCCGGTCCTTCTGCTCAAGGGAATGGTAATCTTCTTTGGTATTTCTGGCGATATTTCTAAGTACTCCGTTCATAAAACCGGAAAGGCTCTTAAAGCCTCGTTTTCCAGCCAGCTTAACTGCCTCATTGCAGACAGCGCTGTCCGGAACCTGATCCATATATTTTAACTGGTACACAGAAAGACGAAGAAGGGTCCTTATCAATGGCTTCATTTTCCCGACTTTTACACTGGAATAACTATTGATATAAAAGTCCAGGGTTAACAGCCTCTCAAGGGTCCCCTCCACCAGTCTGGTTATAAAGCTTCTGTCTTGTTTGGTAAGATCAGAATACGTTTTTAATGTTCTGTTAAGAAGCGTGTGGCTGAAATCTCCTTTTTCCAGAATCTCTATGAGTATATCCAGAGCAATTTCCCTGGTATTTCTTGTAACCACTTTTGTATCAGTCACGGTTATTGCCTCCGAATATTCTTATTAACCTTAGCAGCTGCAGAACGGATGCTGCCGCACCTGCAACATAAGTAAGTGCTGCAGCGCCTAGAACTTTCTTTGTTATTTGAACCTCTTCACCATATAGAATACCAGAATCATCCAATATCTTTACCGCCCTCCTGGAAGCGTTAAACTCAACGGGCAAGGTTATGATCTGAAACAATACCGCCAGGGAAAAGAGTATAATTCCTGCATAGATTAATGTCTGCGACCAGCTTAAGAAAACTCCCAATATAATCAGAGGCCAGGAAATCTTTGAGCCAAAATTAGCAAGAGGTACGATAGCAGTCCTCAGACGAAGCGGCACATATCCATGCTGGTGCTGGATGGCATGCCCGCACTCATGGGCGGCAACACCAATAGCAGCGACGGAGGAATCACCGTATACACTGTCAGACAATCTCAGCACTTTATTTGATGGATCATAATGATCGGTCAACTTACCATTTATGTGTTCTATGGAAACGTCATAGATACCTGCCTGATTTAAGATTCGCTGTGCAGCCTGGGCACCTGTCATTCCTGACAAGCTTCTGACAGCCGAATATTTCCCGAAGGTCAAATTCACTAAAGCTGAGGCCCCCAGCACAAGTACGGCACCTATTATAACCAAAATATATGTGGGATCCAGTCCGTAAAAATATGGAAACATATAAATTCCTCCTTTTCAAAAACAGTTACCGCATCAGACACTCTTGTAAAACTTTCTGTCCTTTCTGGCAGCTGCTTTTTAGACTTTATTGTAAAACAGTATTTGCTTTCACTTCATATCCCCTCAAAAAGCTTTCTGAAGTCATTCTTTTCTTTCCCTCTAACTGCAGTTCTTTGACAGCAAGAATACCTTCCCCTGTCTGAACCAATACGGCATCTTTTCTTACCGCGATAATTTCACCTGGTGCGCCATTTTCTTGGGCAGGCTCAACATCCGCATCCCAGATCTTAAGCATTTTCCCTTCAAGGAAGGTAAATGCACTAGGCCATGGATTCAATCCTCTGATAAGTCTTTCAATCTTAATGGCAGGCTGGGAAAAATCAATGTGCCCCAGAGATTTATCAAGAATCCTGGCATACATAGAGTTACTGTCCCCCTGCCTGGTTCTTGTTGCTCTTCCTGCTTCGATATCCGCAAGTGCATGAATTAATAAAGGCCCTGCTGCTTCCGCCAGCTTATCATGTAACGTTCCAAAGGTCTCTTTGGGTGAAAGAGTAATTTCCTTTTTGCTGATCATATCACCAGTATCAATTCCCTCATCCATATGCATTATGGTAATACCGGTTTTTTCTTCTCCTTCAATGATACTCCATTGAATAGGTGCTGATCCCCTGTACTTAGGAAGCAAAGAAGCATGTACGTTAATACAACCAAACTTCGGAAGTTCCAAAATAACCTTTGACAGGATCTGGCCAAAGGCTGCCACAACGATAACATCCGGATTTAACTGCTTTAAAATCTCAATAAATTCCGGTTCTTTTACCCGTCTTGGCTGAAATACCGGTATGTTAAGGCTTAATGCCATTTCCTTCACTGCGGAATATTGCACCTGATTGCCTCTTCCCTTCGGCTTATCCTGCTGCGTCACAGCCCCTATAATCCTATGACCGGCTTCATGAAGATCTTTTAAGATAACCGCTGCAATCGCCGGTGTTCCCATATAAACAATATTCATGTGTCTGCTACTCCTTTATTCTTCGGTATTGGAATGAAGCTCTCCGATTACCTTATCTACATACAGCTCGCCATTTAAATGATCGATTTCATGGCAAAGAGCTCTTGCTAACAATTCTGTTCCTTCCACAACAACTTCTTCCATATTTTCATTGAAAGCTTTTACCTTGGCATAATTGGGTCTCTTTACTACCCCTGATTTTCCAGGAACACTAAGACAGCCTTCCTCACCCACCTGCTCGCCGTCAGTTTCTAATATTTCAGGGTTTATAAGTATTATAGGCGAATCACCGTCTTCTGAAACATCAATAACGATAAGACGTTTCAGTATACCCACCTGAGGGGCTGCAAGACCCACACCGTAAGCATCATACATGGTATCTAGCATATCCTGAATCAAAGTCTTAATTTTCGGGGTCATTTCTGTAATTTCTTTTGCTCTCTTATTTAAGATGGAATCTCCGATTTTTCTAATATTGCGAATTGCCATTTCCATTATCCTCTCTTTTAATCTATAAAAACAAGTTTAATTATTATCCAGCCTTCTCACTTCAATAAAAAATGTAAGAATTAACTGATTTTTACTTATCTTCCAAAAACATAATTATTTTATATTACAATTAATGATTAAAGTGCCACCCCCATATTTACACTTCAAGTACAGGCAAATTGCGCAAACCAAAAAAACCATTGCGCCTATGGAAAGGCATTAGAAGCCCTTTTCTCTGGAAACTTTGTGCTATCTTCTCAAACAGATTGTTTGAGTGCAGCGAGTTATCTGTTTAAGAAGATGCCCAGCACAAAATTTCCAGAGAATTAGGACTTCTTATGCCTTGGAATTGAAGCAAGGGGTTTTCTGGTTTGTGCAATTTGCCGTCCCCTTGTGAAAAACTCCCCTTGGCCATCGCTTATCCAAAAACCACCGTTAATCAATTTTATATTACCACTCCATTTTACCTATTTTTATACCGAAAATCAATAACTGTTCATCGGATTAAAGTCAAATTGGACGACAATTCCTTGAAATTTATCAGAAAAACGGTAAAAACCGTCCAAAAAATCCTTAGCAGCAATCAGTCTGTTGTAATCTTCTTCCTTTATATATAAGCAGAACCGGTAAATATCATTGACCTTTGACAGGCTGGCCGGCGAAGGTCCGATAATATGATACTCTTTCAGTTCCTCCTCTTTTTCCCATTGTTTTAAGCTGTCAGTTAAAAACTCAGCTGCTTCTATTCCTTTTCCCTCTTCTTTTGAAGCAATAAGTACTGCAAGAATATGGGAAGCCGGAGGATAGGACATCAATTTGCGAAACAGCATCTCCTGCTTATAAAAGCCTTCATAGTCACCTTTTCCTGCATAAACAATACTATGATGCTCCGGCTGGTAAGTCTGTATCACCACTTCTCCCGGCAGTTCAGCTCTTCCCGCTCTGCCTGCTGCCTGTGTCAGGAGCTGAAAAGTCCTTTCTGATGCACGAAAATCTGCTGCATGAAGGGAAAGATCCGCTGCCAGAATACCCACCAGGGTAACTTTTGGAAAATCATGGCCTTTTACGATCATCTGTGTTCCCACCAAAATATCTGCCTGCCCTTTGGAAAAGGCGGCAAGTATTTCTTCATGACCTCCCTTTTTTTTCGTGGTATCCATATCCATACGAAGAATTCTTGCATAAGGAAATTCTTTTCGTACCATTTCCTCAACCTTCTGAGTCCCGGTGCCAAAAGCTGCTATATATTTCGAGCCACAGGAAGGACAGGTTTTCGGGTAATCCTCCTCATGTCCGCAGTAATGACAGACCATCCTGCCATTGTTATGAGAAGTGAGAGAAATATCGCAATGAGGGCATTTTAAGACAAAACCACAGCTTCTGCAGGAAATAAATCCTGCATAACCTCTGCGGTTGATAAAAAGCATAATCTGTTCTCCCTTTTTCAACCGGTCTTCCATAAGATTTTTTAGTCTTCTGCTGAATATGGATTTATTTCTAGCCTTTAATTCCTCTCGCAGGTCCTCCGTCCAGATAGAGGGCATTTGCCTCGTACCTTCTCTGGCTTCCAGTCGGTAAAGGGTATATTCACCCTCCAGAGCTTTCTTGTAGGATTCCAGGGAAGGAGTCGCAGAACCTAAAAGTACACTGGCTCCCGATAGCCTTGCTCTTTCAATGGCAGTTTCCCTGGCATGATATTTCGGTGGATTCTCACTTTTATAACTTCCTTCATGCTCTTCGTCCATTATTATGAGGCCAAGATTCTTAAAAGGGGTGAAGAGAGCCGATCTGGGTCCAATGATAATATCAATATCACCGTTTTTTGCTCGAAGATACTGGTCATATTTTTCCCCGCCGGACAATTTTGAATTCATAATTGATACACGGTCCCCAAACTTTTGTAAAAAACGCATAACGGTCTGGTAGGTAAGGGAAATTTCCGGTATCAGCACAATAACCTGTTTCCCAAGTCTTAGCATTTCTTCTATTATATTAATATATACTTCTGTTTTACCACTGCCGGTAACACCATATAAAAGGCAGGTCCTTCGTATACCTGCTCTGTAATCTTTGATAAAATCATCCGCTATTTCCTGCTGCTTGTCACTAAGGATTACCGTTTTTTCAACCACCTTATAGTCGCTTACTGGATTTCGATACAAGACATTTGCTTCTGTCTTTATTATACCCAGCTTTTCAAGATCCTTAATGGTAGAGGGAGAGATATTCAGCTTATTCCTGACATATTCATAATCTAGCGCTTCTCCCTTTAACAACTCTTCTATTAAACGGATTCTGCCTTTATTATTTTTACGTTTCTCTGTATTCAGCGCTTCTTTTAGCTCCGGTACTGTCAGAAGCACCTTAATCTTCTTATCCTCTTTTTGCTTAACGATCTTTTTAACAGGAATCACTGTTTTTAGTGCTTCATTCATGGTGGAACCAAACGTGTTCCGCATCCAGGCTGCCAGACTGATCAGCTGACCTTCAATCATCAGAGTATCGTCTGCCAGAGAAGTAATAGGCTTTATAGCTTCTTCTTTCCATTTTGCTTTATCAGACAAACCGGTAATATATCCCTTTATCTGTCTGTTTCCTTTTCCAAAGGGAATGAGCACCTGGGCTCCGATTAAAGCACGGTCTCTAAACGCTTCCGGTATCAGGTATTGATAGGTACGGTCCAGATCTTCATGTGAAATGTCTACTATGATATCTGCATATTTCATTACCTTATCACCACCTTCCTGTATTTCATCTATCTATTGTAATAGCTCTTTTACAATCTCATCGGTCTCCATTCCTCTGGAACCTTTTACCAATATACCGTCTCCAGTCTTCAAGTAACCTTTTAAGAAACTTACTGCTTCTTTATTATTCTCAAAAGAATGGGTCTCGATTTGAGCTTTCTTATCCTGTATCGCCTTTGTGATATAGCGGGCTTCTGTTCCCACCGTAACAACACAGTCAAGGTTTACCTCGGCAATATATTCACCCACTTCATAATGGCATTGCTGTGAAATCTCACCCAGTTCCTTTACATCAGCAAGAACTGCAATACGCCTTGTGACATGCTCCAGTTCTTTTAATACACCTATACCGCTCTTCATGGAATCAGGACTCGCATTGTAGGAATCATCGATTATTTTCATACCATTAGAGCTTACAATCTGGCCTCTCATAGCAATGGGTCTGTAATTCTTAAGTCCTTCTTTTGCTTTGCTTACGGGGATTCCATAATGCCAGGCTATGGCCAGGGCTGCCAGTGCATTATAGACATTGTGAATTCCAGGTACCTTTAGAACAACTACCTCTGAGACGGTTTCTGTAACTATCCCACTATCAGGCAGAAGCTTCTCGGACAGGATATCTGTCTTTAAATCTTTTTTCGTCTTTGGATATGTCACCCGGAAGGTAGTCTCCTCTGCTATGGTTTTAATATCAGAAGCCGTAAAATCATAGCTGCCTTGTATACCATAGGTTATTACCTGGCATTCTTTCAGCTTTTCTGCTGTTAGGGGGGACAGGTCAATGCCTATCTCTCTTTTTTCCCATACCAGTGCAGCTTCTCCCAGCAGATCGTCATCTCCATTTAGAACCAGAACATTACCCTTAACAAAGGAATTGATAATATTCATCTTTTCTTTTCTGATATTTTCCCTGGTTTTTAACTGTGCTATATGAGATACCCCAATGTTGGTCATGACCGCTGCTTCCGGCTGGGCTATGCTGCAAAGCCTAGCCATCTCGCCTTCTTCGCTCATTCCCATCTCTATTACACCCAGTTCATGCTCTTTCTTAAGCTTAAGCATCATTATGGGCAGCCCTACCTGACTGTTCATATTTCCTACGGTTTTAAGCACGTTATGGGATACCTCCAGGGCTGCCGAAACCATTTCCTTTGTCGTGGTCTTTCCAACGCTTCCGGTAATCCCGATCACAGGTATGGGGTATTTTTCTCTATAATAGGTGCCAAGTGCCTGTAACGCCTGTAAGGTATCTTCTACCAGGATGCAGGCTCTGCCTTCTACCTCTGGCAATTCCTTGTGTGACAGACAGGCTGCTGCTCCATGTAAAAAAGCATCCTGAACGTAATCGTGTCCGTCTACTCTCTCACCAACGATAGGGACAAAGAGAGAACCTGCTACTGCTTTCCCGGAATTTGTCAATACCTCCGAAATATTGATGTCCTCATTTCCCCAAAGTAGTTTTCCTTTCGTAGCAAGAACAATTTCTTTTATCTTTAATTCATTCATTTCATTTCTCCATTCCGGTCTTATAGAACAACTTTACCTTCTGCTCTTATTTCATCAACAGCCTGACGAATCAGGTCTCTTTCGTCCATCTTGTATTTAACGCCTTTTACTTCCTGATAATCTTCATGGCCTTTACCTGCAAGGATAATAACATCACCTGCCCTGGCATTTTCAATACAAAATTTTATGGCTTCTTTTCTGTCAATGATTGCAATATATTCGCCCGGACCTTTCTTTACACCGGTTATGATATCCTTTAAGATTTCCTCCGGTTCTTCAAATCTAGGGTTATCAGAGGTAACAACGGTAAGGTCTGCAAGATTTGATGATATTTCACCCATCTCATACCGTCTTAACTTCGAACGGTTACCGCCGCAGCCAAAAAGGCATACCAGTCTTTTGGGTTCATATTCCTTAATGGTAGTAAGCAGGCTTTTCAGGGACATGGCATTATGGGCATAATCTATCATCATGGAAAAATTAGAGGATATGGATACCGGCTCAACTCTTCCTTTTACTTTAACGGATAAAAGAGCTTTCTTTATATTCTCTTCCTTGATTCCAAAATGTCTGCAGATGGCAATGGCCGTCAGCGAATTGTAAACATTAAACTTACCCGGCAGATTTAAATGTACGGAGTAGTTCAGCAGTCCTTTCAAATCATAATTTACACCAAGGCTTCCATCCATCATGTGAAGGTTTATATTGCAAGCCATTAAGTCTGCTTCTTTCTCCAGGCTGTAAGTTTCAAGCTTACAGGAATGTCCCTTTAGTACCTCCTCCATATGAGAATCATCTGCATTTGCAATTCCCACCAGGCACTGTTTAAAGAGAAGCCCCTTGCAAGCCATATATTCTTCAAAATCCTTGTGTTCATCGGGACCGATATGGTCCGGCTCAATATTTGTAAAAATACCGTAATCAAAGGTAAAGCCGCCAACTCTTGAAAGCATCAACCCCTGTGAAGAGACCTCCATAACCACTGCTTCACAGCCCTCTTCGACCATTTTTGCAAAGTACTCCTGAATCTGGTAGGATTCCGGGGTTGTATTGGCTGCCGGAATGACCTTTTCTCCAATAATGACTTCTATGGTTCCCAGAAGTCCTGTTTTAATACCTGCATTTTCCAGGATGGAACGTACCATATAGGAGGTGGTAGTTTTACCTTTGGTTCCGGTAATGCCGATGGTCTTAAGCTTTGCTGCCGGGTGGTCAAAGTAGGCTGCTGAAAGCTCTGCGAGTGCCAGTCTGGTATCTGCAACACGAAGTACCGTAACCTCACCGTCAACTTCCACTTCCTCGGAAACTACCAGAACTCTGGCTCCTTTTTCTGCAACCTCCCTGGCATAATCATGTCCGTCACTCTTAAAACCTTTGATGCATACAAAAACGGAACCTGGGTTTACTTTTCTGGAATCATATACTAGATCCAGAATTTCCATATCCAAAGTCCCTCTTACCAGTGTATATTCAGTTTTTTCCAACAATTTCTTAAGCTGCATAAATACCTCCTCTATAGCCCTGTACTATGGCTGAATTAATATAATATATGAACGGGAAATACTCATATTCCATACTTTGGGCATCCTTGCATTTTCCAACAGAAAAGCCCATCCAAGCTTACCCGGACGGGCTTTATCTCAAGGTAATAGAATACCCATACTTTCATTCATTATATAACACTGGATTTTCCTTGTCAATGTCAGCTGAGGAGTTGTGCAGGACAAATGCAGAAAGGGATGTTGGGGAAACGGACGATAATTGAGAATTTTGTTTTTTCGTTTTGTTACTCAAGGCTCCGTATGCCACTAAAGCGACAGCAGCCGTTCCTGGAAGCGGAAAAAGTGCCAAACTCGCTGGAACGCTGAGGCTTCGGTAGCTTGCTGCTGCTCAGACACTGGCACTTTTTTCGCTAGTCACGGCTGCTGTCACTTAAGTGGCATATGGAGCCTTTCGATACAAAACGCCAAAACAAAATCCTCAATTATCTGTATACTCCCATTATTTCCATTATTTAGTTTCAGGTGTTAGCTGTGAAAGGCACTGCACAGTAAATGATTGAAGGATGTTACTAGAAGAGGAAAATGGAGCTTATGGCATAAGCATTTTTATTTCGCTGCTTCTTTATAAGAACAACAGTAATCACTGTAGGTTCTTACAATAATCTCGAACTTGGAGTCAGCCGGAACCACAAAATTTTCTCCTGTTTTGTAAGTGGTATAGGAGGATTCTCCGGGCAGACAGATATCCATTTCTCCTCCTAGGACTTCCATCAGTTCCTCAGCTCCGGTAGCAAATTCATACTCACCTGCCAGCATAAATCCCAGAGTTTTTCTCTCTCCATTTTTAAAACAAATTGTCCGGCTGTTAACCTTTCCGTCAAAATATACATTTGCTTCTTTTACTACATCCACGTTTTCAAATTTCATTTTCTAAAGTCCCTTCGATTTAGTCGTGCAGGCTTTCATGGCTTCAATTACAGCACTACGAAAACCCTTTTGCTCCAGAACCCTGACAGCCTCTATGGTAGTCCCTCCCGGAGAGCATACCATATCTTTTAATTCACCAGGATGTTTGCCAGTTTCAAGAACCATTTTAGCACTTCCATACACTGCCTGTGCAGCAAATTGATACGCCTGCGCTCTTGGCATTCCATCTGCTACAGCTGCATCTGCCATTGCTTCGATAAACATAAATACATAAGCCGGGGAACTTCCGCTTACAGCTACTACTACATCCATAAGTTTCTCCGGTAATACTTCGGCCTTGCCAAACCCGCTTAATATCCCGCACACCAGCTCCAGTTCTTTCACTGTTACCAGGTCGTTGCTGCAAACTCCTGTTATACCTTCCCCTACCAATGCAGGAGTATTCGGCATACAGCGGATAATTTTTAATGATCTTCCAAAGGTCTTAGACAGCCAGTCAAGGGTTTTACCGGGTGCTATCGTTACTATAATCTGGTTATCCTGTATACAATCCTTGATTTCATTAATCACAGCTTCATAATATTGAGGTTTTACCGCTAAAAACAGGATATCTGCTTCATTTACTACAGTCTTGTTATCACCGCTGACCTTAATTTGTAATTGATCCCTGGCTTTTTCCAGTGCCGGTTCATAAGAATCCGAAGCAAAAATATCTTCTGCACTGCAAATCCCATTAGCCGTTATGCCTCCAATCATAGCCGCTGCCATATTACCGCAACCGATAAATCCTAATTTCATACCATTTCCTTTCTGTACTTTTTATACTTTGTACGAAGAATACTATACTATTTCACCCACTGTAACAGGGTTATTTCATTAGAATGTAACTGAGGACAACCTTAACAATTAATAACTTTTGTATACAGCTCTTATTGTCAGAATGTAAAGTGTTATTCTGAGTATTGGATTATCATAATTGAAGAAAAATCATACTTTGATTCTCAGTTATGGAATGGAGCAGGTTCTGTATGGTCTCTGATCAAGCTCCACAACTCAGTTCAGATTAACATAAGCGCTCAGAAAACCAGATGATATCATTATAGCTCATTCCTCTTGAAGTTGGAGTAGCCTGTGTTACTACAATTAAGGACTTGTCTGGATTAACAAAGATATTTTGCCCACCATAACCCTTGCAGGCATACCAGTTATCGCCACGCCACCATAAATACCCATATCCTATATTAACATTTGATGAGCTAATAGCTTGCTTTATATAATCGGCTGAAATAATTTGCTTACCCTTATAATAGCCATTTTGTAAAAAAAGCTGACCGATTTTTAACATATCTCTTGCAGTGAGGTTTGAATAGCTTTCGTTTTTACCCTCGTCACCATCTGCAACGCTATAATAAACTCTACAATTGCTTTTATACCATCGGTCACTTTTAATTTCAAGAAGCTTATAAAGATTATCATTAATGAAATCGAACATATCCCCACAAGCCGCGTCAAGTACTTTCGCAAGTAAAATAACATCCCATTCTTTGTAATTATATTTTGTACCAGGTCTGTCTACAACAGCACAATCTGCAATATGTGAAATCCAATCCCCGCTATGCCTCATTTGTGTTAACATTGGGCAATGATAATGAACCCCACCATTCCAAAAAATGCCCGAACTCATCGTAAGTAAATGCTTAATCGTAATCATTTTATGAAAAGGGTCACGTCCCTCGTTAAACTCTGGTATAAACTTTGAAACACGCTCTTCTAAGCTTGAAATCAATCCTTTATCTAAGGCAATACCAGCAGCGATAGACATAATACTTTTTGCAACCGATTTTATAGGATTACGACTATTTGCATCGAAATTATTAAAGTAGCGTTCAGCTATAATCTCACTATCCCTGCAAACAATAACGCTATTAATCTGACGATAACGCTTTTGTTTTATATACTCGTCGATCTGTAAATCAATGCTCATTTTAAATACCGTCCAATAATTGAATTTGTATTAGCCTTAAGCTCTAAAGGTGTACCAATTGCAATAACCTCTCCGCCATCACTTCCTCCACCTATACCCATTTCTATAATATAATCACAATTCGAGAGTATATATGGGTCGTGAACAGAAATTCTTCCTTCAAATAATTATACTACTTTATTTATTTTAATTCTACTTCTCATCATTTAATTTACACCAATTTCTTCTAATACTAAAACACCCTTTTTATATCTTTAAAACTTCAGAAAACCCGGCTTGCACTTTGGAAGTTTTTGTCTCGGAAAGGTTCCTTATGACACTTAAACTACAGGAATTGCGCCAAATCCAGAATAAACCACTGTCTGAGCGTACAACACACTCCCGCTGTCACAACCAAATATACGCGAGTTTGGTTTATTCTGGACTGCCTTAAGCAATTTCTGTAGTTTTGTGGAATAAGGGTTCTTCTCCGAACAAAAATGTCTAAAGAGCAAGCCGGGTTTTCGTACACTTCCAAAACCGAAACCTCCTCCTCTTATAAAGGAATTGTAAATAGCATTATACATCTGATTATGCTATACTAAAAAATACTTATAAGCACTACATCAAAATATAATCAACCAGAGTACTGCAACATTGACGGAAAGGAATAATACTATTATGTTCTTTATTATGGGTATTTCACAGGGAGAAAAAAGACTGTCCTTTCATCAGACCATGGTCTGTAAAGCCTGCGGTAAATTTGGCCGGCTGGAGGTCTTTATGACTTATACGAACTTCACTTTATTCTTTCTTCCAATATTCCGCTGGAATGTCAGATATTATGCCACGGCAACCTGCTGTGGTTCCGTATACTTGCTGGACAATGATTTAGGGAAGAAAATTGCCAAAGGAGAAGCGGTTACCTTAACCGATGAAGACCTGACAAACAACGTACATCAAAGTAAATATGGCGGAGATTTGCACTGTTCACACTGTGGATATCAATGCAGTGCTGATTTTACATATTGTCCGAAATGCGGTAACAGACTTCTATAACGAGTCAGCACTTGTCTCAACCAATTAATTCCATATACAAAAAATTGCCGCAGCAGAAAAATCAAATCATCTGCTACGGCAATTATCTTTGTACAAGCTTACTATCAAATTCATCACTCTGGGGAATCAAAGGCTTAAGTACATGGCTTTCATACTGCCAGTAAACCAAAGTCCTATCCTTTAAACTAATACCTCATCAATATTGATGCAAGTGCCAAAAAACCTTGTTTCCATAAAGTATCAGGCGAATTGCACAAAGCTGAAAGAGCGAATGCGCCTATGGAAAGGGATAAGAAGCATGAGTACTTTCTGCTTTGTGCAATTCGCCGTCCCCTTGTAAAAGACCAGCCTTTCACCACTCACTCAATCAACTTCTACCAACGTATGTATTTTATACTACTCCTACCCCTTATAGAAATCTCCTTGCATCTAACTCATTTCTCTTTATTGTGCCTTAAGAACTTCCATCGCAGCTGCATTTGCCGCATTTGCTTTTTCTGTCAGATCCGGTGCAAGGTCATGTGCATTCACACCATTGTTTAATACCTCATTCTCAGCACCTGCATATCCTTCTGCAATAAAGGTACCAAATCCCGGAATAATTGTTCCGCCATAAGGTATCGGTTCTTTGCAATTTGCAAGGAAAGCATCAAAATATGGTCCTCTTCCATAAGCATCGTCTGCTCCAGGGAAGAAGGTTCTCACTTTATCCCAAACTGCAGTACTTAAAGTAATTGGAAGAGCATCCATGGAAAGCTTTGTGCCATCTGCATTAGTCAGTGTACTGTAAGCATCCAGCTTCGCCATCCAGCCTTCTTCGTTCCAGTTCATGAATTTTAATAACTCATAGGCTTCTCTTGGATGTTCAGTAGCAGAAGAAATTCCGCCAAAATCAAGAGTTCCCATGGAATGGCTGCTTGTAGTTCCTTTTGCTCTGGGTACGTTATAAGGAACATATACAAGACCAAGATCTAAGTATTCCTGGGTAGCAAATAAATTATTGAAAGTCCACCATGCATCAAACTGATAAGCAACCTTACCGGAGTAAGCAGCCCACATAGTTCTGTCACCGAAAGCTGCTTCTGCTTCATCTGAATCAAAAGCAGGTGCGTGATATTTACCATTTATAAGCTCAGCCTGCATGTTAAGACCGTCAGCCCAGTTTGTCATATCAAATTTAGTACCGTCCCATCCGAACTCACCCCAAACATTGTCATCAGAGGCAACAGGATACCAGGTTACCATGGTTCTGTACTGGTTAAAACCGTACATTCCCTGCTCGGGAACGGTCATCTTCTTAATGGATTCAACCATATCTTCCCAGGTCCAGTCAGTAGAGGGCATTTCCACATTTAATTTATCAAATACTGTCTTGTTGGCAAATACTACTTCGGGGAAGAATTTAACAGGTGTTGCCCATTTCTTATCCGTTCCGTAATAACCAAACTTTCCATCATTAATGGTTGTCAGGACATTATCCGCTTCCGGATCGTTCTCCCAATACTCTGTCATATCACCTAAAAGCTGATTGTTAATAGCGAAATCACACTCACCTAAAATCCAGAAGGCATCAGGCATCTGACCAGTAGCTACCAGATTTAACAAGGAATCATTGTAACCATCCAAAGCGAGGGTAACAACTTCTACTTTGATATTGGGATACTTCTTCATAAACTGTTCTGCCAGGTGTTTCGTCAGAACTTCATTCTCCCAGGATACATAAGTTAATGTTATTTCATCAGCTGTCATTGGTGGTAAGGATTTTTCAGCAGCTGCAGTTTCACCATCCCCTTCTGCCGGTGTAGTTTCTGCATCGTTTCCCCCATTGTTTGTACTTACTTCCACACCGTTTTTTCCGCCAGTGGTATTTTTGTTACCTGAGCTGCAGGCAGCCATGGAAATAACCATAGTAAGTACAAGTAAAAGACTTAATACCTTTTTCATGTTTTGCATTTAAAACATCCTCCTTTTTTGTTTATCCATTTATTAGAATAGAAGCTTTCGCTTCATTATTCTCCTGTAATTCCCGTACGGTCGATACTCTCTACAAAATACTTTTGCAGGAAGACGTACATCAGTAACAGCGGCAGAATGCTTAACATGGTGCCTGCCATTTTTATGGATTCGTTGATATTCCCCAATTGCTGCTGACTACCCTGATTATATTGTTCATAGATACTCTCAAAGTTCTTAAGCTCTACTACAAGAGAGGTCCAGGCATTGGCACTGCTGGTTCCCTTTCCGGATATAAACAGCGTTGTCAAATAGGATTCATTCCAGTACCATACTATGGAAAATAAAAATACTACAAGTATAGCCGGTGCTGCTGACGGCAGGGAAATTCTGAAAAAAGACCTGAAATAACCGGCACCGTCGATATGTGCAGCTTCTATTAATGCCTGAGGCACTTGTTTAAAGAACTGATAAAAAATCAGGATAAAAATCTGTGCTTTGATTCCCTGCCCCAGTAAGGCCGGAAGATTAAAAGCATGGAGCGTTCCAATCAATTTAAGATTGGTAAACAGTACATAGGTAGGCATCATGGTAACCTGTGCCGGCAATATAAAGGAAAATATCAGGATTGCCAGCATGATTTTCTTTCCTCTGAATTCAAACCTTGCAAAACCGTAACCTATCACCGCACAGGTGGCAACCTGCAGCAGTGTGGGCAATCCGGCAAGAATTAAACTGTCCTTAAGGGAATTCCAAAAATTCATAACCTTAAAGGCATTCTTATAATTCCCCATATAAAACTGTGAAGGAATCCATTTAATCGAAGCATCCAGCAAATCATCCAGGGACATCAGGCTGGTGCTGATCATGTATAGCAAAGGATAAAGATATACAAAACCAATACCGATTAACAGGATATATTTAATCAGCATGGGCAGAAAACCCTGTCTGTCCTTGGAACCCATCATATACTTTTTCAGCTTATCCTTATTAAGTTTGGGAGCCACAAAATTAACTTTATCATTCAGTTTGGTCTTATTCGTTTTCAATTGCTTCCCTCCCTTTTTAAGCCTTTACTGCGTCTTGCCTGTCTGTTCCTTAACTGACGTCTTTCCTTCTCAATCTTTTGAATACGTTTCTTTTCCTTTTTTACTTCTGTTATGTAATTATCTTTTTTATTCCTTAATAATAGTGCAATGAAAATTACCAGAAGGCAAACCACCAGGGAATATACCCAGGCTTTAGCAGATGCAAAGCCATAACCTCTGTTTATCGCAAACATATCATTATAAATAGAGGTAATAATTACATTCTGTTCGTTATTGGACAGAAAGATAACGGTATATACTGCATTGAGCAGAATCATCGGTTTGATTGTCGGCAGGGTTATCTTCCAGAAGCATTCCCAGCCGGAGCCACCGTCAATCTTAGCCGCTTCATAAAGTGTACTGTCAATCTTTTGAATGGCCGCCAGGAATATGAGTATTTGCACCCCGGAATACCAAAGCACCATAATCATGTTGTTAAACAGCCCAACTATGGGTTCTACCAGTAAATTTGGCAGCAGGTCTCCCAATATGGAGGTAATAGCAGATACATTCATGGCCGGGATGCTGGCAGCTCCCTGATCCGCCAGCTGTGCCATAACCGGTCCGCTTACTACGATAACTGGAAGGAAATAAATCGTTCGAAAGAGTCCCTTACCTTTCATCTTTCCATTTAACAGCATTGCTATAATCAAGGAGAACACTACAATAACCGGTACGGATAACAGGGTATCCAGCAGATATCCTGTAAGATCTTCCAGGAATAGCGGGTCCAAACGAAAGATATCTGTATAATTTTGAAATTTAATAAAGTGAAAAACTCTTCCCTTTGGAGTAATTTTTACATTTTGCAGACTGTAATAAAAGGACTGTATCAAAGGAACAATCAGAAAGACCAATGCTCCTATCATCCAGGGTGCTACAAATACATACCCCATGAGGGACTCTCTTCTTTTTAATTTGCTTTTTCTGTTCTTCTTCATTACGGCTCACCTACCTTAAAAGACATAGGATCTATTTCATAGCCATCTGCCTGGATTGCGGCGGTTGTACTATAATTTACATATACCCTTATCCCGTTGTCATAGGTAACAACTGTCAGACCATTGGCATACTGTTTGTGATCCGTTATCATAGCTCCCTCGGTCTTTTCATGGACTTCTTTCAGCTCTTTATAATAGGATAGGATATATTCCTTGTATACACTGTACTTAGAGCTGTATAAGTCGGAGGAATTGGTATACTGTAACCCTGCCGGATCTTCATAGGTTATGTAAAAGGACGGATTGATTCCCATCTCTGCGAGCTTCAAGAAAAATTCCTGCTTATTTGCCTCGAAGTTGATGTATTCCGAATACATAGGCAGCACGCCCTTAAATACAATAGACAGGAAAGGAACCTCTTCATCGGTAAAGATATAATTAGAGGAGGCTGCCGGCATCTCATTGATACCGTCCGAATATTTCCACAGGAACTCGAAAGGTTTTTCCAGTACCAGGCTAAAGTCCGTATCCAGTTCCTTTACTGCGGCCTCATAACTGCCGGCTGTATTCACTCTGGAATATACCGTTCCTTTATTTGAATAAGTAAACAGGATGTTACTGATACCGCTTAACATAAGATTCTTAATCTCACTCTTCTTATAGGAAGCAGCGGATGTTTTAAGAGTCTCTGCTGTACGGGAAGGGGTTAGATAACGAAAACTGCTAAATACATCCTTATAGGTATTTTCCTGGTATACCCTCTTGGTAATCTGTTTCATAATGTTAAAGTTGGCATTTCGCAGGGTGGGGTTAATCCTGAGTGCATCCTGTGCCAGATAGATATCGATGCCCTGCTCTTTGGACTCCTTAATCAGCTTCGTCAGCTCTTTCGTTCCGCCGATATCGCCGTCTGCTTTATAGGAAGTAATCGGTACTGCATTGATTCCGCCTTTCTGCCAGCCTTTATAGACAGTAAAGATATCAGTAACACCCTCCGCTCTTAAATCCTGATACATGGAACGTATATTATCAACCGTCGTCATCGTGACATTCCGTTTGAAGATCAGCCAGTTCTCTTTGTCGATTCCCAGGAAATCCAGCCTTATCTTAAAATCATCTTCTTTTTTAACAAGCTCGCCGGCATTCAGCAGATATTCTCTGTAGCTTAAAGCCAGACCGGTATAATCAGCTTTCTCACCGGATACAAAACGGTAATGGATTCGTATGTCAAATTCATTTCGTTTTGCCTGTCTTGTAACCACAGAGCCCTCTTTGTTACCGGTAGGCTGTGTATATATCTGCCTCAGCACGAATTTAGAACAAATCCAGTTATAATCCGTGTAAGCACCATTTGGATAGGCTTCTATCTTGGCACTGTAGTCACCGCTTTCGATAATTCCCAGATACCCCATCTCAGAATCCGTATGTACCATACCAAATACCGGTGCCATGATTTTTTCTGCTTCATTTACGCTTTGATATTCGCCCCAAAGCAGGGATAAGGTATAGGCTTCATCAAGCCCTGCATTCATACCATAAACATACTGGGAGAAGTTAGAGGAAAATCTGCCTTCATTATCCTCCAGATAAATTAATGCTCCGTTTCCGTCAGGGATGAACATATAACCCTTTCGTTCCCCTAAATAGGTATTACCTAAGAAAGGGTAAACATAAATTTCACCGATTTTATACTCCTCCGAGGTTTCTTCAATGGAATCAGAGGGAATTTCTGCCGTATAACCATCCTCTGTAAGAGTTACTTCCAATTGGAATTTAATACCATACTCTTTTAAGGATACTTTAGCAAGAAAACCGTCCTCCTTGAGTGTGACCTCTTTCTCGGCCTTTCGTATATCCACGGTAGTAGGAACAATATTTATTCCTTTTAACACCTGAAGTACTACACCGGATTTCATAAAGGACTGCCAGGAGGCATTACTTTTACCGTCATCCTCTTCCACAATGGATTCCATAACAGCACCGGTATTTTTATCGCGGATAATAATTGACAATGCTTCTTCTTTGAAATACATCTGATACTTCTTATTTTCTGCTATCAGCTGATGGCCCTTTAAGGTATTGCCGGGATTACTCACAATCACCTCATCTGTTAACTGTTCTGATTCCGAATAATCCGATTTGACCTTGCTGTTATCAGAAAGTTTAAGTGTCTCACTGGCAGTATAGGAGGTACTATGCAAAACGCTGTCTGAACTGCCTGATACTGCTTTTATCTGCTTTGAAAGCAAGGCACTGACAGAGCAGACTGCAAGCAGTGCACAAGCAGCTAAGACAACCGCCTGCTTTTTGTTCTTTCTTATTTTTCTATTCAAGCCGATACACCACCTCTCCGTAAATTGCCTGTGCGAAATCTTTTACCTGAGACACTAATACATACAGGATAAATAACAATAAAGCTGCAATCAGTGCACAGAAAAAGGTAAGAAGAATAACCTTAACGGTCTCTTTTACTGTGTAATTATTAATCTCCTTTACCGCCAGGAACAGCAGTATGACCACCCAGGTATACATGCAGAAGTTCGAAAACCTCACAAGGAATACCTCATTGTAAGTAATAATATTACTGATAACGATAACCAGTGGTTTTATTATCATGTAAGGACCGAGTGCATATACAAATGCCGTGTACAACTGTTTGAAGGTGCCTTCGCCGTCATTTATGGTACTGATCAGATAGGTACAGGCTGTCATAAGAAGAAAAATTCCAAGCAGATACAGCACATCGGTAAATATATCATATCTGCCGTCCATCACCGTTTTGAGTATAAAACCGGTAGCATATTTATTCACCAGATAGACCACCATAAACACTGCCAGCAGAATATTTGCACTGGCATAGGAAGCTTTTGCTTCTCTTCTTACGCCGTAACAGCCGTCTATTGGATGCTTCATAAAATACATCGTATAGTTTAATCTGCTAATAAGAGGCTTATGAAACAGCTTATCCTTAAGGGTAATTACGGAGGAAAAGGTCTTTCGCTTCTTTTGCAGGTACTTAACTCCCTTCCTCAGAAAAAAGAGTCCAAGCAGTATTCCAACACCGGGAATCAGATTTTTATTCAGCCATACATTTCTAACTTCCCAAAATGCATCGGAATATCCCTGAAAGTCCTTTGCCATTCTGAAATATTTCAAAGCCAGCGTATAGTTTTCTTCCTGCAGGTAAGCCTGCCCCATTGCCATGTTCGCATAATCGAACAGGCTGTTCATATCCAGGATGCGGTTAAGCGGCTCCTTGCTTTTGGTATATTCACCATTCTGGTACAGATACAGTGCTTCATGGACAAGGTCCGTAAATTCCGTGGTCTCAAATACCTGAATCTCGTTTTTCTCCTGATCCAGTACGTAGAGACGATTATTTTTATCTACTCCGATAGCAGCAGCTTTTTGAAATAGTCCGATTCGAAGGCGTCCCGAATCCTTTCCTCCGAAAATAAACAGGGTACTGCCGTTCTTGTTATATTCGTACACATAACCGTCTTCTGACAGCATATAGATATTTTCATAATTTCCGACTGTTACTGCCGTAGGCAAGAGATCATAGCTATCCGGTTCCAGCAGATTCTTACCGGCTACATTCAGTTTCTTTAATGAATACGTACCAACTCCCTGGGTTGTGGTATATACCATACCCTTTTTATCAATCATCAAATTGTTTGGAGTTGGAGGCAGATTCTTCGGCAGCTTGGCTAACTGTTCATCGGTAAGCACGATTCTGCGAAAAATATCCAGTAAACTGGTGGATGTCATATTGGTACCAAAGTACCCTAAGAAGGTTCCCCCTTCTGTGGGGCTTATCTGCACGATACCGTTGGTATTACCTTCGCAGATGATATACATGATACCCTTGGAATCCACTGCAATCTTCTGCGGTTTAAAGGCCATCTCTTCACCATAGAGCGGATGCTCCGGTTTCGTATACTCTTTGACAACTTCACCGGCATTGTTAAAAATAATAACTTTCCCCGCTTCCTTGTCAGCCACATATAACGTCTTATCGGCTGTAACAAAGATACCCGTAGGATTTTTCAAAGTACCTTCTCCGTATACCCGAAGGAAATTACCCTCCAGGTCGGATACCAGCACTCTTTTGCCTTCTGTATCGGCTATGTATATCTCATCCCCCAGGATTTTCATGTCCATTGCGCCTTTAAAGGACAGGTCTCCGATTTTTGTGATGGATGAAAAGGGCACATAAGCAGTCTGGGTTTCCACGATTCTGCCGTAGCCGTCCTGGGTAAAGGTCTTATAAGGTGTTTCTGCAAACACCGTTATCCCGGTCAGCAACATGCAAGTAATCAGGCACAGGGAAAGAAGTAATAATCTTTGTTTCAGACCTCTTTGCAGCAATTTATTACACATAATACAATCTCCTCCACTTCTTATCCTCTCTATTTAATACCCGAATGTGCCATTGTGTTCATTACGTTACGCTGCAGTATGATAAACAGAATAAGATTCGGAATAAACATAATCAGTGAGGCTGCTGCTGCCATACCCTGACCTGCAATGGTATTACTGCTCGTGGCACTGGTCAAGGTACTCATATAAAAGGCCAGAGTCCGCAGTCCGTCATTACTGATATAGTAAGTTGAACTCTGGAGATCTCCCCATACCTGCTGGAAAGCCAAAAGAGCTCCTGTAGCAATCGCAGGCCTGATCAGGGGAAGAATAATTTTTCTATATACCCTGAAATCACTGGCTCCATCGATATAGGCAGCTTCAATTAACGCATCCGGAACCTGGTCAATAAACTGTTTGATTAGGAACAGACATACCGGCATGGAGATCAGCGGCAGGATATGTGCCAGATAGGTATTCGTAATACCGAGTGTATTAATGGTTAGGTATCTTGGAATCATTACTGCAATGGGTACGAACATCAGTGCAGCATTGTTAAGTTCCATAATTGCAAATTTCCCCTTAAAGCGGAGTTTTGATAAGGCAAAACCCGCCATGGTGGATAGAACCACTGACCCCAGCACTACAAGCACGGTAACCAAAACAGTATTAAATACATATCTGCTTAAGGGTATACCCGATGTCCTGGCTGTACGAAACAGATTCTCAAAATTATCAAGACTGGGTCTTGATACAAAAAATCTGGGAGGGTAAGCAAATAATTCATCCATGGGTTTGAAGGCGTGACAAAAAATAAATATAATAGGAAATAACATAAACAGAGCAAGGGGTAAAACCATAAGTATGATCTTGATCTGTCCTCTTTCAAATTTCTTCGGATTTATCCTACTGCCTTTGTATCTGGCCATTCTTTACTCCTCCTCTCTATTCTGACTGAAATAACCGTTTGGAAACTGTGGAGAATAGATAAACGATTCCTAACAGCACTACGGATACAGCCGCAGCATATCCCATTTCATAACGGATGAAGCCATAATCCTCGATGTGGTTTACAATGAGCTGTCCTGCATATCCAGGCGTTGGATTGGCTCCTGCCAGCTGCACTCCGATTGCACCGTTTTGAAAAGCTCCTACAATAGTCATAACCGCTGCAAAGAGCATCTGAGGTTTCATGGTAGGAATTGTTATATATATCATTTCCTGAAAACGATTCTTAACTCCGTCAATTGCAGCTGCTTCATACAAGCTTTCGTCTGAATTTAAGATACCTGCCAGAATGGCCAGGAAACCAACTCCCATACTGCTCCATAAACCGATAAGGATAATTATCGGCAGCAGGAAACGGACATCCGTCAGCCAGCGAATAGGTTCTGTAAGTATACCGGCATTGATCAGCCAGGCATTAATGTAACCTGTCTGATCCCCGCTGAATAATATTTTCCAAAGAGAGGTCATGGCAACACCGGCGGTTATAGAAGGAGAATATAAAATCAATGCCAGTATGGTTCTTGGTGCCGGTGAAAGCTGTGCCAATGCCCAGGCCAGTAAAAAGGACAGAGCATATCCTCCTGGACCCACGATCAAGGCATAGGTCACCGTATTAGGCAGTACATATTGCATAAAGATCTCATCTTTGGTCAAAAGGGTTATGTAATTCATGAAACCGACGAAATTCGGTTTTTCCAGTGTATTAAAATTGGTAAAGGATAATCCAATGGCGATGGCGATGGGAACGACGATAAATATTATAAACAGTATCAGGTATGGTCCTAAAAATACATAGGCCTGCTTGTTACCATATTCTTTTCTGGCAATTTTACTTCTTTTTTTCATCTCTATACCATTAATGCCTTTCTTTTATTCTTGTGTCCTGCTTTCCTGTCCTGACAATATCTGTCTGACAGTCTCGATATCCGGCACTTCATATTCCTTAAGAACTGTGCCGTCCTCTGACAGGTACCCGAATTCCATCAGCTTTCGCTCTGTTTCCCGGTCAATTCTTTTTACGGAAGAATCAATGGTAGTTCTCAGGTCTTTACCGTCTATTACTACTTTGTTATAGGAGTTGCTCAGTTCTCGCTCAACCATATATGTTCCCAGGATTCTTGGAGCTTCCAACATCCATTCTGTCTGCTCCAGGATGACCTTCTTATCCTCTGATTTCCAGGGGAGCTCGGTAAAGGCTTCCGTATTAGCAGTATTCCAGATATATTCATCACCATAGGTAACCTGCAGGGTCTGACCGAATTCTACCTGGGTCTCTTTATCTGTCCACCATTTCAGATATTTCCAGGCCATTTCTTCCCGCTCTTTCGTACTGTTAAAGATTACACAGCTCTCAGCACCACCGGAAGCATAACGTTTGACTTCTCCGCTCTCATCCTCCACACCTGGTACCAAAGCAATATCCCAGGAATTTGCTATTTCCGGTGCGGCATTGGTAAGAAGATTATACATGTTATACTCAGCAATTCCGATTGGCATATCTCCGTTCCTGAAATGCTGATAGAAGCTCGGAACATCAGCCGGCAGATTATAGATCGTAAATAACTCTGTCAGTTCCGTTAGCCCTTTCATGGCCTTGTCGCTGTTGACCATGGTATCCCCGGCAGTCTTACCGTAAAGTGAGGCACCGTATTGAAATAATAGCGGTGTAGTTCCATGAAAGGTCTTTAATGATGACATACCGGCAGTGGGATAATAGAAGTTTAAGCCCCTCATCTGAAGTTCCGGCAGCATTTCCTTTACCTCCTGAATGGTATTTGGCACCTCCAGGCCTAATTTATTCATAATATCTGTTCTATAATATAAAACCCAGAAATTTATGGTCTCCGGCACTGCATAAATACCATCTCCTATAACAGAAGGAATCAAAAGGCCTTCCGTACTTCTGGATAACACTTCCCTGTAATCCTCATATTCCGTCAAATCCTTTATGGCACCTCTGATACCAAGTTCAAAAGGTATGGAATAATTAATGGATGCAGCAACATCAGGTGCTTCTCCGGAAGCATTGGCAAGCACCAGCTTATTCTGATCCGGCATGATGGAGACGTCCACTTTGATCCCGGTCTCTGGTGTAAACTCTTCATCGATCATCTTTTGCAGAATTTCCACATGCTGTCTGGAGCGGTTTACCCATACCTGCAGATGTTCTTTATCCACACTTGCCGAGGAATAAGCCTGATTGGTAAAGGAGGAGAAAAATCTTGAAACATTTAAATAAATGCTTTTAAAGAAACCTGCTCCCTTCGGAAGTTTTGCATCTTTTTGATAAATATAAATCTTATCAAGACTTAAGGCATTACGATTCACTGTATCGATAAGGTTCGCCAGATACTGTGTAACGGAGTTGGTACTCTGTGCCAATTCGTTGATTCTGTATGGAATGTTGTTTGGCTCCTTGGCAAGACTTCGTAAACCGCTGGAAGCAACGCTTAAAGGTGAAAAAGCAGCGATTTTCTTAACCCCAGGATTATATTTTTTTACACCATCCTGTAATGTTTCTAACTGCTCTGCCCACTTTATCAGTCTGTCCTGTACATCAGGTATGTATTTTACTAAATTGAGATCTCTGTATTTATCTTTGTTCTTACCCGCTACTTTTGTAATTTCAAGGGCAAGATCGTTAATCTCACTCATAATACGGTCAACAGTTTCCAATACAATTCTTGTATTATCGCCGCTTATGGTCAGGGTCAGGGTATGGGTTCCTGCTTCCAGATAAACAGAAGCATTGTCCTTGTTCTCATCCTTTACCGTCATATTCTTATAGCTTCTGGTGTAAGCAAAGGGATAGGCCCTGAACACTGTTTCCGGAAGTTTTCCGTCAATGAGGATGTCAGCAAACACAGGAAAGTCCGCTTTATCCGATTGTTTATAGGCAAAGCCGATATTATACCAGCCCGCCTGTTCTGTATTGAATTCATAGGTTACCGACTGTCCTGCCTCTTTAAAGGAAGCACCGTCTAAAATGTTCAGAACCTTATTGGAAGTCTTATAAGGAGTCAGGGCTGTGTCGAATTCAGAACTGGGTCGGATGGAAGAATCGTTACGGTAAGCAGTATCTTCTGCTTCTACGATAATCAGGTTATTTCCCTTTGCCGGTTCCCTTTGAACCTCCTCCATAACCTGGGGTTCTGTTTCCAGATAGATATTTCCAAGAAGGATGCTTCCTTCCGATACAGTCAGATCCAATTTATTTTCACCTTTTTTAAGTTCTACTGCCAAAGGTGTGGAATAACGGTAACTGGCATCCATTATGTATTTATTTTCCCAACGGACTAATTTATCCGGGACAGAAACAAGCTCATTCCCATACCGGTCATAGCTGATCTCGCCTTTGTCCACCCAGGTATTTTCAAATACCAGACGGCTTGCTTCGTAAAAAGGAACTTCTCCATTCACGGAAAGCGTCATCTGAACAGGCAATATGGAATCCGAATCATTCAGATAATCAAAGCTGATACAGTAAACTGCATCCTCCGGCGCATTAATTAGAAAAGAACCGGTTTCGCCAATCTTTAGATTAAGTACCTTATTTTTGTATTGATAATTATCCGTCACCAGACTGCCACCAGAGCCTTCTACATAGGCATCTTCCGTGGAAAATTCTTGTTTTTCTCCCGTGTATGCGCTATAGGTGTAGTTTTTACTGACAACCGTATAATTTCTTCCAATCATATCATTGGTGTATTCTGCATTTGCGGAAGTACCTGCTGTCTCCTGACTGTTTTCCTTTTCTGCAAAGCCGGTTATACTGCCGGACATGACGGCAGTCATAACTGTCAAAGCAATAAAACGGCTTAACTTCTTGCGCCTCATTCCTAGTCCCTCCATACATTATTGTTTTTGCTAATGGAAACATGACACCTGAATATTCTTCTAAATTATTTTAGTTTTTACTACGTTTCATTTTTGTTCTAAAATATTTTAGATTTATATAAACTTGTTTTTAATTATATATACATAATTCCTATATGTCAATATTTAAATTATATTTTTTGTGCACATTTTACAACTTGCTTGTTATTATTTATTTTATTCTATATGATTACATATATTCTGCCATTGTTTTACTTTTTACTTTACTATTGATTTATTTTAGTTTTTACTTTATAATATTTTAATACTTGATAAAAGGGAGGCATCATGCATGCTGCATATTAAAACACTGGATGAAGGTCTGGATGTGTTTAAAGCTCTCGGTTCCGAAGTCAGGATTTCTATCATAAAGCTTTTAATTAAAAATAAAGGTATGAATATGAACGAACTGGCCGCCGGCTTAAATATCACCAATGGTGCTTTGACCAGCCATATTAAGAAATTGGAGGACTGCGGAATTGTCTCGATTGTCAGTGAATCAGCAGGCCACGGTAATCAAAAGAAATGTATGGTCCACCTGGACAAGATTTTAGTAGAATTGGAAAGTGAAGAAAATAAGAAAAACATCTACGAAACCGAAATAAAGATCGGCCATTATTCCGGTTATCAGGTATTTCCCACCTGCGGGCTGGCTACTTCTGCCCAGCTCATCGGCGAAGTGGATGATGCCAGATACTTTGCACATCCAAGCCGTGTAGACAGCGATATCTTATGGTTTACACGAGGTTTTGTAGAATATGTGATACCAAATTTCATACCGATTTCACAAAAAATAGACCAAATTACCATTTCAGCAGAATTAAGCTCCGAAGCCCCTGGTATTAATGATGCCTGGCCTTCCGATATACATTTTTACCTGAACGAAATATGCCTTGGCACCTGGACCAGTCCCGGAGATTTCGGTGATGTGAAGGGAATCTTTACCCCTGACTGG
Source organism: Anaerocolumna sp. AGMB13020 (assembly GCF_033100115.1). Lineage (NCBI taxonomy): Bacteria > Bacillati > Bacillota > Clostridia > Lachnospirales > Lachnospiraceae > Anaerocolumna > Anaerocolumna sp. AGMB13020. The sequence continues at coordinate 5,295,488 of NZ_CP136910.1, read as the reverse complement.
TGGTATCCCAACTGGAATCAGTACGGCTTATTAAAACTGATCGTTATCAATGAGAACGGAACCTTCATTGATGGCCTGCAGATTTCTGAGGTATGTCTAAAGGATCTGAACTTAAATTACGGCAGTAATATCAAATTCAAGCTGGCTATTCCAGATGACGCACAACATGTAGGCGGATTGACGATTTTTGGACGAAACTTCGGCAATTATAACCAGGATATAAAGGTCAGGATACACTACAGCCCTCTGGATGACAGCAGCCAGTCTGTTGCTTCCCACAAGGCAGCTCTACAGAGCCTGCAGGCTTAAGACAAATACAAAAGAATCAATTTACATATAAAACAAAGAATCCGGTTTATCAGACTCTGGCAAAGACGCGCTGTCACATTAGTGAAAGCGCGTCTTTTGTATCCCACCCTCCTGAGCTTAATATACCAAGTCTCAGTCACTCTTTAATGAATAAGTGGCACTGCGAATCATATCCCCGCGCCACTCTGTCTTTATTCAATCACTTCCAATCCACTGCCCCATATTGCTATGCCCTTCTCAGATAGGGCTGTAAATACCATAACATTCTTTTTCCCCGGTTCATCCCACTGGAGGCTTACTACACCGTTATATACTTCGTTTTCTATCTCAAGCTCAAGAGTTCTTCCATCCTCCTTCAGCTTCCAGCTGCCAGCAGCCGCTCCGATGATCTTATGGTCACTTGTTAACTCAATTAGTTCCGAGACAGTAACCTCTGCACTTATAGTATTACCGTGGTTAATATACTTATAGATTCCTGCCACTTCATCTTCTTGATAAGACCCGATTGTCTCACCCACATAGCGGTAAGGAAGAACTACAGGCCAACCCTCTTCATTCATGTACATCTGATGAACTCTTACTTCATGCCCTTCCCCTTTTGCTTCAAATCTGGTATGAAATAGCAGGAAATACTTCCCGCTTTCCTCCTCATAATAAGTGGAATTATGTCCCGGAGATACATATCCCGTTCTAATTTTATTTTCTTCTCCTTCCACCCAGGCAAATCGGAAATTTCCCATCAGCTTCGTACCATATTTATAAATGGAAGCATCATTGAAAAATGTACCGTCAGCACCTTTACAATGTATCATATCATTACCTGCTGCATCATAGTAAGGTCCATCCGGGTTTTCAGATCTAGCCACGCGTATATTGTAACCGCCATCGGAATCCAGACCTCCAAAACTTAAGAACATATAATAATATTCCGTTTCCGGACTGTATTGCACGAAAGCCCCTTCAATCCTTACATGATTACCGCCAAGTATCTTCTTTCCATAACCTTTTTCCAGGGGAAAACCCGTTTGAGGATCCAGCTCCAGAACAAATATGCCGCCGGAGTAGGATCCGTACATCATAAAGAGCCTGCCCTCTGTATCATAATATACACAGGGATCAACAACATTGGGTTGTTTTGTGGCATCATAGATATCTCCCGCTTCACTTAACACCTCTGCTCCCATACCCGATTTTAATATAATGCCCAAATCCTTATAAGGTCCTTCCACCTTGTCAGACACCGCAATTCCAAGGCTTGCTAAGGGTGAACTGCCCTCACAGGTGCAGTAATACATATAATATCTGCCGTCAGCCAACTGTATTACATCCGGCGCCCAAAAGGTCTCTGTCTTCGCCCACTTGAAAGCTTCCTCCATTTCCTTTTTCGCATCCGGTATAATGGGATTGTTTGCTGTTACACCGGATCCGATTAAGGTCCAGTTTATAAGATCCTCCGATTTAGCTCCTGCCAAATGAGAGCCAAATATGTAATAAACACCATTACTTTTAAGAACAGAGGGGTCATGAACGGATACATTTTGAAAATCATAGGTAACAGGCTTATCTGCAGTTAGCTTTATATCCTCAGGTATCAATATCTTATATGTATCAGCTCCCTCCTCCGTTTTTTTAACGAAATCCCCATCCCTTTTAGTAGTTTCCTTCATCCCGGTACTTTTTTTGTTGCTTTCATTTGTCATATCCGCTTCCTCCCCCTTACTCTCCTCTGTTGCTGCAGCATCACTCTGTTTCTCAACAGTTTTTCCTTCATTATTCTCTGTTGAACAACCAGCTGCGAAACCCATGCACATTATAACCATTGCTGTTATCAGCTTTTTCTTCACTACACCTGCTCCTTTTATTCATTTGACTGTATATATCTTATTGTTGACTTAAAAATAAACTATTTTATTTATAACTAAACAACTTTATGATATCTGTATTTCTGCGAAATGTCAATCCTTTTAATACTCTTTCAGTTTACTATTAGAATTATGGCAGTTCTGCTGTATGAAAATAAGTTATAATAACATTTAGGAACTCCCTATAGGATAACTTGATTTATTTTAGATTTTACAATATAATTTACTTAATCATTGCGGATAACGTGAGTTTTTATTGTTTACGAATCGGATCCAGTATATGTAAGTACTTGTAGTCTTTTCTATGTTTGCAAGGCTGCTTCCTGTCTCACAGGCATAGAAAAGGTTATAGGCAGATAACCAAAGGAGGATAATAAACTATATGCTGCACATTAAAACCCTGGATGAAGGCCTGGATGTTTTTAAAGCACTTGGTTCCGATGTGAGAATCACCATAATTAAATTGTTACTGAAAAACAAGGGTATGAATATGAATGAGCTGGCTTCCAGCTTAAACATTACCAACGGTGCACTGACGAGCCATATTAAAAAGCTGGAGGATTGCGGAATTGTCTCCATTGTCAATGAATCAGCTGGTCACGGCAATCAAAAGAAATGTATGGTTTATCTGGATAAGATACTGATTGAATTCGAGACGGAAGAATACAGAAAGAACATCTATGAAACTGAGATACGTGTAGGTCATTATACTGATTTTCAGATATATCCCACCTGCGGACTTGCAACTGCCTCTCAGCTTATTGGTGAAGTAGACGATCCCAGATACTTTGCTCATCCCGGCAGAGTGGATTCAGATATTTTATGGTTTACAAAGGGTTATGTAGAATATGTGATTCCCAATTTTGTTCCTGCGTACCAGAAAATCGATCAGATATCCATCTCTGCCGAACTTAGTTCAGAGGCCCCTGGTATTAACAATGTCTGGCCTTCTGATATCTATTTTTCTTTAAACGGTACAACCATCGGTATGTGGACGAGTCCCGGAGATTTCGGGGATGTCAAAGGAATCTTCACACCAGACTGGTGGTATAACAACTGGAATCAATATGGAATGCTTAAGAATATTACAATAAATAATACCGGCACATATCTTGACGGTATCCAGATATCAAATATTTCTTTAAAGGAATTTAATTTTGACTATAAGAGTACAATTAAATTCCGCTTATCTGTTAAGGAAGACTCCGAGCATGTAGGTGGCTTAACCATATTTGGCAGAAACTTCGGCAATTATAATCAGAATATGAATGTACGAATCCATTTCAGCCCCCAAGAAGATAACCTTCCGTTAACTTCCAATTAGTAAACTCTATAACTGCTACTACAACAATAGAAAGGCTGCTGCAAATGAACACTTATCAAATGCATCAGCCTTTCGTAATTACCAGGTTAATCTATACCCTATAATGGCGTTATTCTAAGGATTTATTTTATTCTCCAGGGAAAATACCGGCATATTGCGATCATCCCATTTCACTTCCAGCAGCATGGCATGTCTTCCCGGATCCCTTAAACTGTCGCCAATTATCTCATCATATTGTCGGGCATGGAATACCATAATGTCTTTTGTACCATCTTCCGATTTCGTGAAGCTGTTATGTCCAGGCCCGAAAACTCCTTTTTCTCTATCAGAAGTAAGTACCGGTTGATTCAGTTTTCTCCAGGATATTGGGTCTAACAGGTCAGAGGCTGTATCTGCATAAAGCATTCCCACGCAATAACATTCTCCGGTAGCGCTGGATGAAAAGGTAAGGAAAATCCGGTTGTCGCGTTTCAACACCGCCGGACCTTCGTCTACCCAGTAGCCTACCCTTTCCCAACTGTAATCCGGGGTAGTTAAGAGCACTTGAACTGTCTTTAATTTCCAGGGTGTTTCTAATTCAGCGATATACAGGTTGGATATCATCTTACCAACACCTACTTTTTCTGCCCATACATAATAATTCCTGCCGTTATTTTCAAATACCGTTGCATCCAGGGAAAAAGACCGGAAGGAAAACTCATCCTCATCGGTACTCTGCATCGGGCCAAGCTCCTCCCAACTGCCGGTTGCCGGATCAGCTTCTTTACAGGTCAATACATAAGGTCTGATTCGCCAGATATCCTCTTTCTCACCGGCTGCAAAGTAGATGTACCAGTTCCCATCTATATAGTGAAGCTCCGGCGCCCATATATGGTAGCTCATAAGACCACTTTCATGTTTGTTCCATATAACCTGCTCCTCAGCAGCTGCAAGCCCTTTCAGTTCCTTGGCTTTACGAAGTATAATTTTATCATAGGCAGGTACAGATGCAGTGAAGTAATAATATCCATCACTATGCAGATATACATAGGGATCAGCCCTTTCGGTTATTAAGGGTTTGTTATAATAGGTTTCTTTAAAGTTATCTCTGTTCATAAATTCCTCTCATTCTGTTGCAAAATAACAATTCCAGTCTTTCTTCTGCATAACATTCGTATAATATTAAAATATTTTATAATTTTCTAAACATATTAAAATAATAGCTTATACCTATGTTACTTGTCAACTGGTTTTAATTATCTATAAACGACATCTTGCTTTCAGCCAGCATAAGAGCAATTGGACTTCTTCCAGTCTGTATTCAATGCCTAACAACTTTTTTTAACTTATCTTTTGATATGTAAAAATATAATACAAAAAAGCAACCCATAACTGCAATTCCAGCCAATACAAAATATGCGGTCCGTATATTAAATCTGGATGCTATATCCCCGGTAAGAACAGGAAACAGTGTCATTCCTATAGCATAAAATGCCTGAAAGAATCCCATAGCAGTTGATTTTTTTTCTTTTGGCACCTCTTTCATGGCTTCTGAGGTTGCAAAAGAAAAAAGAATTCCCGTGGACATACCAGGTAATATTTGAAGCAGGAAAATAACAGGGACAGAATTTACGCTTGGTACCAGAATACAGTACAATGCGATAAATACCAATACCAAAGGAATCCAAAACTTTGGTCCTCTCTTAACACAGAACCTCGAGGAAGCAAATCCCGAAAAACCGACAGCAGAAATCATATAGACAATGGACGCCAGCCCTACTTTTGCTCCTGTTGCTCCTAAATCTCTCAATATCTGAGAAGTAAACGACATGGTCGTTGACAATTGGATTCCTTGCTGAATCAGGGCAATAAAGGCAAACATCCAGATCCTTTTATTCAAACATATTTTTATCAATTTCCTCACAGCTATGGTTTCATGGTTTTCCTTTGGTTCTTTTATCAGCAGACCCAGACAAAATGCAAGTGCGCCTGCCGCAAAACTTAAAATACAGATCGTTTGCATACCCAGCCAGTCATAAAGTAGTGCACTGGTGACAAATCCCAAAAGAATGCCCAAATTATTAAAGAGGATGATACGGCTGGTTGCAGTCTGCTGCTGATTATCTACATAACAGTTGGTATAGAATACCATAAAAGATATCCACATAGAGGAAGCAAGCCCGGATAAAAGGTTCGCTGCCAGAAATCCCGCACCTCCAGGCCAAAAAATTCTTATAAGGGAAGCCATTCCTGCTGCCAATGCACCAGTCACAATAAACAGCTTATGCCGTCCTGCGGAATCTGCCATTAACCCGATAGGAAAACGAAGCAGTAATTGTGATATTCCATATGCCCCTATTACTACTCCCACAAAACTGCTTGTGACTCCATATGCCGTTAAATACATGGTCTGATATGGCATATAAACATATTGCGCAAACCAGAATAATGATACCATTGCCAGGAATATTATCTCCTGATATTTAGAAATTTTCTTCACCTTATAGCTCCCATCCGTCCACTTTATACGAATAATTATTTCAAGATAATGAAAGTTTATCATATAAACTCATGTTTGTCCGCAATCGCGGGCTATATTTCTGCCGTGCCTCCTTTTTTTTGATTGTACTCTCCCAGTACTCTGTGAATATGGATTGTCAGATATAATTCTTCGGTAGCCGTCAAAGCTGTTTGGAACCTTTCCTGAATATACTTTCCAACCTTCTTCACACAGGCATGTTCCTTTTTGCAATTGGATATTATTTGATGATACAAAAGGTCATTTGATTCCTCCGGCATCTGGCAGTCTGTAAGCAGCCTTTGGGCAAAAAGCCTCAAATGTGTTGTAAATCTGGAATAAGCAATACTTTCTTCATCCTAACAAAGTATGAAATTATATTTAACAATATCCAGAATATCCTTTAATGTCTGCGTTATAATACGATTGTTAGCATTATACGGATTATTGTGCTGTGCGTTGATAAAATGAAAAGCAATGTCAAAAACCCAGAGCCATAGTTCAGACTCCGGGCATACTATCTGCATATTATCATTTTTCTTCTGAACAACAAAATAGCAATTGATCTATTTAAAATGTAAGAACACATGAAAAATTTTCTCAAAGATCATCTATCTCTAATTATGCTTCTATAAAATGTCTGTGGGATTATTCATTAATGTAACCAGACGAAAGCCATGTCTGTGCCCATTCTCGTTAGAGGTATCTCCTTCCAGGTAATGTACATGTCTGTCGCCCATGGGTACAGCCCTATAAGTCTTTCCCTCAAAAGTGTGAAAATGTCCCTCCGCATTATCCGTATGAAAGGCAATTTCATGATAATGTTCACCATTCCCTGTAAACACAGCCTCTCCGGTAACAAAAGAAAATTTGTGATAGTGCTTATCTTCTGCCATCTTCACATATCCCTGCACTTCATGCACATGATTCTTATATTGTGAGTCATTGCTATTCATTCTTAATTTTATATAATGCAAGCTCTTCAACTCCTTAAGACACCATCCTGTATGCTTTTGTGCCTAAGAGTATCATATGCTTATTGTATAAAAAGGGTGCTAACCTTAACGAAGCCTCTTGTCTTCAAATCTGGCATGGGTCTTCAGACAATAAATAAGATTGTTGATTCGTTCTTCCATATCGCCGTCTTCTACAATACAATCAATAGAGATTGCCATATGGTTTACAATCCTGTCTGTCAGGTTCTTACGGCAGCCAATCAGGACATTCAGCTTCTCCTCGTAGGTGTCAGCGTCAAGAAATGCAAGCAGGACAGGGCTGACAGCATCCTTCTCCTCCGGAACAAAAGCTGTTTCCTTAAGTCTGGTCTTAATCTCTTCCATGTCTTGTATTACATTGGGCTGAGTTGATGATTCATACGGAGTTGATGATTCGTACGGAATTGATGATTCATACGGAATTGATGGTTCATACGGAATCATTACTCTAAGAAAGCTGCTTAACTCTTTGGCATAAACCTTATAATCCCCCGATAAATCCTGATATACCGCAATCTCTTTCCCGTTATCCTGATTAGTTGCAATCAGAATAAACTGAAGGAGTTTCTTCTCTTTATCCAAAAATAATTGTCCGGCTGCGGGTCCCCTTTTGTCCTCCATCTATGACTCTCCTTTTATCTATCAGAACAATTTAAGTCCGTCTCTGGTAACAATACCGTAAATATACTTCACCGGCTCTACCTGCTGTGAACCTATAACATAAGCTCCAAGCAGCCTTTGTCTTGCTGCCTCAACCTTCGCAGGAACATTGCCATAAAGCACTGCAAGAGTATCTCCTTTATTGATCTTATCACCGATTTTTTTAACAATCTCAATTCCAACTGCTAAATCAATTTCGCTATCCTTTGTTTCTCTTCCACCGCCTAAAACAAGGGAAGTCATTCCGATCTCATCTGTTATAATAGAGGTAACATAACCCTCTGTAAGAGCCTTAACTTCTTCTATGATAGTTGCTTTAGGGAATTTATCCGTATCATATACAGAACTGTCATCCCCACCCTGTGCACGTACAAATTCCGCAAATTTATCCAAGGCTGTACGGTCTGTTATCGTAGCTTCCAAGGCTTTTCTTGCCTCTTCTACCGTTGCAGCTTTCCCGGCACCATAAACCATATAGCTTCCAAGGGTTAAGCTTACTTCCAGAAGATCCTTTGGCCCTTTTCCATTTAAGGTATCAATGGCTTCTTTTACTTCAATGGAATTACCCACTGCATTTCCAAGGGGCTCATTCATATCTGTAATTACGGCGAACGTCTCTCTTCCAACACCGTTACCAATTTCCACCATAGCCTGGGCTAATGCAATGGATTCATCCAAAGTCTTCATAAATGCGCCACTGCCTGTCTTTACATCCAGTACAATTACATCTGCACCGGAGGCAATTTTTTTACTCATGATACTGCTGGCTATTAATGAAATATTGTCCACTGTGGCTGTTACATCTCTTAAAGCATAAATTTTCTTATCCGCCGGAGCAAGATTCGCTGTCTGTCCTACAATTGCCATCTTCATGCGGTTGACATTGGCGATAAACTGTTCCGTTGGAATAGCCGTTGAAAATCCTTCAAAGCTCTCCAGCTTGTCAATGGTACCGCCTGTATGCCCCAGCCCTCTGCCTGACATCTTGGCAACCGGAATCCCCAGTGATGCCACCATAGGAGAGAGCACCATGGAAGTCTTATCTCCCACTCCACCGGTACTGTGTTTATCCACCTTAACCCCTTCAATTTCTGAAAGGTCCAACATATCTCCACTGGCTGCCATAGCCATGGTCAAAGCTATGGTCTCTTCCTTGTTCATGCCTTTTAAGCATACTGCCATTAAAAAGGCTGACATCTGATAATCGGGAATTGTACCTTTTGTAAAGCCATCTACGATAAAAGTAATCTCATCTTCGGTCAAAGCCTGTCCATTTTTCTTTTTTGTAATAAGGTCATACATGTTCATTATAATTTCCTCCATCGGGTTCCATCTATTTATTTGAGTTTCTTTTTTTCCAATCATCAGGATGTGTATGATAACTGTATTTCCTTCGCATACACACCTTAAAGGGTTCCTTATTATTATATTCTTTTAAGTGGTATTATTCAACTTAAACCTTAAAAATACACCTGTCAGACCCCAAAAATACACACATCAGACCTAGGAGGATATAATATGAAAAGCATATTTGATGCTTTTCATTTAGGACTTTGCATATTTATAAATTTTGTTGACTTGGCTTTCAAAAAAAGATACAATGCTCTATAATAAGTTTTGACTACTATACGCAAAGGAGCATTATTATGAGTTTCGATTACCGAAAAGAAGTTATATCTCCTGCCGAACTACTGAGTACTTATTCTCTGACAGAACAGGAACGACTTGCTAAAGCAGAAAGAGACCAAGAGATCAAAGACGTTTTCATGGAGAAATCCGATAAATTTATAGTAATTATAGGACCTTGCTCTGCTGATAATGAAGATTCTGTCTGCGATTACATTAACAGACTTGCCAAAGTACAGGAGAAGGTTAAGGATAAGTTAATTCTGATACCAAGAATCTATACCAATAAACCCCGTACTACCGGAGAGGGCTACAAGGGCATCGCCCATCAGCCGGATCCCGAAAAGAAACCTGACTTGCAGGAAGGTCTTATAGCCATGAGAAAAATTCACTTAAGGGCAATCAAAGAGACCGGCCTTACCGCTGCTGATGAAATGCTTTATCCAGAGAACTGGCCTTATGTGGAGGATATCCTCTCTTATGTGGCCGTAGGCGCACGTTCCGTAGAAAACCAGCAGCACCGCCTCACCATCAGTGGCATCGACTGCCCTGCCGGCATGAAGAATCCCACCAGCGGAGATTTATCTGTCATGCTGAATTCCTGTGTAGCCGCACAAGCTTCTCATACCTTCCTCTACCGTGCCTATGAGGTAAAAACCACAGGCAATCCTCTGGCGCACTGTATATTAAGAGGTGCTGTCAACAAACACGGACAGGCTATTACCAATTATCACTATGAAGATTTGATACATCTGCTCGAAATGTATAATGAAAGAGAGCTCACTTATCCCGCTGCCATCATAGACGCGAACCATGCCAATTCCAATAAGCTGTATTTTGAGCAGCCCCGTATTGTCAAGGAAATCCTGCACAGCAGATCCGTGAATCCGGATATCTCCAAACTGGTAAAAGGTGTTATGATCGAAAGCTATATCGAGCCTGGTAATCAGAAGGTATCAGAACACACCTACGGAAAATCCATAACCGACGCCTGCTTAGGATGGGCTGAATCCGAAAAGCTGATTTATGCAATAGCTGATCACATTTAACGAATTCTGGACTAAACTTAGTCCGCTTTCCTAACAGTCCCTTACTATTCTGTTATAAAATTGTATAATAATGCACAAGGCTACTGTTTTAACACATAAACAGGGAGATAATCAATAAATGTCTTCCTGCTAAGTTTAAAACAGCAGCCTTTGTTATATTTATATCCTACATATGCAGGAATCCCTGTTCCAATCAATTGATGGCATAACAGCAACTCCCCTGTAATCCATATCACGATTAACACTCTTAAGGTTAAAGCCTTGGTGAAAAAGCGCCTATAATTTCTCTCTTACAATTCCTGTATACTTCATTTTCTTGCATTGTTATATTTAATATGACCTTTCAATTTCGAATGCTAAGCCCTCGGATGTGTATCTGTATATACTTTCGTCAGCTTCCGGTCCCCGCTCTGTAAATAAAATTGCGTAGTGGAGATATCCGCATGGCCCAAAAATTCCTGAATGCTTCTTAAATCTGCTCCATTTTCAATCATATGTGCAGCAAATGAGTTTCTTAGAATCTGCGGTGTTATTTCCATGGTAATTCCGGCATTTTTTCCATAACTCTTCAGCAGCTTCCAAAATCCCTGACGGCTCATAGGCTCTCCAGAAAGGTTCGTAAAGAGAAAATCCGTACTTACACTTCCTACCAGATTCGGTCTGCCAAAGCTGAAATAATTCTCAAGAGCATGCTTGGCCATATTTCCAAAAGGAATAAGCCTTTCTTTTTTGGCACCGGCACATCTTAGAAATCTGTTCTTAAGGTTCAGATCCTCCAGTTTGATGGATATAAGTTCCGTTACCCTGATACCTGTAGCATATAGCAGTTCCAGCATGGCCTTATCTCTCATACCTTTTATGGTATTGATATTTGGCTGATCCAATAGTCCGCTCACTTCTTCCGTTGACAGGGAAGTATGAGGCTTCTTTTCAATTTTAGGAGACTTCATTCTCTCTGTGGGGTCATGCTTCATTTTACCATGCTTGATAAGATATAAGATAAATGCTTTGATAGAAGCAATATTCCTGGAAACCGTAGCCGGTGACAATCCCTCCTTTTCCAGAGTCAGAACGTAGGAATTTAAACTGGTTTCGCTGATTTTATCTTCTTCCGTAATGTTTTGCTTATACATGTAATTGATTAACTTGGTCAAATCATTTTTGTAAGAAAGACAGGTGTTTACACTTGCATTCTTAACCTCTGTCATATATGTAATAAATTCCTGCAGTGCAGCCTTCATACAGCAATTCTCCTTTAACGAAATAATATAACATATGTCCTGTTATTATCATTATAATTGCTAGTTTTGGGAATTGCAAATCAAATATTACAGTTCTTTGAGGTTATATTCATTCCTATACTCCCTAAAAGTTTAAGACACTGATATTAATCAATAATTATACAAGACAGTACTAGTCACATGGTTTATAAGAAAGTGCAATATTCCCTCTAAGTTCTTTTAACTTCAGCTTTACAGCAATAACAAATCAATGCCAATCCAATTGCTGTATAGCCAATTCTGCCAAGTACAAATGACACAGGCAGAGCAAATGCCGGATCCAGCGAACCCAAAGCAATCGGATAATGCAGGAAGACACCTCCGCCTATTAAATCCACGGTATAGGGTAAACCAATAAAACTGATGATAAAAATTACTGCCATCAATCCATAAACCAGACTGTTATGAAACCTTCCGGCTATTAATCCGATTCCCAGCACAAATATTACAGGGGGAATCAGCACTACAAGAGCCGGCAGAAGAAACGCTGAAAAATCCTTTAACTGAAATACCACAGCATAAAAGGTGAAACCAAGTACAAGGACACCAATGCATAAAAGCAAATACCCAATCGTGATAACAGTAATGCGGACCAGCATAAACTTCACCGTATCCATCGAAGTCGCAAGAGTTAACCGCTGGACACTTTTTTCTTTCGCCGAATAGATATAGGTAACAAAAAATAAAGTACAGATTAATTGAACAGGCATTACCTGCGCCAGATAATAACCAAAGCTCCAGGGTGAGAAAGGTGCTGTATTCGAAATTCCCATAATTACATTACCAAATAAGGTATACCAGCCATTGAATATAGTAATTGCAAAAAGTATTATATAGAATTTGTTCCACAACAGCCGTTTTGCTTCATATCCAAATAATTTAATCAAGGTTTAAGTCCTCCTTTGTCAGACCGCAGGCATCAAGAAACTCTTGATAACTCAGTTCCGGCTGGTTCGAATTACCAAATATTTCAGCCAGTATCTGATCCATTTTTTCTTCTCCCCCTACCAGCCCTTCGGCCTTTAGGATCTTAAGTGGAATTTCACAGTAATTCATAACAGTAATTTTTGAGTTTTTAATCCTTGCCTGATAAGTTTCCGGCAGTTTGTTCAGGTATTCAGGATTTCTGTGGTAAAAATTTAGATAATAGTCTGAAACTTCCTTTTCCCATACATCAACGTAATGTTTCCTGGCATACTCCGAACCATACTTTTCCTTCATTAACCGGTAGGTGGTATAAACCGTCAAGCCTTCGCCAGACCATCCGCTATCAGTATCCCAGGGAAACATCTTTCCAAGGCCCCACCACTGATGTATGATTTCATGTGCCATAACTTCATTGCCTGAAGCTCCTTTTAGTGGGTCTTTTAAACCTTCTTCACTGAAGCAGTTTTCATCCATTACACTTATACCGTCCATCGCAAATCCGCCTCCCATATAAGCGGTGAGTTCTACCAGCTTAAAGGGATGTTCTTCTGTTATAAAAGGAAAGGCACCATAATGCTTACTGCAATATTCAAATACTTCCTTTAATGTATCATCAACCTTAACACGTTCCATAGCAGCTTTATGTTTGGCACTGTAATAAAAATCAATCTTGGCTCCAGCAGCTTCAATATGCTTCACATCATACTCCGCAGCATAAAGATGCCAGATAATTCCTCCACCGGTGCTTCGCCAGGTTGTTGTACCATCCTTATTCTCCTGAAGCACCTCTATGGTATCTCCTGCCGTAACAGGTATCAGATTGGAAGGCACTGTAATGTCCGCAATGGTTTCCTCGGCACCATAAAAGCCTGGAAGGGGAGCAAAATCCTGATTTACAAGAAATATATAATCCTTGCTAATTTCCGTTTGTCCGGGAAAGGTTTCTTCAATACTCCATAACTTAGGAAAACCTCCATATTCAATAACAAGCTCTATCTCTTTGTCCTTTGGCAGGGTAAAGCTGATTTGTTTCTGATTTAAATCATCATCTTCAAGATCAGTATAATCAATAGCTTTTGAATTGGCAGTCATCTTAAGAATTTTGTAACCGGGATTAACAGATACCATACCCACCTGCTCCTGACCGCTGTCATTTATCAATTGAAGCGTCTGTATTCCATGCTGTTGTCCGCTTTTTACATCCGGCGTTATCTGAACATAATATTTCTTAAGCTGTATTTGTTCGTTATAGACCAGTTTATTATAGGCATCGTAATTTATTTCAAGAGGGCTGTTATCAATAAAAGGCTGTTCGTTATATAAGCAGACAGAACCTGCGATCATAACGATGGACATAATCGGCAAAAACACCTTTCTGCTGTTATGAATCAGGGAACCAGGTAGACCTTTCGCATATCTGCGAACGCATAGTAATGAAAATATCCAGATACCGCCAAGTAAAAGCAGCCAGAATATTCTGTTATACAATACCATCATCAATACATAGGTGTTGCCAAAATCGTCGGAGAGTACCGGAATCACCGGGTTAATCCAACGCAAGATAAAGCTGTTATACATTAATCCCGTTAAATTAGCGCAGGCAAAAATAAAAAAGAGAAGGAAGCTTATATCCACCCGTTTTACGATTTGATATATTCCCGTTACTGCCAATACAGCAATGATATAGGCAGGAACCGTGACAAACCAGAAGCATTTTAAATATAAGGACAGCTGAAATACAGTTCCAAGCACAATTACTGTATACGGCAGATACAGGATTGTTAACAGGATACCACATAGGATTGCAGCTATTATTAGCGATGTCATCCTTACGACATTAAGCAGAACCGGTGATACGATACTGTCTGTTATCACGGCAGTTCTATTTCTATGTACCATATCAAATTCATAAAGAGCTAATATGGAAAATAGAAAAGCACCTCCAAATGCACCTGCCAGTGCAGGGTTAGCAATATAAGCCGCTGATCTCATTAAGGTATTAGAAGGTTTGTAGAGGAAATACCCAGCCAGCGGAGTAAGAACAGTAAGAAGCAGAATACACCAGGTAAATCTGGCTCGAAGGATACGCCCTGTTTCAACTTTTAGATAGGTCAGGAAATTCATATGTCCACATCCTCTCTGGTTATCAGATACATATAAGCATCCTCTAAAGTGGGCTCCGTTTGCTTGGCCTCCGGAGGTAATTCCTTGGCTACGATACGGCATCTCACCCCATTTGCAGTATTGATGCGGGTTGTTACATGGTAATCCCCCTGTTCTGCTTGCTTATCCTCTTCCAGGATACCTACATGCTCCCAGGCCATTAAGATTAGCTCCTCCGGTGTACCGTCATATCGTATTCTGCCTTCATGTAATACAATCAGCCGGTTGCAGATAGATTGTACATCCTCAATAATATGGGTAGATAATATTACGATTTTATCCTCTGCTTTTTTTGAAAACAGATTTCGGAAATTTATTCTTTCCTCGGGATCAAGCCCTACGGTAGGTTCATCAAATATAAGCAAATCAGGATTGCCAAGGAATGCCTGTGCGATACCAACTCTTTGTCTTTGTCCTCCTGAGAGCGTTTTGATCTTGGATTTGCTTTTCTCCCCCAGATTCGTTTCCTTTATTGCTTCCTTAATCGCTTCTTTACTATTCTTAATTCCTTTTAAAGCAGCCATGTAATCCAAAAACTGATATACTGTCAGCTCATCATATAAACCAAAGGTCTGAGGCAGATAACCCAATGAAGCTTTTAATTTTTTTTCATTTTTTAGTAATTCCACTCCATTCACTGCTATATTACCGGAAGTAGGCAGCAATTCAGCTACCAGCAGTTTCATAAGTGTTGATTTACCGGCACCATTTGGTCCAACCAATCCGATTAAGTTAGGACTTTTCATCTCAATGGTAACATCATTAAGAGCCTTTTTCCCTCCCGGATAAATTTTATTGATCTGATTAATTGAGATATCCATTATAAACCCCTTTCTATATTAGAAATTTCTCTTTCCAAATTAAACTACCTATAACCTTAATCCCTGAATTATTTCATCTGCCTGTCCAAATAATAACTGCTTTCTGAGCTGACACCAATTTCTTCGTCTTCCCCTGCCTCAATTATTTCAGTGGTTATATCAGTGGTTACAGCAATTACTGTTTGTACCGTTGTTGTGTTAAAATCGACTCCTGTCAGTATGATTCCGAATAAGGCCATACCTAGTATCACGGCACCTGCTTTCTTCTCGCTACCATCCATAATAGAATAGATTCTTTTCATTATGCCCTTCCTACCATTTGATAAATTGGCAGAAAAAACTGGCTCTGCTTTGGAAAGCCCCTGCATCATTCCTATAATCGTTTCACAATACCGTATTTTTTTCTCGGTATCAGAGCCTTTCACCACTTCATAATCACAGGATAATTCGCATTGCTCTCCGATTGCTTTGCCCATAAGGTATACCAGAGGATTAAACCAATTGATTGCTGTTGCTATCAGCACCAAGCCCTTATACCAAAGATCCTTTCTTATAAAATGAATCAGCTCATGCCGCAATATCAGAGAAAGCTCTTCATCGGATAAATCCATAGCAGGAAGTACTAAAACCGGTTTTACAAAGCCTATCTGCATTGGACTTGAAATACATGGGCTAATCAGTAATCTGACAGGTTTTGATATTCCCATATCACGGCTTAGCTTCTGCAACTGCTTGTATTCCGCAGAAGCCTTATCCTCTTCTCCCCAACGCCTTAACAGCTTTGTGAATCGGTAATGCTTTCGTCCCTGGCAAAGGATAAAACTTATGAATCCAATAAGCCATACGCTTTCAATTATCTGATGTGAGGGGAGGCTTTCACTCTCAGTCTCCTTTCCTTCCCTCAGATACATATCCTGGTCATTGCCCTGATAATAATTGTAAATAAATATGGGTTCACTTGAGGGACGTTCAAACATGATTTGAAAATGTATACGGAAGGGGATAACTAAACCGATTACAAGAAACAGCCAGGAATAATAGATCCATTTGGCATGATATCTGTTCAGCAATCGTGGTGTTAGGATAAGAAAGCAGATGATTAACAACGACATGGCAGCAGAGTTTGCCACAAGTAATTCCAAAATTCTCTCCATGCTATTTCCTCCTGCTTTTAACCCACTCCATCAGTTCCTCCAGGTCCTTGTCATTGACTTTTTTATCATCATAAAGGGTATTGACAAGGCTAAGAAAAGAGTTCTCATGATAGTTTTTCATAAAGTTTCCTGTTTCCAGCTTAAGATAGTCATCTCGGGTGATTAAGGGAAAGTAAATTCGCTCTTTTCCATTCTTTTCTGTCTTAAGAAAACCTTTATCTACCAATCGAAGCATCAAAGAAATAATTGTAGGCGCTTTCCATCCACGGGTATTCCCCAACTGCTCCATAATTATATTCGTAGTAATAGGCGGTTCATTCATCCAGATAACTTTCATTATTTCAAATTCTGCCTCCGGTAGTTTCTTAATGTCTTTCATATTAGCCTCTCTTTCCGCTGTCTTTTATGCTGTCTTTTATGCTGTTTTTTATGCTGTTTTTCTATGTCTTTTGATATCATCCGGCCCTCTTTACACTTCCGTCATTTAAATTTTTTATTCAGCACTCTTCTTCTCACTATAAATCACCTTCTGTTTACATATCTATTTTTCCATCTCTCCTTCTGTTCTTCTGTCCTCCTGTCCTCCTGTCCTCCTGTCCTTCTATCCTTTTGTCCTTTTTTCCTTTTTTCCTTTTTTCCTTTTTTCCTTCTAACCTTCTGTCCTTCCCTCTTTCTGTCTGTTTCTTTCTCTCCTAAATTCAAATCAAAACCCTTATTTTAACAATTATAATCATATTTTACACTTGTCTAAAATAAAAGTCAATTCTTTTTTTACAATTGCCTAAAATATCTTTAGCTATAATAATAGAGGCCATAGACTTATTGCTTATTGTCTATCGCCTCTACTAATCCAGCTGAACTTTTGCTCCTTTAATAACTTTTGTTTTGGCAAACCTGAAACATGTTAAGAATCTCCCGTATCCCAGCTTAAAAGAAATACAATATTTTTCTGATTATATAGGAGCCTATATAAGCCTCCGATAGTCCTCCCAGTGCCAGAACCATCCCCAATAATATTACCAGAAACATATATTTTCCAATCTTTTCTCTTTTTCCTTTCTTACTAGTCATGTCATATCGCAGACTCTTGCAGAGCCAATATGCGCATCGAATGGAAATCAGTGCAACCGGTATGTAAATCAGATATTGAGGGAAAGTGTAACCAAAGATCAATAAGAGTCCCTTAAAATGATATTTCATAAGGATTACCGAGATAAAAAAGCTACCCTGAAATCCGAGATAAACCAGGCATAGGCAAATAAACGGAATACCAAGGGAGGTTACACATACCATCCAAAAGAGTATAAAATTCTTAAAAAGATCCCAGTATACATATTTCAATAATAACTTATAATCGATGGAGGCTGTCCTTATCTGATACAAATAATCTTTATCCAATATATTTATATTCCCCTGATAGAAGCTCTTAAATACTCTGGCGAATACGATACCGAGAACAGCTCCCATTGCCATTAACAGCAGACCGGCCTTTACTTCTCCCAGTCTGCGCAATTGCTGCTTCACAAAATCCATAATAACACCTGTGCCAACGTCTATAAGATAACATATGAAGCTTATACAAAAATAATGCCGGCTATTAAGCCGGCATAGATAAGTTATTTATTTCGTTTGGTTTTATAAGCCAAAATGGCTGCAATCGTTTTCGCATCTTCAATCTGCCCTGTAAAAATAAAATTAACCAGCTCCTCTACCGTATAGCTTTCCACTGATACGAATTCATCTTCATCAGGGTTCTGCTTCGAAGGAATTAAATGCTCTGTATAATAGATGCCTATTTTTTCATTACAGAAAGCAACCGTTGTATAAAGATCAAATAAATGCTCAATCCGATCTGTTCTGTAACCTGTCTCCTCCTCTAATTCTCTTCCGGCACAGGTTTTCATATCTTCTCCGGGATTCAGGCCTCCAGCAGGTATCTCAAGGGTATATTTTTCCACTGCATTTCTGTATTGTCTGACCATAATAATCTTGCCATCCTCCGTAACCGGGACAATAGCAGCCGCCCCCTTATGACTGATAAAATCCCAATCAGCTGTCTTTCCGCTTGGCAGTCCCATAGTGTCTGTATAGACATCAATGATATGACCTTTGTGGACTGGTGTTCTTTTTAAACGCTTATATTCGTTATCCATATTTACTCCCATCTATTTTCTCTGGCACCTTTTATTTCCAAGCACCAGTACTTTTCACTATTTTATTTACTAAGAGATACCGCCTTTTCGTAGCAGGCATCCGTGGCTTTCATTACCGCATTGCGAAATCCGGATTCTTCCAGAGCTGCTACGGCAGCTATTGTGGTTCCACCTGGAGAACACACCTGATCCTTTAATTTTCCGGGATGCTCTCCTGTTTCCAATACCATCTTTGCTGCTCCCAGTACTGCCTGAGCGGTCAGCTTGTATGCCTTCTCTCTTGGAATCCCATACTTTACTGCGCTGTCTGCCAACGCTTCAATAAACATATAAACGTATGCCGGTGAACTGCCGCTGGCACAGATTAAAGCATTTATATAACCTTCCTCAAACTCCTCGTATTTACCAAAAGCTTCAAAGAACCTGTGAAGCAGTTCTTTCTCAACCTTAGTGTACTCATCTTTGGAATAGCAGACTGCTGTCATTCCTTCTCCTACAAGGGCGGGAGTATTTGGCATAGAGCGAACAACTCTGACTGAAACACCAAGTGCCTCTTTCATAGCAGCAATCGTAATACCTGCCGCTGCAGAAATCAAGATATGCTCCGTTGTCAGACTATCCTTTATATCAGCATATACCTCATGAAAAAACTGAGGTTTAACCGCTAATACAATATATTTACAGGACTGGACCAACTCCTTGTTGTTATTTGCAAAATTAACTCCGGTCTTTTGATTTATGAATTCTTTTCTTTCAGCTCTCACACAATTAAACAAAAGAGATTCCTTTCCAAACACCTTTACAGCTCCCATAAGCATTGGTAATCCCATATTACCGACACCTATAAATCCGATTTTATCCATTGTAATCCTCCTGGTTCCATTCCCTGCTACCCTGAATTTTTTATCAGGACTTGTATACTAATAATATCACAAAATCTAACAAATAACAAACTATCTCCCATTATATTGCAAGCCCTATTAAGTTATAGTCCAAATAAGAAGTATAAAACTACTTTATCACATTAGCTGCCCATTACCTACAGCATCTGCTTACAAATATGGTAATACAACAATTCAGAATGCGTAAGCCCTTTATTTCATACTTCCTCAATGCCAGCTTAAACCATATCATTTTATCAGATTAAAGTATTAAATTACCTGATTTCAAAAAAAGATGGCGAAATTCCTATATTAGGAATTTCGACCATCTTAATAACTATTCATTATTTTGCGTAATCTGTCACTCGTGATTCCCTGATTACATTAACCTTAATCTGACCCGGATACTCCAGCTCAGACTCAATTTGCTTTGATATGTCACGGGCAAGTAATATCATGTCTGCATCAGATATCTGATCTGGCACTACCATAATACGTACTTCTCTGCCTGCTTGTATCGCAAATGACTTATCTACTCCCTTAAAGCTATTGGAGATATCTTCTAATTGTTTCAATCTGTTTGTGTATGTTTCTAATGTTTCTCTTCTGGCACCTGGTCTCGCAGCCGAAATGGTGTCCGCAGCCTGTACGATGCACGCAATCAATGATTCAGGTTCCACATCGCCGTGATGGGATTCTACTGCATTAATTACAATTGCAGATTCCTTATACTTTCTGCACAAATCAACACCGATTTGAATATGTGAGCCTTCCATTTCATGGTCAACAGATTTACCAATATCATGCAGTAATCCGGCTCTCTTTGCCATTCTGATATCAACGCCTATCTCACCGGCAAGTAATCCGGATAATTGGGCAACTTCTATAGAATGTTTTAAAGCATTTTGTCCATAACTTGTTCTAAACTTCATCTTACCGAGAAGTCTGACAAGCTCAGGATGAATTCCATGAACACCAACTTCAAGAGTTGCTGCTTCACCTTCTTCTCGAATCATGACTTCAACTTCTTTTTGAGCCTTTTCCACCATCTCTTCAATTCTTGCAGGATGGATTCGTCCGTCCACAATCAGCTTTTCAAGGGCAATTCTTGCCACTTCTCTTCTGATAGGGTCAAATCCGGATAGAATTACGGCTTCAGGAGTATCATCAATTATAAGATCAACACCTGTAAGGGTCTCAAGGGTACGAATGTTCCTTCCTTCCCTTCCGATAATTCTTCCTTTCATCTCATCATTTGGAAGCTGTACAACGGATATGGTAGTTTCTGCCACATGATCTGCTGCGCATTTCTGTATTGCAGTAACAACATAATCCTTTGCTTTTTTGTCTGCTTCTTCTTTTGCTTTGCTTTCAAGTTCCTTAACTAACATTGCAGTTTCATGCTTAACTTCGTCTTCAACTGTCTTTAAAAGATATTCTTTCGCTTGTTCGGAGGTAAGTCCTGAAATCTTCTCCAATTCCTGCAGCTGTCTTGCATGAAGCTCTTCAGCTTCTGCCTTGATTTTGTCAAGTTCAGCCTCTTTTGCAGAGAGTCTGGATTCTTTCTTCTCGAGTGCTTCGATTTTCCTGTCTAAGGTTTCTTCCTTGGACAGAACCCTTTTTTCATAACGTTGAACTTCTGCTCGTCTTTCCTTCGTTTCCTTCTCTAACTCATTCTTAGTCTTTAAAGACTCTTCCTTTGCTTCAAGTAAGGCTTCTCTTTTCTTAGTTTCAGCTGTTTTTAAAGCTTCATCTATGATTTCCCTTGCTTTTTCTTCTGCAGTACCTATCTTGGCTTCTACAACCTTAACATGGTAGGAAATAGCAAGTTTCCAGACAAGAGGAACAACGATGGCCGAGGTTGCAATAATAGTTATTATTACCCAAACTGGTATCGGCACTGGAGCACCTCCTTATTGAATTTTCATTGTACAAATATACAACATATAAATTTTATACTGTTTTCATGAGTATGTCAAGTATCCCCATTAAATTTTTATGCATTATGTCAAATTCCACCGAAATTAGACACAATAACCTAAAACCCATCATGACTTTCTTATATTCTTGCTAACAGTTCTATAAAATAATTATTTTCTTCCAGTAATAAGAAAAAGGTTATTATATTGGATGTTTTCATTTACAGAAAGATAAATAAGTTGAACCCTATAATCGATTTTTCAGGATCAAATAACCTGAAGAAATAGATTATTATGATTCAACTTATCTTGTTGGCTTCTATTTAGTATTATAGACCCTTTCATTGATTTTCATTTCCCTGTCAAAGTATAAAAATGCTTAAACTAAGGTATTTTATGCTTTTATAGGTACAAAAATTTATATCAATTACATAGTTCTCCCATATAATAAAATCCTTTGCATTCAGCCAGCTTAACCTTAACTATTTTACCGATCTGTTCCTCAGATCCTTTAAAATGTACAAGAATATTATTGCTGAGCCTTCCAGTCATAAGAGAAGGATCCTGCCCATTTATCTCTTCTACCAGTACTTCTTCCACATTTCCTGCTACTCTTGCTGTCATTTCGGAGGAAATCTTCTGAACCACCTTTAGCAATCTGTCAAAACGATCCTTGGCAACCAATTCTTCTACCTGATTCTCCATTACCGAAGCGGGAGTACCGGAACGTTTGGAATAAAGAAAGGTGTACGCACTGTCATAACGCACTTTTTCCACAACCTCCAGGGTCTCTAAGAAATCCTCCTCCGTCTCACCCGGGAAGCCAATAATAATGTCTGTAGTCAGGGAAATATCAGGCATAGCGGTCTTAATCCGGTCAACCAAGCTCAGGTAATCTTCTTTGGTATAACTTCTGTTCATCTTCTTTAACACATTGGTACTGCCAGCCTGAACCGGTAAATGAAGATGCTTACATATCTTCTTTGAATTCTTCATTACTTCAATCAAATCATCGGATAAGTCCTTTGGATGAGAGGTCATAAATCTTATTCTCTCAAGTCCTTCTATTTCCTCCAAGAGTTTAAGCAGACCGGCAAAGGTAGTCTTCTCCTCAAGGCTTTTTCCATAGGAATTAACATTCTGACCAAGCAGCATAATTTCTATTACGCCGTCAGCTACCAGTTCTTTTACTTCCTTTACAATATCCTCGGGATTTCTGCTTCTCTCCCTGCCTCTTACATAAGGAACAATACAATAACTGCAAAAATTGTTGCAGCCATACATAATATTTACACCAGCTTTAAATTTGTATTTTCTCTCGCTGGGCAGATCCTCCACAATGAGATTGGTATCCTTCCAGATATCGATTATCATGGTCTTACTGTGTATTCTGGTATGCATAAGTTCTGCCATCTTAAAGATATTATGCGTTCCGAAGATCATATCTACGAATCGGTAGCTCTTCTTGATCTTATCTACAACTGCATCCTCCTGCATCATACAACCGCACAGGGCAATCATCATATTGGGATTCTTTCTCTTTAAGCTGTTCAAATATCCAAGTCTTCCATAAACACGGGTATTGGCATTCTCTCTTACTGTACAGGTATTGTAAACAACAAAATCGGCCTCTTCTCCTTCTATCTGATGATAACCTATCTGCTCCAGGATTCCTGCCAGTTTCTCGGAGTCCTTGGCATTCATCTGACACCCGAAGGTAACTACCGAAAAGGTTAAGGGACGATTAATTTCTTTTTCTTTATTTCTTACCCATTCCCTGCATTTTGCCATAAAATAATATTGGCGCTCCGGCTCGGTTATAGGTTCTTTGCTATTTAAATCAAATTCATCAAGATCCATAAGTACACTGCTCATTCCATATTCTCAACTTTCAATATACATTTATCTGGTGCCGCATCCTAAAATTATATCTTATGTAGCCCGAAAATACAATACTCAAGTAACTCAAAAACGGGGTAACCAGCATATGCGCAGGCTACCCAGGAAAACACTTACAGGCATTATTTCATAAATCTATATCTGATTCTTAAGAGGACTCTCTTCAGATGAATAAACATATTATGAAACCGAATCTTCTTACCAAAATATACTGCCAATCGAAAAAACACAAACCCTATTGATGTATAGAAAAGTATCAGAAATAATGATATTAACATAAAGCTCTCATCCTCTCACATGAATAATCAGATAGATAACCTTTTATAACACTCCTCTGTATACTGTTCTCTACATCAGCTATATTGGACTTTGTAATTTTCGTTCTGTTAGCTGCTGCACTAACATGTGGTTCCAGACTGCTCCAGCTATAAAATATTACCATAACAATAACTAAAATAAAATATCTTCTGTATTTCCCCAACTTTCTTCCCCCTATTAATTCATATACAGGTAAATTATAACATGCTGCCTTTCTACTGTATATCATCCTGTTAATTTATAATGTAAGTCATATACTTGCCATAATATCAGCATTACAAATATTACCTTGAATATATAACCTTATATTCTCCCCTACTAGTGCAAATACTTATTTTCATCTAATTTCTTCTTATAATGTTCATGTTTTTCATTAATGACTGTTTCAATATCAATCTCATAATAATTACATATTCGAAATACTCTCAAAATTAAATCTGCAAGTGCTGCCGGTACTCCTCTGGGATTATTATCACCACGATAATAACTGTAAGTAACATGGTATCTGTTACCGGCTGCTTCTTCCGTCACCTTTGATAAATCCAGATGGCAGTATGCTATAGCTTCTGTAAATCTACACTCATCAACTTCACGGTCTTTTCCTGCCGGTGGATATTTTCCGGCCTCCTTCACAAAACTGCTGAGATTTAATACATTCTCGTCTCGGATTTGACAGACACTGTTCTTTTCAATATTTAGCTTTCCTTTAACATATAGATTTAATACCTGCCGTCCCAAATCCCACAGTGTCTCATTATATTCCTGGACAGTTCCTGCTCCAGGCTCCTGCAGTTTCTTTGCTTTATGTAACAGTCTTTCCAGCTTATTCATATCTGCCCCTCTTCGAATGTAATGAAATTGAATGATCACTGACTGCTAAAATGCCTATGTAACCGGATTTATTGGAATGTGTCTTTTTATTGAAAAATATTCTGACACGCCCTTATAAATCAAATTTCATAGGCAGCTTAATTCGTTTCGTTATTTTTACCCGGCTTTCTTCAGGGCCTTATTTGTCCGCTGCCGAAAATAATATATTTCGTAGAGGTTAAAGCAAGAAGCCCCATAGGTCCTCTGGCGTGGAGTTTTTGAGTACTGATTCCGATTTCTGCTCCAAACCCAAATTCTGCACCATCGGTAAAACGGGTTGACGCATTAACATAAACTGCTGCTGCATCTATCTCGTTCAGAAATTTCATGGAATTGTTATAATCCTTTGTAATAATTGCTTCTGAATGCCCAGTATTATATTGATTAATATGTTCTATGGCTTCTTCAATGGAATCCACGACTTTTAATGAAATGATTCTGTCCAGGT
Source organism: Anaerocolumna sp. AGMB13020 (assembly GCF_033100115.1). NCBI lineage: Bacteria > Bacillati > Bacillota > Clostridia > Lachnospirales > Lachnospiraceae > Anaerocolumna > Anaerocolumna sp. AGMB13020. Next base: position 5,270,333 of record NZ_CP136910.1, on the reverse strand, counting down.
ATTCGGTAGCATAATCTTCTTCCGTTGCTGCTTCTATCTTGGGACAAATCTCTCTGGAGATTTCATCCCCTCTGATAATCACCTGATTCTTTTGCAGCATTTCATATAAAACCGGGAGAAAGGTATCTTTTATACTGCTGTGCACAACCAGTGACTCACAGGCATTACAGACCCCCAGACGCTGGGTTTTGGCATTGTGTATTATATTTAATGCCATTTCAAAGTCGGCTGTTTCATCCACAAATACATGGCAGTTACCGGTTCCTGTCTCAATTACCGGAATGGTACTGTTCTCTACTACTGTTTTGATAAGCCCCGTACCGCCTCTGGGTATTAAGAGATCAACATACTTATTCATGCACATTAACTGTTTCGCAGTTTCTCTGCTGGTATCCCAAACCAACTGTATGGCATCTTCTGTTATACCTGTATGGGCAAGTGCTTCTCGAATAACATCTACTATAGCAGTATTGGAATGAATTGCATCGCTTCCGCCTCTTAATATTACTGCATTACTAGTTTTAAAGCATAAAGCGAAAGCATCTGCTGTAACATTTGGTCTGGATTCATAAATGATACCGATAACCCCCATTGGGACTCTCTTCTGCCCAATCAAGAGTCCGTTTGGTCTTTCTTTCATGGATAAAACTTCACCAACAGGATCCTCTAAGGCTGCAATATCAATAAGCCCCTCCGCCATCGCTTCAATTCTGGCTTCCGTTAACCGCAGTCTGTCAATGAGTGCATCCGTCATACCATTTTCTTTGGCCTTATCTACGTCTGAGATATTAGCATTTAGTATTTTATCCCTATGACTTTTTAATGCCTGGGCTGCTGCTTTCAGACCCTCTATTTTCTTTTCCTGACTGAGAGTATTTAGACGGGTCGCCGCTTTTTTTGCCTTTTTTCCTATCTCTACCAACTCCATGAAATCACCCTTTCTGCTTTTTTTGCTTATAGATTATCAAAAAAACGTATTTGTGAACAATCGATTACATATCCCTGCTCATATTTGAAAACCACTTGTGCCTTATTTACAGCTGATTGTATGAGTTATGTGCAGGCAGCTCAGCACAATGAGCGAAGTTAAAGCAGAACTGCCTAATAGGAGGATACAACCAGTTTTTCTGACTATATTAATGTATAGAACTAAATAATTTCTGAATAATAAGCATTTGAATTATATTCTTAATACGCCGTCTTTGGTTATGAGAATATCTATTTTAACATCATGTGCTTCAAAAGGTATCTCCTCATACACTTGAAATCCATAGGCAAAGCAAATTTTTAGAAAAGATTCCTCGTGGGATATAAAATACCTGTCATAAAAACTTTTTCCATACCCGATACGATTTCCTTGTTTGTCAAAGGCCAGACCCGGTACTAATATTAAATTAAAGTTCTTTTCTAATTGAAGTATATCAACAGGCTCCGGTTCCGGAATTCCAAAAGCGCTTTCTTCCAGATCGGAAATAGAGTTGATATAATAAAATTCAATCGTTTCCTTCATGACTCTCGGGAGTGCTACTTTTTTACCGTCAAGGAGTGCCTGTCTGATCAAAGGCAGTGTATTGACCTCCTGGTTAAATGCTGCATAGAGTATTAACTGGCTGCACTCCTTATATTCTCTTAACGCCAGAAATTGTTCTCTGATTATACTGCTCTGCAGGTCAATTACCTCCTTGGAGAGGGATGCTTTCTGCTCTCTGATTTCCTGCCTTATCTCTTCTTTCTTCATTAATGTTTATCCTTTTTTGATAGTTCAGTTACCGTCCCGTCAGGATTTAAGATACTTATCTGATTAAGCGTACCCCTTAGATTATTTCTCACAGATTGGATATATTCACCGCGAAGCTTCACCTGCTCTTCTTTTTCTTCCGCCGTAAGTCCTGCTTCCTGAGATTTTTTGTATAATTCATTTATTCTTGTCAATTTTAAATCTTCCATATGCATTCCTCTTCTAATTTGTGTTTATAAACTTATTGCTGTTTATACATCTTATTTTTTATTTTGAGTATTGTTTTGTGCTGATATAGTCCAATAATATGAACTTTTCATCTTTATGAGCCTTAAAGAAGGTACCTTTATTCTCCCCGCTTACAATAGCACTGATTACACTGACATCCTCACCATTGGCTATTACCATGTCTGCACCGGAAGCCGTAGCAATCTTCGCAGCACTGATCTTTGTAGCCATTCCGCCTGTTCCTACTAAGGAAGAGGAATCCTTCGCCATATTATCCAGATTCGTGTCGATATGCTCGACATAATCTATAAACTCAGCCTGGGGATTTTTCTTCGGATCATCCGTATAGAGTCCGTCTATATCAGACAACAGTATTAAGAGGTCAGCTTGTATCAGCGCACTAACGATTGCGGAAAGAGTATCATTATCACCAAATTCAAGCTCATCGGTAGAAACAGTATCATTTTCATTAACAATTGGAATAACACCTTTTCGGAACAATTCCTCAAAGGTATTAAAAGCATTTGCTCTGCTGATATCATTAATCATTGTATATTTGGTCATTAATATTTGTGCCGGAATCTGGTTGTATTCAGCAAACAACTTCTGATATACCATCATCAGTCTTGCCTGTCCCACTGCAGCACAGGCCTGCTTCTCTACTTTCTCAGTTGGTCTCTTTTGCAGGCCTAACGTTTCCTTTCCTACAGCAATAGCTCCGGAGGATACTAATATCACATCTTTTCCCTGATTTCTGATATCTGTCAGTATACGTACTAATTTCTCCATTTTAGAGAGATTGATACGTCCTGTTTCTTCATGGGTCAATGAAGATGATCCTATCTTAATAACAATTCTTTTCTTATCCTTTAACAGTTCTCTTAAAGACACTTGTGATTCATCCTTCCCCGAGGCTTAAATCCTCTCTCTGATGACAGCCCCTCTTAATATTCATAACAATTATTATTATTGTACATTAATTTCCATGTGGTGTAAATATCCGCTTTGTATATTTTGTTAAAAATTACTGTATTCCTTTACCACGCTGCCCTCTCAGAATACATATAATTCCACATCATTCTAATTATATGCTTCATTTGCCTTATATTTGGAGGCAATCGCTTCAAATACTTTGATTCCGTCAATTGCCGCAGAGGTGATTCCTCCGGCGTAACCAGCACCTTCACCACAGGGATATATACCTTTAATACTGGCTTCAAAAAATTCATCCCGTTCCATTCGAAGGGGGGAAGAGGTTCTTGTCTCCACACCGGTTAAAACAGCTTCTTCGTTGGAAAACCCTTCTATTCTTCTCTCAAAAGCCTGGATTCCGTCCATCAGTGCAGTTGATACATATTCCGGCAGACAATCCCTTAGGTTTGCCAGATTATACTCCCCTTTGGTATTCGGTGTTATGCTGCCAAAGCCGCTGCTTGTCCTGTTGCATTTGAAATCACCATAGAGCTGCACCGGTATTCGTCCTCTTCCGGCTTCATAAGCTTTTGCTTCCCAAATCCTTTGAAATTCAACACCTATCATAGGATTCTCCTCCGCACCTACACCATCGTACGTCTCTTTGAAGCCCTGCTCGTCTTTCAGAACCAGTTCCTTAAAATCTGGTGGAGTAACCGTTACGATTAAGGCACTGTTCGCATTCCTTTCATCTCTGGCATGATTACTCATACCATTTACTGCAAGGCGACCTTCTTCTGAGGAAGCGTTTACGACAAACCCGCCCGGGCACATGCAAAAAGAATAAATCCCTCTGCCATTCACAGCATTGTGGGTCAGTTTATAGTCTGCCGGAGGAAGCTCTGTATACCTGTTGCCATACTGGTTCCGGCTGATCAGAATCTGCGGGTGTTCCATACGAAGTCCAATGGCGAAGGATTTCGAAGTCAGTTTCATTCTCTTCTCCCAAAGGAGTTTAAAGGTATCTCTTGCACTGTGTCCCAATGCCAGTACCAGACAATCACAGGAAAGAAACTCCTCATGGTTTAGTTCGACTCCGGTTATTGTTCCTTTTTCAGTCTTAACATCCGTAAGGCAGGTATTGAACCTCACCTCACCGCCAAGGCTTTTTATTTCCTCCCTGATGGCTTTCACCACGTTTCTTAATTTATCCGTGCCAATATGGGGTTTATTAAGGTATAGGATTTCCTCCGGTGCTCCATGCTCTGCAAGGATCTTTAGAACTTCCTGATTTCTTCCCCATTTGTCTTTGACAAGGGTGTTAAGCTTCCCATCAGAAAAGGTTCCTGCACCGCCTTCTCCAAATTGAACATTGGACTCTCTGTTAAGCTTCCCGCTTTTCCAGAATTCTTCTACCGATTTAACACGGCTGTCAACCTCTTCTCCACGTTCCAGTATAATGGGATTGTATCCGTTTCTTGCAAGCATTAGCCCGCAGAATAATCCGGCAGGGCCAAAGCCAGCTATAACAGGACGTTGAGAAAGCTTATTTATACCGGAGGGTTTAAAATCGTAACCAGCCGCTTTTGCGATGGTTACGTTTGGCGCTTTTAGTTTTGCAAGTTTTTTCTCTTCAGCGGCTATCTGTACCTCTACCTGATAGACATAAAATATATCTTCTTTTCTGGCATCAATGGATTTCTTTGTTATAACAAGCTGTTGTATTTCCTGCTCTGTTATTTTTAAGGTTTTTGCCGCAAGCTTATATAAATCCCCTGTACTATGACCAACTCTTAATTTTAACTGGGATATTTGTAACATCTCTTACCTCTTTTTCTGTGTAGGCGAAACTTCTGCTTTTTATTTTTTTCCTTTTCGCCAGCTTATATATGTGTACCCGCCGCATGGCCGCTGGACCATGCCCATTGCAGATTATACCCACCGCAGGTACCATCAACATCTATTATCTCTCCTGCAAAGTAAAGTCCTTTTATAAGTTTTGACTCCATCGTTACGGGGTTAATTTCCTTTGTGTCAATTCCCCCTGCCATTACCTGGGCATGTTCAAAGGAATGCGTGTCTGTTATAGTTACTTTCCATTCTTTTAACTGATTCACAAGGATCGTCAGTTGAGAATCCTTTATATCCTCTATCCTATAATAAGGGTCCAATTTACTCTCCTTTATTGCAGCATAAGCGAGTTTTTTATTTAGCAGTCCCAGAAAAGCTTCCTCCAGGGTTTCTTTCACATTACGCTTTAACCTGTAATACAGCATTTCTTTTAATTCTTCTTTTGTGAGAAACGGAAGAAAATCAAGCACAACTGTTACTTTGCTTCCTCTGTTAAGTGCTTCTGCTGCATAACGGCTTATCTGCATTACCGGAATTCCAGACAATCCATACTCAGCAAGTAAAACCTCACCTTTTTCAGATGTCTTCCGCTGGTTTTCAATATACAGGCTGACCTCTGCTTCTGTTCTGACACCTGAGAGGATCTTAAAGTATTTCGCCCCTGATTTTAACTGTACAAGTGCCGGTAAAGGCGTGAGAATGTTATGTCCTAATTCACGGGCGATAGAAAGTCCGCTTCCGTCCGAGCCATGGGCAGGTGCTGCCTTCCCCCCTGCTGCCAGGATAATTCCGTCTGCCTGGTATTTTCTATCCTCCAAATAGACAGAGAGACCCTTATCAATTTTCTGTACATGGGCATTACATTCAATCGTAACACCGGTTCTCGCCGCCTCCAGCAATAACACCTCTAATACAGAAGAGGCCTGTCCTGAGTTAGGGTATAGATATCCATTTCTGTCCAAGGGATAGATACCAATCTCCTTAAAAAAATCAACGGTCGCGTTCACATTAAAAGCCCTTAAAGCTTCCCTGGCAAAAGATGGATTACTGCTACGATAGCAGTCTTCCTTCTGGACCAGGTTGGTATAATTGCATTTCCCATTACCGGTTGCAAGAATTTTCTTCCCCGGCTTGTCCTTGTGTTCCAGTACCGTAACCTTTTTGTTTCTTCTTGCTGCGCAAATTGCTGCAAAAAGTCCTGAGGCTCCTCCTCCGACTATATATATTCCGCTCATTGGCCATGCCTCCTGTCTTTCTTATATCGAACCAAAATACTTTTCAATAGTCTGTGCTGTATATTCAACATCTTCTGCTGTATGAGCTCCCGATAAGAACATAGCCTCGAATTGAGAAGGTGCCGCATAGATTCCGTTCTCCAGGAGATACTCGAAAAAGATTGCATAATCCTTTACTCCGGCAGTTAAAGCACTGTTATAATCTCTTATTTCTCCCTCCGTGAAATAAATACATAACAGGGAACCGATAGAATTCACTTTGATTCTTCCTTTACCGGCAGTTTGGATTCTGCTCCTTAACAGCTCTCCTTTCGCTGCCAGTTCCTCATATAAGCCCTGAGAGCTCTTTAACAGCTCAAGAGTCTTAATCCCCGCAGCAGTTGACAGAGGATTACCAGAGAGGGTACCAGCCTGATAAACCGGTCCCAGGGGAGCTATTTTCTCCATGATTTCTCTTCTTCCGCCATATGCCCCAATGGGCATTCCGCCTCCCACGATCTTACCCAGGGTAGTAAGGTCTGGTTTAACCTGGAAATATTCCTGCGCGCCGCCTAAAGCCAGCCTGAAGCCGGTGATTACCTCGTCAAATACCAGAAGGCTTCCATTATCATCTGTTATTTTTCGCAGAAAAGAGAGGAAATTCTCTTCCGGCAGTACAACACCCATATTAGCTGCTACCGGCTCAACAATTACTGCTGCAATCTCTCCTTTGTATTTATGAAATAGTTCTTTTACACTTTCTGTGTCATTATAATCAGCCAGGAGCGTATGTTTTGTAAATGCTTTTGGAACTCCAAGACTATCCGGCAGAGCCTGGGTCAATAAGCCGGAACCTGCTTTTGCCAAAAGTCCGTCGGAATGCCCATGATAACAGCCGGTAAATTTGATGATTTTTTTACGTCCCGTATAACCTCTGGCCAGCCTGAGTGCACTCATAACTGCTTCTGTTCCTGAGTTTACAAGTCTCACCATTTCCATTGAAGGAACGCACTCCTGTATCAATTCCGTAAGGCGTATTTCACGTCTTGTGGGTGCTCCAAAGGTAAGTCCGCAAGCTGCTGCTTCTCTCACGGCTTCTACTACCTCTTCTCTGGCATGTCCCAGAATCAGCGGTCCATAGGAACCTACATAGTCTATAAATTCATTGCCGTCTGCATCATAAATTCGGCTGCCTTTTCCTTTCTCTATAAACAGCGGATTACGATTTACCTGACGAAAAGCCCTGACAGGACTGTTGACACCGCCGGGCATATATTGAAGAGCTTCTTCATAAAGCTTCTGTGATTCCTGATCTTTCATACTGTACCTATCACATATCGCAGGCTTTCCTGCGACACTGCCACCAATATAAGGAGCGAAAAATCTCAACGTGGCATCCTTTCAATTTATTTTCTTTCACTCATAAAAACCTGCTGATGCAGCATGGTCTCCTAGGCCATCCGGTCTTTTAGCTTCTGGTCACGCTTACATCCGTACTAATTCATATCTCATTTGTAACTTTATCAAACTACTCACTTAACCACTGAGCAGCATCAAGGGCATGATAGGTAATAATAATATTAGCACCTGCTCGTTTCATTGCCATAAGGTTCTCTAAGACAACCTTTTTTTCATCCAGATAGCCAAGTGCTGCAGCAGCTTTAACCATTGCATATTCACCGCTGACATTATACACCGCAACGGGGTAACCCGTTTGTGCCGCAGACTGAACAACATCCAGATAGGCAAGTGCAGGCTTTACCATGATGATATCTGCACCTTCTCTGATATCATCTTCTATCTCTCTCACAGCTTCTCTGCCATTGGCATAATCCATCTGATAAGTCTTTCTGTCTCCAAATCCCGGTGCAGAATGAGCAGCCTCCCTGAAAGGAGCATAGTAACCGGATGCAAATTTCGCACTGTAAGCCATTATGGGTGTATTTACAAAACCCTCTTCATCCAAGGCTCTTCGAATAGCCTCAACATGTCCGTCCATCATATCAGAAGGTGCGATGATATCTGCTCCTGCCATCACACAGGTTACCGCAGCTTTTGATAACAGTAGCAGGGTATCGTCATTGATTACCTGTCCGTTTCTAACGATTCCGCAATGCCCATGGTCTGTGTATTCGCAAAGACAGATATCAGCAATGACCGTAAGTTCCCTGTAATTTGCTTTTATATGCCTGATTGCCCTTTGGATTATACCTTCTTTGTTATAAGCTTCGCTTCCGATCTCATCCTTATGCTCCGGTATCCCGAACAATAACACGCTCTTGATACCACAAGCTCTTACTCGTTCCAGTTCTTCTCCTAATCTGTCTATGGAGTATTGATAGATTCCTGGCATGGAGTTTATGGGATTCTTTTTATCGTCTCCATCTATTATAAATATAGGATACACCAGTTCTGCTATTCTTAAGCTGTTTTCCTGTACCATAGCCCTGATATTTTCACTAACTCTCAATCTTCTTCGTCTAATCATTCTGTCTCCTCCTTCTTATCAGCATAATCCTTTACAACAGTCTGCACCAACGAGGATATGGCTGTTTTCTCCGCCTGTAATATTTTGGTATAACCAAGGGCTGATAATCTGTCCCTGGTAGCTTCGCCCATACATACAAGTTTTGCTTTCATGGAGTTTCTCAGATTCTCCGGCAACTCATGATAGAATTCTTTCACTCCCAGGCTGCTGGCAAATATAAGATAGTCAACATCAGAAAGCTCTTTTAACACTCTCTGCTTCTTATACTCCTCCGGTACCAGGCTGTATACCGGGAAATCCTCGAATATAACATGATGATTCTTCAGTACGATTGTCATATCTCCTGATGCATTCCCTGCCCGAAGAAGTAATAATCTGTCCTGCTCTGTCAGAATGGGCAGCAGTTCTCCTGCAAGTGCTCCGCCATTGCCTTTGTCTGAAACATAATCTGCCGCAAAGCCGAAACCTGCTATAGCATCTGCCGTTCCCTGTCCCACCGCAGCAATTTTAAATGCTGCCAAACGCCTGAAATCTATTTTTTCCTCTTTTAGTGCATCAAAAAATATCTGTACCCCATTGCTGCTGGTAAATATAAGCCAGGTGTATTCAAATAATCTGGCAATAAGTTCTTTGAATTCCAGTGATTTGGTATGTTTCTTAACAGTCAGAAAACCCAAATTTATAACTGCTGCATCCTCTTCCCTTAAGGCATCAGACAGCTTTCTTACAAAACTTTCTGTTCCGGTTATACCAATACGAGCACCGGACAGGTTCCCTTTCTTACCGGATAAGAAATGATACGCTGCTGTCTCACCAATCACGATAACGGCAGGTGCCTTTATATTTCTTCCACTGGCTATGGCAGAGATGGTTCCTAAGGTTCCTCTGACGGTTATCTGATTATCTCTGGCGGCATTTGAAATGACTGCCGCCGGAGTATTACTGTCCTTGCCTTCCTTAATCAATTCTTCCGTTATGGTCTTAATGCTCTCCATCCCCATGAGAAAGATTAAAGTCCCTTCGACTTTCGCAAGATTTTTGAAATCCCAGTCTCCTTCCTCCTTGTCACGATGGCCGGTTATTACATGAAAACTCCTGCTTACGTTCCTGTGGGTAACTGGAATTCCGCCCAGTGCAGGTGCTGATAAAGAGGAACTGATACCCGGTACCACCTCAAAGTCGATGCCGGCTTTCTGCAGTGCAAGTATCTCTTCTCCGCCTCTTCCAAATACAAAAGGATCACCACCCTTTAATCGAACAACTTTCTTGCCTTCCTCCGCTTTTCGCACCAGTATTCGGTTAATATCCTCCTGATGGACAGAAATTCCTCCCGGCGTTTTGCCTACATCTATTTTTTCACAGTTTTCCGGTACCAGGTAAAGCAGCGATTCCGGTATCAGTCTGTCATATACCACTGTTTCGCAACTCTTTAAGAGTCTCTCACCTTTTAGGGTTATAAGCTCCGGATCTCCTGGTCCTGCGCCTATAAGATATACTTTCCCTTTGGTATTTTTATTTCGATCCATTGTCTCTCCTCCTATTCCGGTTGCTTTAAGACTGCTCTTTTTAATTCATCTGCCACTTCACCTGCCAGAATAATTCTATCCTTTGATAATCCTGCTCTTTTAACAACAATGGCATTTCCACCATAACCGAAAATGGCATGGATTGTCATATTCTCTTTCTTTATATCCGCATAGACACCCAGAGGTGTTGTACAGTCGGCTCCAAGAAGCTTTATAACTTCCCTTTCAGCTTCGAAGGCCTCTCTGGCTTCTTTATCAGACCAACTGCCCAATAGATCACATAATGCCTGTTCCGTTCTGCCCTCCACAGCTATGATCCCCTGTCCTGCTGCGGGTATAAAGCTTTCCGGAGCCAAGTACTTAAAATCATACTCTGTAAGCTGATCTGCCTGCAATCTCTTAAGTCCTGCTGCTGCCAGTAATAGTCCGTCGTATTCACCTGCCGAAAGTTTGCCAAGCCTTGTATTTACATTGCCTCTGAGTTCCTTGGCAGCATAAGGATAATCTGCCTCCAGCTGAAGTTTCCTTCTGGGACTTCCGGTTCCAATAACGGCCTTTTCCTTAAGCTCTTCACCGGTACGGGTAACCAACACGTCCCTCGGATCCTCTCTTTTTGAAACACCTATAATATCCAGCCCTTTCGGAAAAGATAAAGGCAGATCCTTGGCACTATGTACAGCAAGATCAATGTCACCCTTTAACATGGCCTCTTCAAGTTCAGATACAAAAGCTCCTTTTCCTCCAAAATGGGTAAGTGCTACGCTTTGTATCCTGTCTCCCAGTGTACTTAAAGGAACAATCTCAAACTCCAGATCAGTCCTGAGGCTTTTCAGCTCTGCTATTACTGTCTCAGTCTGGACCAGTGCAAGTTTACTCTTTCGTGTTCCTACCTTGAGCTTCTTCATTCTATACACCCATTGCATATCGCGGATATCATGCGATCTTTGTGGCAACCTTTCCTGTCAATATTTTCTTTCAATCGAAGGTACATATACAGTTTTAATTAGCTTATTTTATATCACTACAATCCTGATGTAATTCCTTTTTCATTTCTTTCATGATAACACAGATGTCTTCTTCGGTAAGATTGCCTTTTTTCTTCTCACCAACCTCTGCCATTCTTATATATACCTGTTTTCTTTCCCGTTCCGTGTGAAATTCACTTTTGACCAGCTTTCTGGCATCTCCCATTTTATCTGCTAGGAGTCCCATATAATCCGGCAGGTTCTTCTCCACCGTCTTTTTAATCTGTTGTGTCAGCACCGGACTGTTACCGGAAGAGGTAATTCCCACCGTAATAGATTGCTTTCTTACATAAGCGGGAAAAATAAAGCTGCATTCTTCTTTTACATCCACTACATTAACGGGTATTCCTTTTGTTTTACAGGCTAGGGATATCCTTCTATTCAGTTCCTTATCATCCGTCGCTGCTATTACCAAAAAGGCTTCCTGTAAATCCTCTTCTTTATAATCTCGCTCTATTAATTTTATATAAGGTTTATGCTTCGCCTCAAGTTCTATAAATTCCGGTATCATACTGCTTGCAACTATTGTCAGACTGGCTTTAAAATCAAGTAAAGCAACAGCTTTTCTAAGGGCTACCTTACCACCGCCTATTATAAGGCACTCTTTACCGTCTAATTCTACAAACATAGGGAAATAGGCCATTACCTGTCCCTCCTTTTGCCGTATGGCTTTAGTTCCTCCGCTGCAAGCTCCAGGCTTCTTAGAAGGGATCCAAGCTCTTCTTTGTTGACATGATTTTTCATATGATATAGCAAAGTTTCTAAGGAGGTCTCTTTCAGATTACCCTTAATGCGTTCAAGGTCAGGTAGAAATCCATGAAATATCAAAGTCTTCATGAATTCATCTGTTCTTTTATCTATAATCTTACGAGCATTTACCGCTTCTTCTTCTTTCACCTTGTTATTTTCCTCTGCCAATTCCTCAAAGTAATCCATATCTATTAATTGTATTCCTTCCATCCCTCTGATATCCTTATCAATATCTCTTGGTACTGCAAGATCTATGAATAATCTTTTCTTCTTATCAGTCAGGACATTTTCAAGTTCCTTAAAGGTAATGGTATAATGAGGGCTCTGGGTAGCGCTGATAATAACATCCGCATCCTTAACAGCCTCATACCGGTCTTTGTAATCGTAATAATCTATTCTTGTATACTGAGTTTCCACATCATCTCCTGATAGATGATTTCTAACCGTACCAGCTATCCCAATCCCTGGAGTTCCGTAAAGATTCTTCATCACGATGCTTCCCATCTTACCAGATATACCTATTATCAGAACCTTTTTAGCCTTCCGCTTATCTGTCTCAAAGGTTATGACTTCCTTTGCAGTTAATGTTCCTACAGATACCGGGGTCTTTGACAGTCTGGTTTCTGTCTTAACTGCTTTCGAACAGGAAATTGCTTCACGAAATAGGGTATTTAAAAGGTAGGCGGTATTTCCTCCTTCATATGCCTGTCCATAATCTCTCTTTACCTGTCCAAGGATTTCATCTTCTCCCATAACCATAGAATCCAGACCACTGGCAACGGTCATAAGATGCTTAACAGCTCCTTCGCCTTCATAACGCAGAAAATATTTCTTTAAATCCTTTAGGTCCAGACCTTTATACTCAGCCATCCGTTCCATGGCTTTATCAGCAGCCGTTTCATCCCCAGTAACATATATTTCTGTCCGGTTACAGGTAGTTATTAATACACACTCCCTGATATTATCTTCTTCCTTAACCAGGCGTAAGTACTCTTCTTTTTCACTTCCGGAAAACGCAAGCTGTTCCCTGATCTCTACCGGAGCAGTTTTATGGCTGATGCCTATTTGATATATATCCATACTAATTCCAATCTGTGTGCCAAACACACCTTTATCTCTAGCCATTAAAAGACTCTGAGGATTATTATAACATAACGCTATTCTCCTTGCAAACACGTGAAATACCAGTTCTTGCAAGGCTTACCGTTCCATAAATTAACATATTCTTGACAAAAGAAAGCTTTTAGCATAAGATATCAGTTAGACAACGTACATAGGCCATTATCACTATAAGAGTATTATTAGATGAACTTATTTTTCTCTCTAAATATTAAAAGTATAGAGCTTAGACGCAGCTTATCTAGCTTAATATTAAAATAACAAGCACTTAGTTCAACCTAATATTACCAAGAAAGGAGCAAAGGATGAACACATTAGTTGTTTTCTATTCTCTGGAAGGAAACACCAAGATTATTGCTGACATCCTGGCAGAGGAATTAGATTCTGATTGTATAGAGTTAAAGCCGGACAAAGAAATACCAAAAGGAGGATTAACCAAGTTTTTTTGGGGTGGTAAGAGCGTTCTTTTCCATGAAAAACCCAAACTGGTAAATGACCTGCCGGATTTATCCAATTACGATACAATTTTTATCGGAACTCCAATCTGGGCAAGTTCATTTTCACCTCCTATCGCTTCTTTTCTGGAGCAGGTGACCATTAAAGACAAGCAACTGGCTTTCTTTGCCTGCCATGCAGGCGGCGGTGCAGATAAATGCTTTGATAAACTGGCCGCAGCATTAAAAGACAATACTGTAATCGGAACCATCTCTTTCGCAGATCCTTCCAAGGAAGAAAAAGAGAAAGTAAAATCACAGGTCAAGCGCTGGCTTCATGAGATAACCTAAATTTTTGTATTAGGTATGTAAAACCTCCCAAAGAAAAAGTGTGTGTGTTATAACACATTTCCTTCTGATTGTAGACAAAGCTATTTTTATCTTGAAGCACTGTATATTTTTGTAATAAAAATGCAGTGCTTTCTTTTTATTCTTATCTCTGCTATCATTGGTCCTATCTGGAAGCTATACCAAAAAGAACTAGTTGATTCGTTACAAATTATATCAAATAAGGCAATGCAGATTTCCAAAGCCTTTATTGAAATGATAATATCAAAATTGATGAAGTAAATCCTGAATACCATTGCCTGCAAATTCTTGCAAATATTATCGGGTATTGGTAAAAAAAATATATTATACTTTTCTTGAAAGGAGAACCAAATGGATACACTTGAGAATATGAAAAATGCGATTGATTATATTGAAGATCATCTTGATGCTGAAATTGAATATGCAAAGATTGCTCAAATAGCATTATGTTCCCAATATCACTTTCAACGCATGTTTGCTTTTCTAATCGGAATACCACTATCCGAGTATATACGCCGTCGCCGATTGACGCTTGCGGCTTTTGATTTGCAGAACAGCAATGAAAAAATAATCAATCTTGCTTTGAAGTATGGCTATAACTCGCCGGACTCGTTTTCTCGAGCGTTTATGGCAATGCATGAAGTTACACCTTCAAAAGCAAGAGAAAAAGGTATATCGTTAAAAGCGTATCCTCGTGTAACATTCTCCTTATCAATTAAAGGAGTGGTTGAGATGAACTACAGAATTGAGCAAAAAAATTCATTTACGATTGTAGGTTTAAAACAGAGGTTTTCACATATTAATGGATTGGGTGAAAATATTGCTAAGATGTGGAGTGAAACACCTCAAGAAACATTTTCTCAAATTGCCAGCCTTGGAAATGGGTTAGTAGGCGTGTACAGTGGAATGTATGAAGATAATACAACTGATTACTATATTGCCGCGATAACAGAAAAAGATTCTCCCCAAAATTTGTACAGGCTAGAAATACCATCTCTTACATGGGCAATATTTGAAATCATCGGCCCTATGCCCACTGCAATGGCAGAAATATGGGGGCGAATTTTTTCAGAATGGTTTCCTACCTCTGGTTATGAGCATGCAGAAGCACCAGAAATAGAATGGTACTCAAATGGTGACTTAAGTTCTTCTGATTACAAAAGCGAAATATGGATACCAGTTATTAAGAAGTAGTCTCTTATTACTAGTAAACATGAGAAATGACTGTTATGCTATTGGGGACTGGTATGAAAAAGTTTATTCACTTGTTTGTGATAAGTAGATTTGCAAATTATCACAGCGTCTGTCAGAAAAAGAGCTTACACCGATGGCTTTAGGTCATCTGTGTAAGCTCTTTCACTAAATTTTAAAGAAAATTAAGCTTTTTCACTTGTTGCAGAACATCACCTTCTCTGAAAGGCTTCACGATAAATCCTTTGGCACCGGCACGAATGGAATCATTAATCATTTCTTCCTGTCCCATGGCTGATACCATTATTACCTTACAGTTCTTATCAATTCTCTTTATTGTCTGAAGGGCTTCTATTCCGTCCATTCCAGGCATTGTAATATCCATTGTCACAAATTCAGGTTTCAGTAAAAGATACTTCTCTACAGCATCTCTGCCATTAGAAGCCTCACCTACTACCTCATAGCCGTTTTTCACAAGTATATCTGCCAATACTTTTCTCATAAATATAGCATCGTCAGCAATTAAAACTTTCTTCATGTCCCCTCCCGATAACCTGCTTAACTTGATACCTTTAGAGGTATTTTCTCATTTAAACATGTTTTATATACTAACGAACTACAATATTATAGATTTTATCTTTAACATAAATTTCTTTTACGATTGTTTTTCCTTCCAGGAATTGCGTAACGGTTTCGGTTCCCATTACTTTTTCCTTCACAGTATCTTGTTCTTCTCCCCTGCTTATCAATACGGTAGCTTTTACTTTACCATTTATTTGAACTGCTATTTCCAACTGACTTTCTATGGTTTTCTCTTCTTCCCATACCGGCCAGGTAGTCTCAAACAGATTACCTTCAAAGCCAGCCAGGCTCCAGAGTTCTTCTGTCATATGAGGTGCTACAGGGTTCAACAGAATCAGGAAGGTACGGTACTCCGCTTTCGTTATTTTACCAACCTTATTAAAATCGTTAATTAAGGACATTAATGCAGCAATAGCCGTATTGAATTTGAGACCTTCAAAGTCCAGGCTGACTTTCTTAATGGTTTGATGCATCTTAATCTCTAATTCTTTCGAATATCCCTTTTCTTCGGTTACAAGATCCTGCAGCTTCCATACTCTCTCAAGGAATCTACGGCAGCCCTTTACACCATCATTAGACCAGGCAGCACTTAATTCAAATGCACCAATGAACATCTCATAAGTACGAAGTGTGTCCGCACCAAATTCATTTACGATATCATCCGGATTAATTACATTTCCTCTGGATTTGGACATCTTCTCACCATTCTCACCAAGTATCATACCATGAGAGGTTCTCTTTCTGTAAGGTTCCGGCTCACTGACAAATCCTAAATCATAAAGGAATTTATGCCAAAATCTTGAGTATAACAGGTGAAGTGTGGTATGCTCCATACCGCCGTTGTACCAGTCAACGGGCAACCAGTAATCCAGGGCTTCCTTGGAAGCAAAAGCATCCATATTATCAGGATCAATGTAACGAAGGAAATACCAGGAGGAGCCTGCCCACTGAGGCATGGTATCTGTTTCCCTGTGAGCATGTCCGCCGCAATGAGGGCAGGTAGTCTCTACCCAGTCTGTCATACGGGCAATAGGGGATTCACCATTTTCTCCGGGTTCATAGCTTTCTGTTTCAGGCAGCAGCAGCGGTAATTCACTTTCAGGAACGGGTACAAAACCACATTTCTCACAGTGAACCAGAGGAATTGGTTCTCCCCAGTATCTCTGTCTTGAGAATACCCAATCTCTTAATTTAAAGTTTACGGTCTTCTTACCGATACCTTTTTCTTCTACCCACTCAGTCATACGTTTCTTGGCTTCTGTAACCATTAAGCCATTTAAGAAATCAGAATTGATTAACTTTCCATTATACTCTGTAAAGGCTTCCTCTTCTACATTACCGCCTTCAATTACCGGAATTATGGAAAGACCAAATTTTTTCGCAAATTCCCAGTCTCTTGTATCATGTGCAGGAACAGCCATAATAGCACCTGTTCCATAGGTCATAAGGACATAATCTGAAATCCATACCGGTACTTCTTTCCCGGTAACCGGATTAACAGCAGTAATTCCTTTGACCTCAACACCGGTTTTGTCTTTGGCAAGCTCTGCTCTTTCAAAGTCTGACTTCTTGGCTGCTGCTTCTCTATAAGCCATAACTTCTTCCCAGTTCTCGATTTTGCTCTGGTATTTATCCAATAAACCGTGTTCAGGTGAGATTACCATATAAGTAGCACCAAATAAGGTATCCGGTCTTGTGGTAAAGATCTTAAGGGTTTCATCTGCTCCCACCAGTTTAAAATCTATTTCGGCTCCTTCTGAACGGCCAATCCAGTTCTTTTGCTGGTTTTTGATACGGTCTGCATAATCCACCAGGTCAAGATCATCAATTAAACGATCTGCATAAGCAGTGATCTTTAACATCCATTGACTCTTAACCTTGTGTACGACTTCACTGCCGCAGCGTTCACATACTCCATTTACTACTTCCTCATTTGCAAGCCCTACCTGACAGGAGGTACACCAATTAATCGGCATCTCTGCTTTGTATGCCAGCCCTTTTTCAAATAATTTCAGGAAGATCCATTGTGTCCATTTATAATAGTTCGGATCTGTTGTGTTAATCTCTCTCTCCCAATCAAAGGAATAACCCAGCGATTGAAGCTGTTCTTTGAAATGCTTTATATTATTATCCGTTACTATCCTTGGATGAATTTTATTCTTAATGGCATAATTTTCTGTAGGAAGTCCGAAGGCGTCCCAGCCCATGGGGTATAGCACATTATAGCCTTCCAGTCTTCTCTTTCTTGCAATAATATCAAGTGCAGTATAAGGTCTTGGATGGCCTACATGCAGTCCCTGTCCTGAAGGATAAGGAAACTCAACAAGGGCGTAGTATTTTGGCTTACTTTTATCTATTCCGGTCTTAAAAGCATTGCTCTTTTCCCAGATGTCCTGCCACTTTTTTTCAATTTTCTTCGGTGAATAATCCTCTGTCACGCTAAATGACCTCCTAAAATGTACTATATTTTTCTTAATTATACACATTATTTATTATTTTAACAACACTAAAACTCAATTTATGTTTTTCTTTTAGGAAGTAAATATTATGCAGGACAGGGTTTTTATTATTTATTTAAAATATATAGTTGTAAAAAATTTGAATGGTAAAAGGACGGGTTTTTACAAGGGGACGGCAATTAGCAGAACCTGGAAAGAATTCATGCGGTCATTCCAATGTATAAGAAGTCCTAATTTCTCTGAAGCTTTTGTGCTGGACATATCCTTAAACAGATAACTCGCTCCGCTCAGACAATCTGTTTAAGGATATAGCACAAAAGCTTCAGAGAAAAGGACTTCTATTACATTTCCATAGGCGCATTCATTCTTTCCAGGTTCTGCTAATTGCCTGAAATGTTGAAAGACAGGTGCATAACGCTAAATATTTATGCAATCATTTATGAAGATGGTTTAAGAGCCTATTTAGGGCTGTTTTTTCGATATATAGCTTTAGGGCTTTCATAGCCAGAACCAGAACGTAGATAAAAAGGCCGCAAAAAAGAATACTTACAAAAGCAACAATTACCAGCAGAATAAAAGATATAAAAGGCATTTATATTCTCCTCCCATTTTCATTATATCTCTAATAAGACCCTATAACTGCTTTATATTCGGTATGTATTTACTTAAAATGATTATCGAGCATACTGAAATACAATTGGCTTATTTTTTCACATAGCTCATAATCTGCTTTATATCCTTTTTCTATGTTAATAATATAGAATGGATTACTTGCTGCAAAATCTATGTTGGAGGAATCTTTCATATTTAGTTGGAACATTAGAAACCTACACCCGTCATACTCCTTGAATTTCTGAGTTCCTTTCCCCTTTAACTCTACTCGTTTAAGATAACTAATCAATTGTTTCTTTTCATCTTCAGACAGTACTGCCTTTTCTAACGACAATGAATATAGCGTGATTGATTCAATTTGGGATATTTGCAGATTCCTCATAGGATATAATCCCAGATTATTATATAAGAACCAGACCAATATGATTGCTGTCAAAAGAATACCTAACATACAAGCTATTAATTTATTATAAAATGAATTTCTCATTCAGCAGCTATTCCTTTACATCAATTTACAATTAATATATAGAATTGCTTCATGATTGTCAATAGATTCCATTCTTATTATTACTAGATAGAGGCTTGATTGAAAACACTAGCGGCTGGTGCATTATTTAATACTGCAGCAGCCGCTTTTATTATGAATAGTTTTGACTATAACCCCATGTCATCAAATTACACCTTTTTGCAGCATGATATTGGCATATAAGGCCTTCTCTCCTGTTGCCACGATTGCATAGGCGGTTCTTGCAGATTCATAAAATGCAAACCTCTCCATCTGCCCGATGGTATCACTGCCTCTTCCATCATGTTTTTCTACTATTGTCTTATAGGTGTTCCAGATGGGTGTTTCAACGGTATCACCTTTCACTTTTTCCATCAGAGTTACCGGTTTTTCAACATATGTATCAAGTGGAAAAACTGTGAGTATGGCCTCTAAAATCTCAGGTACACCATGTCCGTCTAAACGTATTACAATACTGTCCTTTCCCATTGACTGGGCTGGGAAATTACCGTCTGATATTACTATTCTGTCACTATGCCCCATCTCACAGAGAACTTTCAGCAGTTCTGGAGATAAAACAGGTGGAATTCCTTTTAACATTATTGATACCCATTGCATATCGCAGGCTGGCCTGCAATACTGTCACAAATAACAAGGAGCGAAAGAATCAAAACGTGACATCCTTTCAATTGATTATTTTCTTTCACTCTTATTTCTCCTTACCGGTTACTGCCTTATAGCGCTTGTATGCTGCCTCCCACTCTTCCTGTTTTATTGGCTGATAAATACTGATTTCTGCGGACTGGCCGATAATGCTTCTTGCCGTTGTAAGATTCTCTATGTCTCCTGCGGCAATTAATTGAAGGGCAATGTTTCCATAGACCGTAGCTTCCGAAGGTCCAGCAACTACTTCCTTCCTACAGGCACAGGCAGTCATCCTGCATAATAATTTACTGTTGATTCCTCCGCCTACCATATAAATTCTGTCATAGGCCAAACCGGTACAGTCTGTTATTTCCTCCATCACCGTCCGATATCTGAAGGAAAGGCTTTCATTGATGCAGCGCACGATCTCTCCTGGTGTTTCAGGAACCTTCTGACCAGTCTTTCTGCAAAATTCACGAATCCGCTCCGGAAGATTTCCGGGCAATGCAAATTCTTCACTGTCCGTATCGATAAAGCTCTGAAAAGCTTCTGTACTTTCGGCCATTTTCTCTAACTCTGAAAAGCTGTAGGCAGTCCCCTCCTTCTCCCACCAGCGTCTGCTCTCTTGCACCAGCCATAAACCGGTGAGATTTTTTAAGAAGGATATTTTACCCCCGTATCCTCCTTCGTTGGTAAAATTGTATCCGGCGGATTTCTCATCTATCAGAGGACTGTCCAGTTCTGTTCCCATTAAAGACCAGGTACCGCAGCTTATAAAGAGAAAATCTTTCTCTCTGGCAGGTACTGAAACCAATGCGCTCTGGGTATCATGTCCGGCTACTGCTGTCACATTTATGGATGAAACATTTAACTCTTCTTTGATCTCAGCTGTTATTGTTCCCAAAAGGGTACCGCTGGGTATTATCTCCGGCAACAGCGTTTCTGAAATTCCCAGGGCTTTCAGAACCTTCTCAGACCATATTCTCTCTTTTGCATCTAATAATTGTGTCGTAGAAGCTATGGAATATTCGGCATATCTCTTTCCCGTAAACATATAGTTGAATAAATCCGGCATGAGCAAAAGCGTATCTGCCCTCTGCAAAGCAGCTTCTTTATCAGATACCAGGGAAAGAAGCTGGAATGCTGTATTTATTTCCATTAGCTGATTACCTGTAATCTGGTATAGTTCCTCCAGGCGGATTCTTTCTTCCGCTGCCTTTAGCATTCCTTTTGTTCGGACATCCCGGTAATGGACCGGATTCTCAAGCAGCCGTCCTTTATCATCAAGCAAACCGAAATCCACTCCCCAGGTATCCACTCCAAGGCTGGTAATCTCACCCTCAGCTTTAGCTTTTACCAGCCCCTGTTTCATCTCATGAAAGAGCCTCAGAACATCCCAATACAGTGTTCCTCTCACCTGCACTGGTTCATTTAGGAATCGGTGGATTTCCCTGATAGTAATCCTGTTATCTGAAAGTTCACCGACCATAGCCCTGCCACTGGAGGCCCCCAGGTCAAACGCAATAACCTTCTTCATAAAACTCCTGTCTGTGTACCTTGGTACACCTATGCTTCCTTTTACTTATACAAAGGTCCAAAATTCTGGCAGGCTCTGTAATCCTGTCCTTCCTTATCCATACCAAAAGCACTCCATACCGCAGGACGGAAGATCTTCTCTTCAGGGACATTGTGCATATTAACTGGAATTCTTAATATAGAACACAGAGTTATAATATCTGCACCGATATGTCCATAACTGATGGCACCATGGTTGGCTCCCCAATTATTCATTACATCATAAGCAGAGGTAAATGCACCTTCTCCGGTAAGTCTTGGAGCAAACCAGGTACAGGGCCAGGTGTAATCTGTTCTCTTCCACAATTTATCAGATACCTCTTCGGGCAGATTAACGGTATAACCTTCTGCCAGCTGAAGTACAGGTCCTATGCCTTTTACGAGGTTTATACGAACCATGGTTACCGGCATTTCACTTCTGGTCAGGAATCTGGAGGAGTAACCGCCGCCTCTGAAATACCCTGTATCTGCTGCATTCCAGGTAGTTGCCTTTAAACAGGCTTCCTGATCTGCCTCTGTCATCTCCCAGAAGGGTTTCATTATACCATTGCCGTTCAAATCTTTTATCTCACCGCAGGCATCTATGCAGGCAGCACCGGAATTAATCAGATGGATAAATCCTTTGGATTCTGCCGCAATACCTTCCAGTTCATAACCGGTTGCTTTCTTAACTGCCTCAGGGCTCCAATAGGTCCTTACATCTGCAAAAATCTGAGGAGTATTAGTAAGTAGCTTACCAAAGAGCATACCAACACCATTTAAAGTATCATTTTCAGTAGCTAATATGTAGGGTTCTCTTGCACCCTCCCAGTCGAATGAGGAATTCAACAGAGATTCCGGAAAATCACAATTGGGATAGAAATCCGTCCATTGTCTCTGCCCCTGGAAACCGCCTGCTATTGCGTTATGACCTACACTTTCTTCTTTTGCGTAATCAGGCAGGTTGGAATTTCCGTTAAACAAGTCTTTTATGATACACATCATCTTAACAACAAATTCCCAGTCCTTCTCTTTTTCTTCCGGTGATTTTCGCAATTCCTCGGGATTTTTATCAAAACCTTCCTTACAGTGTTCTTTGGTCCAGGCAAGTGCTTTCTCATACTCAGCCTTATCATAGATTTCTTCTGTCATCCTACGAATTATTTCGACTTCATCAACAGATTCCACTCTCATCCCCAGGTACTCTTCAAAGAAATCGGTATCAATAATAGAACCCGCTATACCCATGCAGATAGAACCAATCTGAAGATAGGATTTGCCTCTCATAGTTGCTGCTGCAACAGAAGCACGACCGAATCGGAGCAATTTCTCTTTCACGTCCTCTGGTATCTCTGTATCGGCAGCATCCTGTACATCATGCCCATAGATACCAAATGCCGGAAGACCTTTCTGTGCATGACCTGCCAGAACAGCTGCAAGATACACTGCGCCGGGTCTTTCCGTACCGTTAAAGCCCCATACTCCTTTTATTGTTTTGGTATCCATATCCATGGTTTCAGAGCCATAACACCAGCAGGGAGTGACTGTCAGGGTAATGTCCACACCCGCCTTTTTGAATTTATCTGCACAGGCGGCGGCTTCTGCAACACGGCCAATGGTAGTATCCGCAATAATAACTTTCACCGGCTCCCCATTGGAATATCTGATATTCTCTTCAAATAATTTTGCCGCTGCTTTTGCCATGTTCATAGTCTGCTCTTCCAGAGATTCTCTTACTCCTAAAGCACCTCTTCTTCCGTCGATAGTTGGTCTGATTCCAATTACCGGATAATCCCCAATTAATCTGTTCTTCGCCATAAATAATCTCCTTCTGCCGCTTTTTGCGGCATACATTTTTTTCGTAAAATACCTTTTGCGTTTTGCCTGTTGAAGGTGCTCGCATATAATACTGTAATTTCATTATACGGTTGCCGGTAAGCAGATTCTTGTGTTATAATAGCAAAAAATATAACGATATTCACATTGGAGGTTTTATGCAGAAACTGGGCTACAATGAGAGCAAGCAAAGAGGAACCTTTGATTTTCCAATAGAATTCTATCATGTTGATCCGAATCATCCCCAATACATAATGTCCTACCATTGGCATATGGAATATGAAATTATTCGTATTTTAGAAGGCTGCTTCGTTGTTACTCTGGACGAGCGGGAGCACCTGGCTAAGAAAGGGGATATTCTGTTTCTGAACAGCGGTACCCTTCATGGAGGGACTCCGACAGACTGCATCTATCAATGCGTTGTTTTTGACATGAACATGCTTGTGAAAAAAGAGAATGCCTGTAATCGTTACATCAAAGAAATCATGAATCATACCTATCTGATCAATGAATATTATCCAGCTGCTCCCATTGATAATAACAATATCCATTCAGAGAATCCTAACAGCTTACAGAATATGAATTCCTTACAAAAATTGAATTCCTTACAGAATATAAATTTTACAGAGCAGCTTTTATTAAAGCAGCACCTGAACTGTCTTTTTGATACCTTAAAAGAAAAAGCCCTAGGTTGTGAGTTAATTACCCAGGGACTTTTATATCTGATACTTGGAAGTATTACGAAAAATCATTATTATTCAACGGACTCTGAAACGCAAAGAAACCACAAAAGAATTCATTTGATGAAACAGGTTCTGGAACTTATGGAGGAATCCTATCAAAACAGTCTGACCCTGGAGCAGCTTTCGAAAGCTGCCGGTATGTCTCCCAAATATTTCTGCCGTTTTTTTCAGGAAATGACCCACAAAAGCCCTTTCGAATATCTGAACAATTACCGTATTGAGAGAGCCTGCTGCCAGCTGCTGTCATCAGAGGACAGCATAACTGAGATTGCTTATGCCTGCGGTTTTAATGATTTAAGTTACTTTATTAAGTTGTTTAAACGCTTTAAAGGAATCACTCCCGCCAAATACCGAAAACTTTTTTTTCTTCCTTTTAGCTGATGCAATTACTGATTGCAATATAATAAAGAAGCAAAGTAGAGCGGACAATACTATCCTAACCCACCAGCTGGATAAGGTTCCCTGGGTTGTTATCAGACTGGTGATGGTCCCTTTTATTAATACCCCAAATAAAGTTCCGACAACTGTTCCCACACCACCGCTGAGAAGTGTACCACCAATAACAGCAGCTGAAATCGCATCCATTTCCATTCCTTTTGCCTGTTCCACAAAACCCGCACTGCTGTTCAGGCAGAAGAGAAAACCACCAAGACCTGCCAGAAACCCATCCAGAACATAAGCCTGAAGTTTTGTTTTTCTCACGTTAATCCCCATCATCAAAGCGCTTTGCTGGTTCCCGCCAATGGCATAGAGTTTACGACCGAATTTGGTATACTTAAGCATTATTGTGATTCCCACTACAATTGCTATTGCGATTAATACCGTTGGATAGATATAAGCCGCCTGATAAACACCCTTTTTATTAACCGTACCAAAGGGCAGGTAGATTTTGTAGTTTGCCCATTTCATAAACAGTTTATTTTGGATCGATATCATCTCCGTACTGACTACGGCAGTCATTCCCCTGCCAAAGAACATACCTCCCAATGTTACAATAAATGGCTGTATCTCCAGATAGGCAATTAAATATCCCTGCACCAGTCCAAATAAAATTCCGATAGCCAGAGCCATTACCAAAGCTGTATAGGTACTGGCACCTTTTTTTTCCATAAGATAAGCTGCTGCCATGCAGACCAGTGCAGTAACTGAACCCACGGAAATATCAATACCTCCTGTAATCATGACCAACGTCATGCCACAGGCAATTACGATCAGCCCTGCATTGGATATAAAAAGATTTAAGAACATCTGAGGTTTCGCAAATCCTTTATCCTGATAAAGAAACATTCCGGCCACATACATCACCAGAAAAAGTCCTATGGTTATTAACAAGAGGAAAGTATTGCTTTGAAGCTTACTTTTATTTTTCGATTTTACCATATCAATAACCATGCCTTTCTTCCCTTTTTCGTAATACATTCAATTTATGGTTTCCCATGAATTTTCTGAAAACGGGACTTTGCAGCACTACTATGGTTATTACCACCACCGCTTTGTATACGGGCAGCTGATCAGCGGATACATTCATGGCGTAAAGGGTAGTGGTCAGTGCCTGAATGGTATAAGCACCAATTACTGAACCGATAAGGCTGAATTTACCTCCGCTTAAGATATTCCCCCCTAAAGCCACTGCCAGAATAGCATCCATTTCCATATACAGTCCTATGTTATTTGCATCAGCTGAGTAGATACGGCTGGAAGCGATTATACCTGCAAAGCCTGCTAATATACCACAAAGTACATAAGTCAGGAATTTAATCAAAGAGGAGTTAAGGCCTACCAGTCTGGAAGCAGAGGCATTAACACCAACACTTTCTATATAAAGACCGAGAGCTGTCTTTTTTACAACTACTGCAATCAGGATAACAGCTGCCGTACTTAAGAAGACCGGTGTAGGTATGGGACATTTTCCAATATATCCGCCTAAAACCTTATAAGTGTCCACTCGTATGTAGGTAATCTGGCCTTTTGTAATTAATTGGGCTATCCCTCTGCCTGCCGTAAATAATATTAACGTAGCGACCATTGGCTGAATATGTAGTTTTGCTACCAGAAAACCGTTAAAGGCACCACACAGAAGAGCAGCAGCCAAAGCTGCCAGCACCGCCAGAAGCAGTGGATTTTCAAAAGTATTTGTAGATACCTTTCCACCAGAAAGAATCTGACAGCAAAAAGCCGCTGCCACAGCCATTACTGCCCCAACGCTGATATCCTGCCCACCAGAAGCTGCTGTTACCAGCGTCATACCTATTGCAAGTATCACCAGTTCAGAACCACGGTTTATAATATCTACCATATAACCATAAAAAACTCCGTTATTCATGGAAATCTGAAAGAAGGCCGGAGTCTTTAGGACATTTACCAATAAAACCACTGCCAGGCATAAAAAAGGCATAAACAGCCTGTGCCCTGTAAGTATTTTTATCTTATATCTCATCTGTCTTCTCACCTCCTGCAATGGTTTTCATAATAGTATCCTGACTAAGTTCCATACCGCTAAGCTCTCCTACCTTCCTGCCATCCCGCATTACAATCATTCTGGAACAGGTTCTTAGCATTTCTTCAATTTCCGAGGAAATAAAAGTTACAGCCTTGCCTTCTTCTGCAAGCTTTAATACCAGTTTCTGAATTTCGGTTTTCGTCCCTATATCAATACCTCGTGTAGGTTCATCAAGAATCAGATATTCCGGATTGGTCAGCAGCCATCTTCCCAGTATAACCTTCTGCTGATTGCCTCCTGAGAGGTTCTTTATGGGTGTTTCCCTGTTGGCTGCTTTTATCTGCAGAATATCCATATATTTATCTGCTGCCTCTTCCATTTCCTTTCGACTCATGGGCTTTAGCATACCTCTTTTTGCCTGTAAGGCGATAATAATATTCTCCCGCAGGGATAAGTCCATAAGGATACCTTCTCCTTTTCTGTCCTCCGGTAAGTATCCCATTCCCAGCTTCATGGCATCAAGAGGTGAATTTATATTTACCACTTTTCCATTGACTTTAAGCTTACCTCCGTCCGCTTTATCGGCACCATAAATGGTGCGAACCAGTTCCGAACGCCCTGATCCCAAGAGCCCCGTCAGTCCTATGACTTCTCCTTTGTGTACAGCTATGTCAAAGGGTTTAATACTTCCTTCATGTACCAGCTGTTCCGCTTCAATCATTGGCGTTTCTTCTCTTATAGACTCTGTCTGTTCCCCTTTTATATCTGCAAGCTCATCAAAGTCTTTTCCCATCATCTTTGCCACTAATTGTACTCTGGGCAGCTGTTTCGTCTCATATTCTCCAACCAATTCCCCGTTTCTCAATACGGTTATACGGTCACAGACTGTATAAACCTGCTCCAGAAAATGGGTTACAAAGATAATGCCTGTTCCTTCTTCCCTCAAGTGTTTCATTAACTGAAAAAGTCTTACGACTTCTTCTTCATCCAGGGAGGACGTAGGTTCATCTAATATCAACACTCTGCACTTCATATCAATAGCCCTGGCTATTGCGACCATCTGTTGAATGGCAATGGAACAATCCTTAAGGAGCATGACTGGAGATACCATTATACCAAGCTTCTTTAAGAGAAGCTCAGCTTTTTGATTGATGGTTTTCCAATGAATTAGTCCGGCTCTTTTTGGTTCTCTGCCTAGAAATAAATTTTCTGCCACTGTAAGGTTAGGACATAAATTCACCTCCTGATACACCGTACTGATTCCATTCTCCTGCGCTTCTTTTGGAGAATGGATGATTACCGGAGTCTCCTTTCCCTGCATATGTATTTCCCCTGTATCCAGCTCGTAAACACCGGTGAGAACCTTGATCAGGGTAGATTTACCGGCACCATTTTCTCCCATCAGCCCATGAATCTCTCCTTTTCGCAAGGTAAAGTTCACATGTGATAAAGCTTTTACACCTGGGAAACTCTTGCTGATATCCTTCATGATTACAATACTCTCAGGACCCATTCTAACTTTTGCACCTGCTTTCGTTTACACTGGTACTTCCCTGCCTACAGTTTACCTATTTCAATACTCACTGTTTACACAAGGCAGTACATATTTACTGACCTGTAACCTTGCCTTTCTCAAAAATAAGGTGCGGTACTGTCCATCCCTAGAATCAACCATACCGCACCTTAAACTACACTTTATTTAGTAGGAACGGGCTTTTATAACTTCATCCGTCACCTGTGTTACCGGATAATCTGTTCCGTCTACCTTAATACTGGTAACAGAATTATCATAGGAGAATATTCCTTCATCTACAAATTTCTGCTTGTCAACGGTTCCACCCTTTTGAAGTGTATCTATTATTTCCTGTACACGTGGACCATGAAGAGGATTGCATTCCGTATTTACTGTTATTTTACCGCTTAAGGTATCTGTCATACCGGCATTGGTACTGTCAAAGGACATAACAATCATATCTCCGTCACTGCCTACTTTATACCCTGCTGCTTCAATGGCATCAATTGCACCAAATGCTTCATTGTCATTCTCACAATATACTACATCAATCTGGTCTCCGTATTGCTTCAGCAAGGATTCCATAACCTCTTGTCCCTTTGCCTGTGTAAATTCACCGCTTACTTTGGCAAGCAGCTTCCAGTTGCTGTGAGCAGCAACCCCTGCTTCTAAACCGGCAGTACGTCCAATCTGGGCAGATGCACCGATCGTTCCTTGAATATCAACGATATTTACTTCCTCTTCTCCTTTACCTGCTGCCTTTAGATACGCATCCAGCCAGCCTGCAGCTTTCTTGCCTTCCAGTTCAAAATTAGAACCTACCCAGGCCGTATACAAACTGTCATCGGATACATCTACCATACGGTCAACAATGATTACCGGAATCCCAGCATCCTTAGCCTCCTGTAATACGGTATCCCAACCAGTCTCAGTAACCGGTGCCAGTACTATGTAATCAACTTCCTGCTGTATGAAATTCCGAATTGCTGCAATCTGGTTATCTTGCTTTTGCTGTGCATCGTCAAATATGAGTTCAAAACCATTTGCTTCACTAAAAGTGGATTTCATAGACTCTGTATTGGCAGTACGCCAGTCAGATTCCGCACCTACCTGTGAAAAACCTACTGTTATCAATTCTTTTGCAGAAGAAGAATCACTTGGTGTGGCTTCCTTCTTATCCCCGCAGGCTGCCAAAACAAAAACCAGGCAGAAAATCATTAAAACTGCTGTAAACCTTTTTAACATTATATATCCTCCTCTTTCTTGTCAGGAGATGGTTTAAAACTCATTGCACCTTTCTGAACTCCTCTGCATCCGGTGCAAGAAGTTTTTATACACTTCCTGTTTGATATATTCTATTATATATAACCATCCGAATTTTCCCATTTATTATCTTACGATTTTCGTTGGAATATTTATTGATTTTCAAACGAAGGTAAATATTTTACGGAGAAAGTTGATTTATTTGGGGAATTCGCACTTTAACAGTTGTTCCTCTTCCATACTCTGAGGAGATTGACACTCCGAAGGAATTTCCAAAATAAAGCTTTATTCTCTCATGTACTGCCAAAAGGCCGAATCCGATACGTTCTGAACTTTCCAGTGCAGATCTGACGGCATTTAATTTATCCGGCTGCATCCCAATGCCATCATCTGTCACTGTAAGGAGCACCTCTTCTCCCTGCAACTGACAATCGATAAGAATGGTACTCTTTCCTCTTTTCTCCTTTACGCCATGATACAGTGCATTTTCTGCCAGCGGCTGTAAGGTTAGCTTGGGTACCAGAACGGTACTTAGTTCCACCGGAAGCCTGATGTCATATTCCAGGATATCCTGGTATCTGATTTTTTGTATGTCAAGATAACTTCGGGTATGCTTAATTTCTTCTTCCAGACTGATGATATCATTACCCTTTGATAAAATGGTCCTGAAAAACACTGACAGATTTGTTAACATGGATACTGCCGGTTCATTCTGCTCCGATTCCACAAGCCATACAATGGTATCCAGTGTATTATATAAAAAATGGGGATTTATCTGCGCTTGAAGAAGCTGCAGCTGTGTCTTATGCTGAAGCTTTTCTTCCTTTTTCACATTCTCCAGCAAAATATCGATTCTGCTTGCCATTTGCTGAATTCCAGAGTTCAACTGTTCTATCTCTGTATATCCTGTATCAATCTGTGGAACAGAAAATTCACCTTCTCCAACAAGCTTGACATTGCAGCACAATCTGCTGATCGGTTCTGTAATGCTTTTAGAGAACCGAAGTCCGTAATAAAACAAAAGCATAACCGTCTGGCATACGAATAAAATGGCAAGCAGCGTTACAGTGCGGATATCCTTTGTCATTTTCTGCTCCAGGGTAGTCATATAACCGGCTTCGTAATAGATATAATCAATCATTTTAGCTTGTATAAGCCGAGTCAGTACATAGATATTGTTCTCCAGCTGCTGCTGTCTGCTGTCGTAGTTTTTTGTCTCAGCAATCATAAACATCTTCTTCTCTAAATTATCGCAATAATCCAGAATGTTTTGCAAAGTACGTCTGCTTTCTTTCCGATAGGTTGTCTGTCTTAAGGAATCCGCAAGATCAATTGCATCTTCTACATCCTGTGTGGGGAGTGCCGCCTGCTGCTTACTTCCCACGGTATAGTGATACATCTTTAAATCAATGGTACTTTTAAAATCCATATTGAATTTACTGCTGACATTCACATTATAGGTAATCTGGGTATACTGCATCTCGTAATACCGGATTATCAGCAGGGACAACAGCATCCAAAACCCAAGAGGCAAAAGCATTATCAATACAATATGCCGTAATTTCTTGTCAAGGCTTGTCTTTGTTGCATGAATCTTCCGCCTTACCTTCTGACATTTCATCAGCTTCCTCCCTTTTGGTTACGGTAATCACTTGGTGTCAGTCCCTGTGTCTTTCTGAATAAATAGCTGAAATAATGAGAATCCTTATATCCGATTTCCAGAGCAATCTCACCAGAGCGCATATCCGTGCAGCGTAGAAGCTGCTTCGCTTTATTCATTCTTAGTTCTGTCAAATATTCGATAAAGGTTTTCTTCATTTCCTGGCTGAAAAGCGCACTGAAATGATTTGCACTGACATTGGCCGCGCAAGCGACTTTGTTTAGGGATAGCATATCATCCGTATAGTTTTCCTGAATAAATGCCACTGCCACCTCAAGTACGCTCTTATACCTGCCTCTGACACTTTCTTCCCGCAGTAGAATTGCTTTTTCCAAGATCTCAGTAATAATCTCCAAGCCCTTTTTCAGTGATATCATGCCTTCTGTACAGATAATGGGAATATAGCTTTTCAATTCTTCTTTCTGAAATCCCAATTTCTGGATAAAAGAGACAGTACTGAAATGGATATTTAAAAGTATATACTGCCTGAATATTTTAGACTTAAGTGCTTCCTCCCCTATCATCTGGAAATAATCTTTTACAAAATCATTTACTTCGTTGGCAAGAGCATGACTTAAGAAATTATGTATGACTTCCGGACTCAGGACATTGGCATCAATATTCTTTATGTCCATGGATTCTGATTCCTCCGTCCCTCCGCTTTTTTCCTCTAATGCCGTAACGCGAAATTTATTCAGATATCGCAGAGCAAAATTATGCATAGCTTCCTTATAACTCTCCGGTAGTTGACTTAGACGATCCACTGCTTTTCCAGTACAAATAAACCAATCAATCTCCTTGCTGATCCCATTGAAGAATTTCTGTAGCCTGATTACACATCCATTTGTCTTCTCTTCTATTTCTTTTTCCCCTTTGACCAGCACTGCATAACTGAAAAGCTGGTTACGGAACAATATACAGTCATCCGTGTCATGAAATAATTGCTCCAGAGAGCTTTGCAGTTTTGCCGTTTCTTTTGTATAGATATCAGGAAATATCTGATTCTCCTGTATGGAATCTACGGAAAAAAGAATGATATTATAGCTTTGTGCCCCAATATCGATTTGCAATTTTTCTGCCTTTTGATAGATCGTCTGTATATTATCACTTCCTGTTACCAGCGTATCAAAAAAATCCCTTCTGGAATGCAGTTCAAAATCCTGAAGCTCAGCTTTGAATTTCTCGTAGTAGCTTCTTTGCAGCTTCTCTTCCTCATATTTTTTCATGATATCTTTTAATACCTCCAGAAAGCTGCTCCGGGTAATCGGTTTCAACAGATACCGCTCCACGCCAATTGATATTGCCTGCCTGGCATACTCAAAATCATCATATCCGCTTATTATTACGATCTTAGTTGCCGGAAGTTCTTTCTTAACCAGTCCGCTTAAAGCCAGTCCATCCATAAAGGGCATCCTTATATCCGTAATAAGTACATCCGGTTTAATCTTTCGTATTAAAGGAAGGGCCAGTTCTCCATCTCCAGCCTCTCCTGCCAGCTCATACCCATATTCTCCCCAGGGAATGATTTTGTGTATACTATCCCGAATAACAACCTCATCTTCCACCAAAAATACTTTTATCATATTCCATCCCCTTCATACCGCTACTCACCATCGGTTTTATTAACAGCCCAAAAATCCCCACATGTATTGTAATTACAATACTTATGAGGATTACGTGAACACCTGATGTATTTTTATAGCATCACTTTACAAAAGCAGGCTTTAGAATCTGACTGCAATGTAAAGACCTGATACAATGTTATTATAACACAAATTTTCCCAATACAGGTTGATTATTTTATGTAAATGTATCATTAATTACCGTTCTTTCAGCATGGTAAAGGACATCTTATGGCCTACGATTGCAGACCCCAGTTTGTAAATATTTTTAACAGTTTAGTATTCACTTATAATTAATTTAACCATATAATATAACAATATTATTTTTAAGGATGTACAATGGTAACCATAAGCTTGGCTATGATTGTGAAAAATGAAGAAAAAAATATCAGAAGATGCTTGAATTCTGTATATGGTGTTGTGGATGAAATTATAATAGTCGATACCGGCTCTAAAGATAAAACAAAGGAAATTTGTTCACTTTACACAGATAAAGTGTATGATTTTAAATGGATAGATGACTTTTCTGCTGCAAGAAACTATTCTTATGAGCTTGCCACCATGGAATATATTCTATGGCTTGATGCAGATGATTACCTGCTACCTGAAGATGTCATAAAACTAAAGAAACTCAAAAAAAATATATCCTCCGAATATAATGCGATTATGATGAAATATGTAACTGGCTTAGATTCTAAAGGCAATGAGACTTTTAGTTACTACCGTGAACGATTAACAAAAAAAAGTTGTAACTTCCAGTGGAATGAGCCGGTACATGAATATCTTGATACCAGCGGACCTATAGGAGAAAGCAATATTCGTATCATTCATGGAAAAAAGCGGAAAACAGCCCTTAAAAGTGGACGCAATCTTAAAATTTATGAAAGATATCTAAAAGAAAAGGGTTATCTTTCTCCCAGAGGAACGTATTATTACGCAAGAGAATTAAAAGATCATAATAGAATAAAAGAAGCCATCAACCAATATGAGCTTTTCCTGGATACTAATATGGGCTGGCTCGAAGATAATATAGCTGCTTGCAGCGACTTAGCCAAATGCTATTTCGAAATAAATCTGGATACCCTTGCTCTCACCACTCTTTTTAAGAGTTTTCTTTATGATACTCCTCGTGCTGAAGTTTGCTGCCAAATCGGATACCATTATCAGGAAAAAGAGGAATATGAAAGAGCAATTTACTGGTTTCAATTAATACTGACTTTGAAAATGCCCAAAAATTGCTGGGGTTTTATGCAACCAGACTGTTGGGCTTATATACCTCTCATCGAATGTGCTGTATGCTATGATCGTTTAGGCGATTATAAAAAAGCGCTTCAATTTAACAACAGAGCTTTAAAACATAAACCCGATTCTATACAGGCTAAACGAAACCAGGACTATTTACAGAAGAAGCTTTCTGCTCTGTAAGATTTTGTTTCTATACCGGTGCTAATAACCGATAATTTAATTTATATATAAATTATATACAGATTTTCCAAGGATTATAATAGAAACGCAGCCGGCAACTTTATAGTGAATACAAATCAATACCAGGAAAATCCTGCCTTGTTCGTAAGCCTTTTATCGCCGGCTGCAGTTGTTACTGGTCAGGCTGCTCTTTCTGTAATAGCACTCTCAACGGAAACCAATGCAAAACCTGATTATCATACTTATTAGCTTGAATAGTTCTCCAATACAGCATACAATTCATCAAGATCCTTAATAAATATACCCTTTTCCAGATGCAGCCTGTCCTCCAAGGGAAGATTCTCAACAGCTACACCGGTATAATCGTACACCGTTTTCTGGTCGCCGTAATAGGCCACAATGTAACCATTTACTGCCTTTAAGTAATATTTGTACTCTACGGAATCCGAATTGTACGTTTTACGGAGTATAATCGAATCTTTTGAAAAGGATACCAGTTCAAAAGATACCAGCCCTTTTTCAAATTCATTTAAAGATAAATCCGCCTGATAATCTGTTAAGTAAGTAATAACCTCTTCTCTTGTAAGACCAATCAAATAACTTGGTGTGGGAAGTTCCTCTTCGCTAAGCTGCCCTGTTTTTAAATCATAGGTCTGCAAAGTATATTGGGTAGAAGGTAAGACTGTATCTGCTGTTGCACTGGCTGCTTTGGCATCCTCCTGCCCATCCTCTGTATCACTTAAAGCTCCTTGATCATTTGCTTGTGTTTCGCCCTGTTTCACAGTATTGGTTAAATATCCCTGTTTCTCCAGTTCTTTAATCAAATCATTATTGCGTTCTACCGCACTTTCGTTAAAGTCTCTTAAAGCTTGTTTATAGCTGAAATAATAGGTGGCCGTAAACATGCACGCTATAGCTGAAAAAGTCAGGAAATAGGTAACTGCTTTTTTATATCTCACTGATATCACTCCTTTGCAATAAGTATTCACCGTAAAATCAGGTTTATACATGCTGCAAATGGATTGGATTATAAAAGATGAAGCTTTACTGCAATTCGTGCCAGGGTTCTTCCCATAGGCATCTTAACGAGTTCAGATTCAGTCACTGCCTTAAATACAAGCAGAAGTACACCGTAAACAATTACTGCAAATATTATAGCCAGCAGAGTGCTTATGGCATTGCTCTTAACAGCACTATAACTAACCCAGTATACCAGATAGGCAACTCCTGCCATGAAGATTGAACAAACAGTAGGAATAATAAAAGTCTTCTTAATCTCCTGTTTATAGCTTAACAGTCTTGCTACCGATATCCAATTTAAGATACTGACGACTAAAGCAAATACTATGTTACTGATTACCAGTGCATAAGCACCAAGTCCGGTAAACTGTAGCAGTAAATACAGAACGATAATATGTATACCCAAAGCTATGACGGAATGAATAACCGGCAGCCGCATATTATTGATTCCTTGCAGAACTGCATTTGTAAGAGTTGAAAAAGCATAAAATACAACCGCGATGGACCCTATGGTAAGCATTCTTGCAGGAAGCAGGTTGGCATCCTTAAGCAGCAATCTAAGGATAGGTGACGCCAGAGCCGCTAACCCGAAAGCACTTGGTATTGCAATTAACATATTAAATTTTAAGGTATCATGCACCTTTTCTTTCACAACCAGATTTGCTCCTTCTTCTCTGGAGGTTACAATACTTGGGACAATTGCCGCTGCCATGGCAGTTGCTATGGATATGGGAACATTTATAAGCATATTGTACTTATTGGAGTAGATGCCCCATAATTCGGAACGCTGAATATCATTAAATCCTTTCCCATCCAATACATAGGAAAATACAGAACCATCCAGAAGAGAACTTATCTGATAGACAGTCTGACTTAATATAACCGGTAATACTGTAATTCCTAATGCTCCAAATATTTCTTTTACCGTCTCCTTTGAAGCTCCGATATCCCTTTTTAATTGTTTGTCAACAATTGGCTTATATAATGCAAATATAAATGCCAGGAATAAAAGGGAAACAATGGCACCAATTAATGTACCAAGGGTACCGCCTGCTGCTCCGTAGGCTGCTATTTTCTGTGAAGCACTGTGACTATGCATCAAATATGCTGCCGCTGCAACACTTATTACAGCATTTACGATCTGCTCAACAATCTGTGAAAACGAGGTTGGCAGCATCGTTTTCTTCCCTTGAAAGAACCCTCTTAAAACACCCATAATGGCAAATACCAGTATGGTAGGCGCCAGTACCCTTAAGGGTATTGCCACCGCCGGCAGATTAAAGAATGTTCCTGCCAGAAAATCAGCACCAAAATAAATTATCAGGGAGAACAGTGTTCCTGCTGCTATTGCAAAACCTAAGGAGCACATAAATACCATATAGGAATTACGATACTGTTTCTTGGCATCTCTTGCCGCTACCAACTTGGATACTGCTAGTGGAAGGCTGTAGGACGATAATATCAGTGCAATATTGTAGATATTAAATGCATATCCATAATACCCCATCCCTTCATCCCCGATAAGGTTGGTTAACGGTATTCGGTAGACTACTCCAATAATTCTGGCAATCAGTGAGGTTGCTGCCAGAATACTCCCCTGAACTAAAAAGTTGCTGCTTTTGCTTTCTTGTTTTCGCTTTGTTCCTTGGTAAGCACCATTATTTGATTCCATTTCTATTTAAAACCTTTCAATTTATTTCTAAATAAGCCAAGCTGTTTTTATTACTTCAGCATATTTATATGGTCTTCCCTGTCAACAGGAAACAATGCAATATAGGTTTTGCCGGGATTAATGGTAAGTTCTTCTCCTGTTTTGTCATAATACCTCATTTTCTTGGTACTCTCATTTTTCTTCCAGGTTATATCCACGGCTTGTCCGTTTGTAATATAATAGCCTTTGCCTTCTGCATTTTCAATATCCATGGTCTGGTATCCGTTTTTATCCTTATTCCATTCCTTTACCAGCTGTACGATGATATTCTTATAGGCAAGCTGTTTGCCTGTGTTCTTATCAATATGAGCTTTACCAAACTGGAATCTTAAGTAGCACTTTGATTCCTTATCATAGGTGAGATACGGTATGGAAAGACTGGAAAACCCAAGCTCCACCTTATTAATCTCTTCACCGTTTACTAAATCGGTGTCTTTTTCATAGAATTTAAAGTGTCCTTCATAATCTGAACTGTATTCTGTCTTATAACCTTTCGCAGCAGTTCCTTTTAAGATACCTTCCTTCGAGGCAAAGGCATTGTGTGGGGCCTTTATTGAAGTATCTCTATAAAATACGGTTTCACCGATACCTGTTAAACCACTTAAATTATCAATACCCAACTCTTTGATCTTTTTTGTAGCATAAGTCGTTTCACCATAGTGAACATAGATTGCATTGTATTCATCTGCCACACTTACAAAATAATGTCTTGCACTTCGGACTGATCCAATCCTTTTGTCATTTAATTCCTCATATATCCCCATTAGCCTTGTAATGCCACCCTCCGCTAAAGCTTCATAAAGAATAGAGGCTTCTTCTGTTCCACTTTGGGGGGAAGCGTATTCAATATTATTTAACATTACCGCATAAGGTCTTAATTTGCCTACCTCCTCCGGTACCCACTGGCCCGTAAGCAGACTCTTCATCTCACCGTCATGGTTTTCCACAGCTTCTGTGGGTTCAGCCGTTGGAGAAGGGGTATCCGTTGCAGCTTCTGTAGGAGTAGGGGTTATCTCAGAATCACCTTTCTCTTTTTTACTGCAGCCGGCAATCAAGACCACTGCCAATACTACCAATAGCAAAAATTTTCTCATAGCATTTCCCTCGTTATTCCCAGCTTATCAAGTATTATCCGCTGTTTCTCTTCCATTGCCTTTCGCTCTTCTTCCTCCATATGATCATATCCAAACAAATGGAGCATACTATGGGCAACCAGGAACCCCAACTCTCTTTCCTCGGAATGTCCATATTCCTGGGCCTGTGCCGTTACCTTCTCAACAGAAACTATGATATCCCCTAAGAGCAGCTCACCGGTTTCCGGGTTGAAATAATCATCAGAATTGTCTTCCAAATGAGAAAAGTCCGCCGGTGTTTCATAATCGACCATAGGAAATGATAAGACATCCGTAGGTGCATCTACCTCTCGATAGCTTTTATTGATATTTCTTATTTCCTCATTATCGGTCAGAATAACATTTAGTTCAGCCTCATAAGGACACTCCTCCGTATCCATGGCCATATCCACCACTTTTGAGATAATGGTTTCATAATCTATTTCTAATTTAATTTCTGTTTCATATTCAATATTCAGTGTCAATTGTTGCCTCCATCTGTGTAAAATAGTTCAGAAAGAACTTCTTCAGCTGTATGTACTGCTTAATTGTCAATCCTGAATTCATTAAGCTTTCTTTCTCCAGCCGCATGGTAAATAAGTTACCCGTAAATTTCTCCATAAGCTCAACCAGCTCTTCCTTTGTCTGTTCCTCTTTCTTATCCGCAAGGAAGTAATCCTTTGCTGCCACCAGGCTCACTGTAAACATGACCAATGCTCCTTCCGGAGATGTGGGCTTGTCTGATTTCAGGTTATGTGAAGCTATGATATTGGTAACAGCATCCGGAAGCTGATAGGTCTTTGCTAAAGCTAAGCCTTCGGCCACATAGTCCTTTCCCTTCAGCTTTCCGATTTCATGATACAGTCCCCCTGCTTTGGCTATACTCTTATCCAAGCCGGCTACAGCCGCTGCCTGCTCTGCAATCATAGCTATCTGCCGGGAGTGTTCATAAAGCTTGTCCGACTCCTTTAACATTCTGCAGAGAGCAAAGTCCTCCTTTATAACCTCTTCTACTGTTGGTTTCTTACTTAAGGTTTTATCCTGTACTGCTGCCTCATTTAATCTTTTCAGATAGAAGTCTCCTATTGTTTCACCAAGGACAATGGCTGCCAAAACAGCGCTCAGGGTAAGTAAGCTGTGCAGATTCAGGAAATCCGTCACAACAAAATTACTATTTATCAAAAGCATAATAACATCAAAGGATAAAACCAGAGCCACTTTATAGATAAGCTGTATGAAATTAACCCTGTAAACCGTCAACAGGCTGATTAGAATACCTGTTACCAGCAAGAAAATACTTTCTTCCAAAGAGGCCAGATTCGAGGCATACAGGAATAGAAATTGTATGATGG
Organism: Anaerocolumna sp. AGMB13020; assembly: GCF_033100115.1. Taxonomy (NCBI): domain Bacteria; kingdom Bacillati; phylum Bacillota; class Clostridia; order Lachnospirales; family Lachnospiraceae; genus Anaerocolumna; species Anaerocolumna sp. AGMB13020. The sequence continues at coordinate 5,231,434 of NZ_CP136910.1, read as the reverse complement.
TATAAAAAATCCCTGCTTCTTTCTTTAATAATACTGTGGTAAATACTACACCGGTTAACAAAAGAGGCATAAAATCTGTCCTTAAGAGTAATACTCCAGGCAATGATACCATAACAGTTCCTATAAAGATTTCGGTAATGCGGGAACTATATCTGTCTTTCTCTTTGATACTGTCTATATACAAGATAAGCAGTATAACAATAAGAACTGCATAAATACTTCCTCTAATAATGCTTATGAGCGGTACATGAATATGAAATGCCACTGACAGCACAGCTATCGCAACGATAGCTGCTATCAGATAGATTGGCATTCCATCAGGTTTACCTTTGCTTCGTTTCTTATCAGATGTCATATATTCACCTATTCACCTGCTTTGTACGGCAGTACTAGTTCTGTCTTTTTCTTCGGTATGGCTTTTCAGAATTTCTGGCTATGGTCCCTTTCGGGCCTCTCTTTGCATATTTATCACTTTTCAGCTCAGTTTTGCTTATTTTACTTTCATAGCTGTCATAAGCCATAACAATTTTCTGCACAAGAGGATGCCTTACAACGTCCTGGCCGGTTAAATAAGCAAAACCAATATCCTCGATCTTATTTAACACCTTTAGAGCTACATCTAATCCAGACTGGGTTCCACTCGGCAAATCCTTCTGGGATAAGTCACCGGTTATCACGACTTTCGAACCAAAGCCTATACGGGTCAAGAACATCTTCATCTGCGCCGGTGTTGTATTCTGAGCTTCATCCAGAATAATAAAGGCATTCTCTAAGGTACGTCCTCTCATGTATGCCAGAGGAGCAACTTCTATTAATCCTTTTTCTGTATTTTTTAAATATCCTTCTGCTCCCATAATTTGATACAGCGCATCATAAAGAGGCCTCAGGTAAGGATCCACCTTGCTCTGCAAATCTCCGGGAAGAAAGCCTAATTTCTCTCCTGCTTCAATGGCTGGTCTGGTAAGAATGATTTTACTGACGTCATCATTCTTAAATGCAGTTACTGCCATAGCCATGGCAAGATAGGTCTTACCGGTACCAGCAGGGCCAACGCCGAAAGTGATCATCTTTTTTCGGATCAGGTCAACATATGCCTTCTGTCCCAGGGTTTTAGGCTTTATCGGTTTCCCGGATATGGTATGGCAAATAAGATCCTGATCAATCTCTACTATAGCTGCTTCTTTATTATCCTGACTAAGGGACAGCGCATAACTGACATTTTGCTCTGTTATAACATTTCCTCTTTTGGATAATTCCAGCAGATTCATAAATACACTTTTTGCTTTGGCTACATTATCATTTTCTCCGATTAGTTTAATCTCACTGTCACGGACTATAATAGTTACACCTAGTGTTCTTTCAATCATCTTTACATAAGCATCGAACTGGCCGAATACATTTTTTTCATGCTCCAGAGGCACATCAATTATCGTTTCTATCAGACTCATCCGTATCAATAATCCTCCACTCACTGTCATCAATAGCTTTAAAATCTTTCACAGATTCTAATACCACAAGTTTGCCATTTGCTGTACAGACATTCCCTTTGACGGCTATTTCAACATTATTTTCCAGTATTATAACATTATTTTCTTCTAATTTCTTTATAAATCTTTTTAATTTTATTTCTGCTAATGCTTTTGCTTCTGCTTCTGTGTATTTTTTCTTTTCTTCATTATATGCAAGATAGCGATTTGCTGTCAGCGAAACAGGAAGATAGAATTCATCATTTAAATGAAGCGTAAACTCATTCCCAATTATATCATACTTCTCATAGGGAATTCTAGGTCTGTATAAATTTATTTTTTTCAGGAAAAATGATAAACTGTAAGACTTCTTTTCACTACCGGTATAAATCTTATCAATATAATTAAGGGAAAATTTGTCTTTGTATTCATAAAAAGTCTTACCAATAACATCAGCATCTGCAATAACTGGTTCTTTTCGAACCAGGGTTTCATTATCACCTATAATATTAACCACTCCAGATACAATTATATCACCTTTTTTTACCACATCTCCGATACCAACCAAAGGGTCTCCGGTGCGGGTGACAATCTGTGATATAATGCAATCCTTAGAGGCGACGATATGGCAGTTTTCTGTGGCTGTTACTGCAGGTGCCGGCATATTTGTCTCAGTAATCTTGATTATCAGCCTTGTACCCTTTATTTCTGCAGATACCCAGCCTATGTCATTATAGCTGTGTCTTATAAGATCTTCAATTGCCTGGCTGTTGATATGCTTTTTTTGAAGTCCCGGGTATATCTCATTGTTTTTTAGGAATTTAACCATTGCTTCCTGTGTATAGGTATATCCACCCGAAACATTAATATCCCAAATAAACAGGGATAATATGTATAGCATAACTGCAAAAAGCAGAAATCCTGCCACATAACCGCTTCTCTTTCTATAAGTATGTATAATAAAAGGCAGACCATATCTTTTTCTTATATAAGGTAATGTACCTGTTTTTCTGGCAAAAGGTTTCAGCTTATAATAATCCTTCAATCTGATCTTAAATTCATACTCATTATCTGTAACCTTTAAATCCCACAAGAAAATAAAACGATTACTGCACAGATTTATAAAACGTTCCGTAGACATACCCTTTAACCGTACCAACAGATATCCCTGCAGCCAACGAATAAACAATAATACCATCTGACACCCTCCGATATTGTTATTACATCTTTTGCATCTTTACACAGTATATGTTATCCTTCCTGATTTCATAGACTGCCGTCTATTAATGGTTATGTACTAAGAGTCTTTCTGTGTTATATATGTTATGGCGGATACCAGACCGGTTATACGCATTTCGTCATTTGTAAAATATGAAATATTTAAATTCTTACCTTCTATACGAATGGTACCCACTTTGGACAGAATCTTGATCAATTTGTCATTGTATTCAAGAATCCCCTTATAATTCTCGATGCATACCTCATTTCTTCCCATGGCAGTTACGATAGGGGCACCTGCGAGGATATCGGCTGGTAGTTTCAACCGTTCAGAAACCTCCTCCAGGAAGGTTCTCCTTTCTGCCTCTTCTTTCTTCTTACTTTTATTTATATGGCTGTAAAGCTCTTTATTTAAGCTCTCTTTGTTTTTATCATGCTTTGATTTGAATTTATGCTGCATCTCAAAGACTCCATATTATTCTGGATTATGATAGAATATATGGGTAAAATGGCAGAGATATACGTATAATATGACTTATCAGAAAACGCTTTTCAAATTTCTGATAAAAGGCAGCTCCTTTTGCTGCCGTATATCCGATAATAGAAACATGCTTTTGGTTTCTATTATATGACTTATCAGAAATTGCTTTTCAAATTTCTGATAAAAGGCAGCGTCTTTTGCTGCCATATATCCGATAATAGAAACAGTTTTATGTTTCTATTTATAATTTTGGGCAAAATAAAAACCCCTGAACGCCTGTTCAAGGGTTATTTAAGCAGATAAATCTACTAGATATTCTACTTATTTGAATTTACGCTTACGAGCAGCTTCTGACTTTTTCTTACGTCTTACGCTCGGCTTCTCATAATGCTCTCTTTTACGGATTTCCTGCTGAATGCCTGCCTTCGCACAGTTTCTCTTGAATCTACGTAGAGCACTATCTAAAGTCTCATTATCTTTTACAATAACATTTGACATAGTCTCACACCTAACCTCCCTCCAGTTGTGTATTGTGCCTATACAACTGTTTGGGTATATTTTTGAATAGCACTAGGATAATTATATTGGTTACTTCATGTTTTGTCAATATATTTTTTAATATTCGAACAATTACTTTCACTGCCACTGACATCTTACAGTCCTGCTGGGATGGTGTAATACCTTATAATACCAGTGTTTACAACACTTTTCGATTAAATTTTAATACTATAATCGATTTAATCACTTCTTTAAATGATTGCGAAGATTCTCACTCAATTCACTCATAGCAGACATTTCTTCATTGGTTATTCGAATGCTTTGATTCTGTTCTTCCATAGAAGCAAGTATCTCTTCTGTAGATGCAGCATGATCTGCAGAAAGTGAAGAAATGTTTTCCAGTTCTGATAAAATAGAGGCAAAGGTATTATTAATCTCTGTAATTTTAATATCCTGCTCTGTTATTTCATTATTGATATGCATGGAATTCTCTTCAAGTACATCAAAACGTTCTTTTACCTCGACAATTATTTCTGTACCGGCGGTTACGGCTTCTTTACCATCCTGTACTTTATCATATGTCTGAACTGCCGCTTCTGTCAGCTTGTCAACTACCAGGAGCACTTCCTTTACGGTCGTTGAGCTCATTTCAGCAAGGTCTCTTACCTCCTCTGCTACTACTGCAAAACCTTTACCAGCATCTCCTGCCCTGGCAGCCTCAATGGCTGCATTCAAGGCAAGAAGGTTCGTTTGTCTTGCAATCGCTGTAATATTTGACATAAACTGATTAATCTGTTCCATACTTGTCTGCAGGTCTACAACGGTACTCATAGCAGTACCTACTGCATTTTCAACAGTCTGCATATTCTGAAGCATTTCATCAATACCCTCAGAATTTTTCCTTATGATATCCTTCATTTCGCTGGAATAGTTCATTGCCCGCAGGGATATTTCTTTTGTCTCTTTTACAACCGCAGTAGCAACGGCAGCCTTACCTGCTATATCACTGGTACTTTCAGCTTCCTTTGATACTCCATCCGCTATTTTCTCTACTACATGGGTAGTTTGACCGCTAACCATTTCAATGGATTGCATATGTTTATATGCCTTGGCAACGGAATCATCCAGCAACTGTGTATTTTTCTCAATAACAGAAAGCGTTTCTTCCAGTCTTTCTGCCATCAAAAGTGCTTCCTTTTCCTTTAACAGCGCAGAATCAATATAACCGCTGCCCCATTTTGTAAGAAAGAAAAATATAAACATCATTAGATTCAAGCAAAATATTCTTGTAATAAATTCTGTTACTGAATGTGAGTCACCTAATAATCCCTGGGGATCAAAGATGAAAAATGTTATAATAAATATATTAAATAATCCGCCGAAGAAAAGAAGTACTGATCTTTTGAAATATAGCGTTGCCATAGCAAAAGTCCCCGTATATATCAGGAAGACTCTCATGGTTATTGCACCATCCATTATATGGCAAAGAAAACTGGCTGACAAAACAACGGAGAAAGGAATCAAAACACCGCAAATATTCTCCATACTCGGGGATCTGCTGCTGATAAACCCAATCAAAGTGGAAAATGCAACTGCCGCATAGGTTGCAATAAGTACCTTAATACCATAATCTGCTCCCACTGAAATAAATGCCTGTCCGGTCAGTATTGTTGACAAACCCCATATTAGCAATACATTAAACTTGTTGACCCTCTTGATATTATAATCTACTTTCACTTTATACTCCCATCTGCGTATTTTATCGTGTGTAAAAATCAAGGGAGTGAAAGTGCTTATGCTTATCTTTCACTCTTATCCTCCATATAGCGGAACAGTATGTAATTTCTCTCTTCTATATAGTGCCTTCTGTCCCAAATAAAATATTATGGTAATTTTATATCTTTGTCAACCACCTCTTAATGCGCAAAGTAACAACCTTAGTGTCAGCTGTGTAACACTATTACTATCTACTATGTACTACCTACTGTCTAGCTGCTTAATACTCTTATTTTCTGCTGGTAACAACTCTTATTTTCTGCTGGTAACAATTATATTTTATACTGTTAATATTTTACATTTTCTGCTGCAATAACCAGCTCCATTAACCTATAACAAACCAAGTATAAAAGGCTTACTTCTCAATAAAGTCAGGCGAATGGTACAAAGCAGAAAGAACGAATGCGCCTATGGAAAGGTATTAGATGTCCTTTTCTCTGAAGATTTTGTGCTATAATGTAAAACAGATTGTCTGAGCGCAGCGAGTTATCTGTTTTACATTATGACCAGCACAAAATCTTCAGAGAATTAGGACTTCTTATACCTTGGAATTGAAGCATGAGTTCTTTCTGCTTTGTGCCATTCGCCGTCCCCTTGCGAAAAACTCATTCTGACATCAAATCTTATTACATAAAACATAAAAAATGGCCCTGTCCGGTTCAGAAACCCCCGAACAAAGCCATTATATTTAGTGTATCTGTTTTTCAAGCACCTTAGGCGCTGCTTCAATCAATGCGTCAATACCTGCAGGATTCTTTCCCCCTGCCTGTGCAAGATTTGGACGACCGCCACCGCCTCCGCCTACAAGTACAGCAAGCTCTTTGATAAGATTACCCGCATGAGCTCCTTTTGCGATAGCTGTATCGGTAGCCATAACAATAAGGTTTACTTTATCCTCCACAGGGGAAGCCAGAACAATCACGCCTTCACCCAATTTATCCTTCAGCTGATCACCAAGATTTCTGAGGTTGTTAACATCAACACCCTCTGCTCTGGCAGCAAGAAGTTTCACACCGCTTACTTCTTTCACCTGACTCATAACATCTCCCAGTGCATCTTTGGCAAGTTTGTTTTTTAATTTCTCATTTTCAGACTGCAGTGCCTTCATTTCCTCCTGAAGACTTTCAATCTTGGCTGAAAGCTGTGCAGGCTCTGTCTTAGCCGTCCTGGAAGCTTTCATAAGCTCACTCTCAAGCTCTTCATAGAAACGAAATACACCTTTACCGGTAAGAGCTTCAATACGTCTTACACCGGCAGCTACTCCTGTTTCTGAAATAATCTTAAAGATCAGAATAGAGCTGGTATTGGCAACATGGGTACCACCACAAAGCTCTTTGCTGAACTCACCCATGGTCACAACTCTTACACTGTCTCCGTATTTTTCACCAAACAGCGCCATGGCTCCGGTCTTCTTAGCTTCTTCTATGGTCATAACATTGGTATTTACAGGCAATGCTGTTTGTATCTGTTCATTTACAAGAGCTTCTACCTTACTAATTTCTTCTTTTGTAAGAGCAGAAAAATGCGTAAAGTCAAAGCGAAGTCTCTCTTCATTTACAAAGGAGCCAGCCTGTTCAACGTGGGAGCCAAGTACAAGACGAAGTGCCTTCTGAAGCAAGTGGGTAGCACTATGGTTCTTTCTGGTATCACCTCGTTTCTCCTTGCTGATAGCAAGATGAACAGTTTCATCCGTTTTGAACATACCTTTTGTCACAACGCCCACATGACCTAATTTACCGCCTTGAAGTTTAATGGTATCTTCTACTTCAAACTCAGCATCGGCAGTTGTAATAAGCCCGGCATCTGCTGCCTGACCGCCACTGGTTGCGTAAAAAGGAGTTTCTGCTGTAAAAATTGTACCTCTCTGACCTGCCACCAGCTCCGTAACAACCTCAGTTTCCGTTGTAAGAGCATTAATTTTTGAATCTGCTTCATCTTTCTCATATCCCACAAAAGTTGAAGTAAGTCCGGGATCCAGCTGTAAATAAACGGTCTCATCCGCTCCCATGTAATTCGTAACAGCACGGGCACTTCTAGCAGTCTCTCTCTGTACATTCATAGCTGCTGTAAAACCATCTTCATCTATAGCAAATCCCTTTTCTTCAAGAATTTCCTTTGTCAAGTCAAGAGGAAATCCATAAGTATCATAGAGTTTGAAAGCGTCCTCTCCGGAAAGGATATTCTTCTTATCCTTTACAAGGCCTTCTTCCAGATCAGAAAGAAGTTTAAGTCCCTGGTCAATGGTTTTATTAAAATTATCTTCTTCAATGGTAAGAAGCTTTAAGATATAGTCTTTTTTCTCCTCCAGCTCTGGATAACCATCCTTGGATTCAGTAATTACAGTAGTGCTTAAGGTTGCAAGGAATCGGTCCTTGATTCCAAGAAGCCTTCCATGGCGGGCTGCACGTCTTAAAAGTCTGCGAAGAACGTAACCTCTGCCTTCATTGGAGGGTATAATACCATCAGAAATCATAAAAGTCACGGAACGAATATGATCAGTAATCAGACGTATAGATATATCTGTCTTAGGATCTTTCTTATAAGTAACGCCTGCTACTTCACATACTTTATCGCGAAGGGCTTTGATCGTATCTACATCAAATATGGAATCCACATCCTGTGTTACTGTTGCAAGTCTTTCAAGCCCCATACCAGTATCTATATTTTTCTGTACCAGCTCTGTATACTTACCATTGCCATCACTCTCAAACTGGGTAAATACATTATTCCATACTTCAATATAACGGTCACAATCACAGCCTACCGTACAGTCTTCACTGTGGCATCCATATTTCTCACCACGGTCATAATAAATCTCAGAACAGGGACCACAAGGGCCAGCACCATGCTCCCAGAAATTATCTTTCTTACCAAAGCGGAATATTTTCTCCGGTGCAATACCGATTTCTTTGTTCCAGATTTCAAAAGCTTCATCATCTTCTTCATATACAGAAGGATATAATCGGTCAGGATCTATACCAACCACCTCTGTTAAGAACTCCCAGGACCAATGAATGGCTTCTGTTTTAAAATAATCACCAAAAGAGAAGTTTCCTAACATTTCAAAAAACGTACCATGTCTTGCAGTTTTACCAACGTTCTCTATATCACCGGTACGAATACATTTCTGGCAGGTGGTTACACGATTTCTTGGCGGTAACTCCTGACCTGTAAAATATGGTTTTAAAGGTGCCATACCTGAATTGATTAATAATAAACTTTTGTCATTCTGGGGAACCAAAGAAAAGCTGTCCATTTTAAGATGACCTTTGCTTTCAAAAAAATCCAGAAACATCTTTCTCAGTTCATTTACTCCGTAAGCCTTCACACTATTTGCCTCCTGTGTATAAATAATGGTTCTTAATTCATTTATGTTTTTTTATAATTGTATATAAGCCTGGTTTTCGTTTATTCCGAAAATAAACTGAATTCAGCAAATATAAGTCCGCTGGTACTGACTTGCGTAAATTCCACTTCATAACAATACCTGATTTTTAGTTAATGCAAGGCAGAGGAATGAGGCGCAGCAATTCCAACACTGATTGACGATAACGCAAAATCAGTGCAAACAGAGGGTGCTGAATCATGTGAAATTTATGCAAGGTAGTACTAGTAATTTATTATAAGCAGATATTAGTTCTTTGTCAATAAAATCAAAAGGCTACAATCCGATGCTGATGTTATTCCATCACAGCTTTTCTAAAGAACACCATAAGACGCACTGAAGAATATGAAATCATTTGCATTTCATTCCATATAATGGTATTCTTAACACATCTTCATTTATTGAAATACTTCATTTCCGTTTTTTATCAACGAAAAAAACTGCGAAAGGCTGGGTTTATAATGAAAAAAGCTCTTATTTTTACACGTACAGGTATGTTTCTTTGTATTCTGGGAATTCTCCTGGTGACGATAAACTATTTTACGGACTTTATAAATGCCAATCTCACGATAAGTGCTTCTCTTATTGTAGTAATCGCTCTTCTTATAGCACTATACAACCTTTTTTTAACCGACAGACAGCTGAAAAACAGTACTAAAAAACCCATGGCTTAAACAGCCTTTCTTGCTGTTCCAAAGCCATGGATTAAACTTTTATTGAAGGAAATCCATTAAGGATATCTGATTACTCTCCGGAAGATCTCCAAACAGCCCCAAATCATTCATTAAATCCACTACTGTGGTACTTACCTTACAACGGCTTCTAAAATCATCCCGGGAGAGGAATTTACCATTTTTAGCTGCTTCTACTACCGCATCAGCTGCCTTATCTCCCAAACCGTCAATGGTACTTAAGGAAGGCATCAGTTTGTTGTCTACAATCTGAAAATGATGAGCTTTTGCCGAATAGATATCAATTGGAACGAACTGAAATCCTCTTGCATACATTTCCTGAACAATCTTCATATCCTTATAGGTATCCTGCTCTTTCTTGCTCAGCTCATTTCCTCTTCGCTTATAATCTGCCATATGACGTTCCAGGCGTTCTCTGCCAAGGCACATCAATTCATAGTTAAAAGCCGAGGCACGTATTGAGAAATAAGCTGCATAATAAGCCAAAGGATAATATACCTTAAAATATGCAATACGGAAGGCCATCATAACGTAAGCTGCCGCATGAGCCTTGGGGAACATATATTTAATCCTTTTACAGGACCAGATATACCAATCAGGAACTCCGGCTGCAAGCATCTCCTCTTCCATTTCTGCTGTCAGTCCCTTACCCTTACGTACACTCTCCATTATTTTAAAGGAATGACCACTGTCCACACCCGTATTGATTAAATAAGTCATAATATCATCACGGGTACAAATTGCAGAACCAAGGGTACATTTTCCTTCTGTAATAAGGGTCTGAGCATTGTTAAGCCATACATCCGTCCCATGGGATAATCCGGAGATACGCACCAGATCTGAGAAATTCTTCGGTTTTGTATCACGAAGCATCTGCATAACGAAATCTGTACCAAATTCCGGAACGCCCAGACATCCTAGATCACAGCCTCCTAAATCCTCCGGCTTGATCCCCAGGGCACTCAGGTTGTCAAACAGAGAAAGTACTTTCTCCTCGTCCAGCCTTATCCCTTTCGCATCCACTCCCGTAAGATCTTCTAACATACGAATCATGGTCGGATCGTCGTGCCCCAGAATATCAAGCTTTAACAGGTTATGATCAATGGAATGGTAATCAAAATGAGTGGTTATGGTTTTCGTAGTCATATCGTTTGCAGGACGCTGTACCGGGGTAAAGGAGTAGATCTCTTCCCCATGGGGAAGTACGATAATTCCTCCGGGATGCTGTCCGGTGGTTCGTCTTACACCTACACAGCCGCCAACTATGCGTTCAATTTCTGCTTTTCTTCTATGCTGATTATGCTCTTCATAATATTTAAGTACAAAACCATAGGCAGTCTTATCTGCCAGTGTACCAATCGTCCCTGCTCTGAAAGTATGACCTTCACCAAAGATGACCTCTGTATAATCATGGGCTTTACTCTGATATTCTCCAGAGAAGTTAAGATCGATATCCGGTTCCTTATCGCCGTTAAACCCAAGGAAGGTCTCAAAGGGGATATCATGTCCGTCCTTGCTTAGCGGATTTCCGCATACAGGGCAGGCTTTATCCGGCATATCACAGCCACTGCTGCCTGCGTAGGCTCTTACTTCCTCGGACTCGAAATCAGAATAAAAACAGTGACTGCAATAATAATGTGCTGCCAAAGGATTTACTTCCGTAATACCGGACATGGTGGCAACAAAGGAGGAGCCTACCGAACCTCTGGAACCTACCAGATAACCATCTTCATTGGATTTCCATACCAGTTTCTGTGCTATGATATACATAACGGCAAAACCGTTGGTTATAATAGAGCGAAGTTCATGCTCCAGTCTTTCTTCCACCTGTCTTGGCAGATTGGGACCATACATGGAATGTGCTTTGTTATAACAGATATCTCTAAGTGTTTTATCGGAATCCTCAATTACCGGAGGACATTTATCCGGACGCACCGGAGATATCTTCTCAATTCTGTCTGCAACCAGATTGGTATTGGTTACGACCACTTCATATGCTTTCTCTCTTCCCAGATAAGCGAATTCCTCAAGCATTTCCTCTGTAGTGCGAAAGAACAAGGGCGCCTGGTTATCCGCGTCTTTCATTCCTTTTCCATATAACAGAATTCTTCTGTAGATTTCATCCTCCGGATCCATGAAATGCACATCGCAGGTAGCCACCACCGGTTTATTGAACTCTTCACCCAGTCTGACGATTCGGCGATTTATATCCATGATCTCTTCCATGGAATTTATGTTGATTTTCTCACTCTCAATCATAAATTCATTGTTGCCCAAGGGCTGGATTTCCAGATAGTCATAAAACTCTGCCAGCTTATTTATTTCTTCCTGGGGCTGCTCTCTTAGTATCGCCTGGTATAACTCACCGGCTTCACAGGCAGAGCCAATAATCAGCCCTTCCCTGTTCTCCATAAATAAGCTCTTGGGAATACGCGGTCTCTTCTGATAGTAATCTATATGTGATAAGGAAATAAGTTTATATAGATTCACTCTTCCCACATCACTCTGGGCCAGGATAATTGCATGGTAGGTCGGCAATTTTTTGATAGCATCCGGCGTAAGCTTGCCTAAGGGGTTAATTTCATCCAAGACCGTAACACCTTTTTCTTTTAACATCGGAAGAAATTTCATGAATATCTCAGCTGTTGCTCCTGCATCATCAACTGCTCTATGATGATTTTCCAGTGAAATGCTCAAGGTTTTGGCAACTGTATTCAATTTATAATTATTCAGATTAGGCAACAGCATCCTGGCCATTCCCACCGTATCAATTACAGTAAAATCTGTTTCAATTCCAAGTGCTTCCGCTTTTTTATGAATAAAACTCACATCAAAGGAAGCGTTATGGGCTACGAGAACCGTTCCTTCACAGAAGGCAAGAAACTCCGGCAAGATTGCATCTATTGTCGGATACCCGATAACCATGTCGTCATTTATTCCTGTTAATTCCTCTATTCTCTGTGGAATAGGGATTTCCGGATTTATGAAAGTGCTGAATTTATCAATAACGGAACCATCTTTTACTTTGACAGCACCAATTTCAATAATCTTGTCTTTGACCGGTCCGAAACCAGTGGTTTCAATATCAAACACCACATATGTATCGGATAATGTCTGCCCTCTTGGATGAACGACGATTTCTTTCAAATCATCTACCAGATAGGCTTCAACACCATAAATTACTTTAAATTGCTTTAATCTGTCCCATTCAGATTCCGGATAATCCCACTTGCTAAGAGCATGATTGGCTTCTGGAAAAGACTGAACCACACCGTGATCTGTAATTGCAATAGCTTTATGTCCCCATTCAAATGCCCTTTTTACTAATTCTTTGGCATCCACAACAGCATCCATATCGCTCATCATTGTATGGGCATGAAGTTCAACACGTTTTTCCGTACTGGTATCCATTCGTTTTACCGTAAAGGAAGGAATTGTTTTGATACCTACGATGGAACTTAAGGATACCTCTCTGTCGTATTTATCCAGCAAAGCCATACCCTTTAACTTGAAGAATTTTCCTTTTTTAATAACACTGGTAACTTCTGCAGCTTCTTCTGTTTTTAAGAATAATTTAGCAGAGATGGAATCCGTAAAATCTGTAATCGTAAATATAAATAGTGTCTTTTCATTTCGAAGCTCTCTTACTTCTGTATTTAAAATCTGACCTCTGATTACTACCTCACCAATTTCATCCTGGATGTCAGCAATAGGAATTGCCTCGCCTTCAAAACCTCTTCCAAAGATAATATCAGGATCATTGATAACCTTTTTGGGAGTATATTTAGGCTTCTCTTTCTCTCCGAAATGAAAGCCGCCGCTCTTACTCTTTTCGCCTTTGCTTTCTTCTTTTACGGCTTTAACAGCTTTATCATTTGACGGCTCCATCGCCTGACCGTCACTGTTATTTCCATGATTGCTACTTGCTTCATTATCATCATCCTGGCTATCCTTTACCGAAACGCCTGCTACCTTAACAAATTCGTAGGCTTGTTGTTTTTCTTTGACTGCCGGTTCATAATAATCAAATACGACTGCTACCTTCAGATTGAATTTCTCATAAATACAGGTTAAATGCTTTTGAAAATCAGGAGCTACTTTCCTTATCAGAAAATTATCCTCACAAGTAAAAATTATCTTATTGTCTTCAAAATTAATCTCAGACAATTCAAAGATATTGTATTCCAGGATACTTCGCTCCCTGAACTCCGAATATATGCTCTCTTTGTATGCGTCAAAGAGATTCTTGGGAGTATATTGTGCCGACAGCTGGTAATTCTCCTGAAAACAGACAGCGTCCGGTGTTGAAGCAAACAATCTTTGCTTCACCAGCTGCTCCATTCGCTTTATCTCTCTTCGCTGGATCAGTCTGCTGCTGTCCAAATATATTTTTATTTCAGACCTTGATTTGGAAACGCAGACTTTTTCGACGGTAACCTCTTTGAAAAGGTTCGTGTACTCCTGCGGGATATCATGAAGTTGATCGAATACTTCAAAAAAAAGCATTCCCATGTGTTACGCCTCTTTCCTGCTAAATTGCTGAACTTATTATAAAGCTGCTTTCATGGCCAGTAACTCTTCCCGTAAGGTCTCTAACAGCTTATCTTCAGGAACTTTTTTTATTACCTTACCTTTTTTAATCAGAATTCCTTCCCCCCGGCCTCCTGCAATTCCAATATCTGCTTCTTTCGCCTCACCGGGTCCATTTACAGCGCACCCCATAACTGCAACTTTTATATCCAGGTCGAATTCCTGTATCATTGCTTCTACTTGTCCTGCAAGACCTATCAGATCGATCTGGGTTCTTCCACAGGTAGGGCAGGATACCAATTCTACACCGCCTTTTCTAAGACCAAGGGCTTTCAGTATCAGTTTCGCTGATTTTACTTCTTCAACAGGGTCACCGGTCAAAGATACCCTGATGGTATCACCGATACCTTCATATAACATTACACCAAGTCCCACCGCTGATTTGATATTTCCCGATAACAAGGTTCCGGATTCTGTAATACCAACATGCAGAGGATAGCTGCTCTTATCTGCAATCAATTCATGCGCTTTGATACACATTAAGACATCCGAAGATTTAATACTGATTACCAGATTATCATAACCCATGGCTTCAATGGCATGTACCTTATCAAGTGCGCTCTCCACCAGTCCCTCCGGCGTTACCCCACCATATTTCTCTACCAGCTCTTTTTCCAGAGAACCGCTGTTTACTCCTACTCTGATTGGAATATTCTTAAGCTTTGCAGCATCCACCACTGCTTTTAGTTTCTCAGTGCCACCTATGTTGCCTGGATTTATTCTTACCTTATCCGCACCGTTTTCTATTGCGGCAATAGCAAGACGGTAATCAAAATGAATATCCGCAACCAGTGGGATATGTATACTTTTCTTGATTTCTTTTATCGCTTCTGCTGCCTCCAGGGTAGGTACCGCACAACGTATGATATCACAGCCTGCAGCCTCCAGCTTATTTATCTGTTCTATGGTAGCTGCAATATCTTCTGTTTTTGTATTTGTCATAGACTGAATAAGAATCGGATTGCCTCCGCCAATGGCTTTATTGCCAATCCTTATAACTTTTGTCTCTTTTCTCATATAAACTCCTGTCTGTGTGCTACAGCGCACATGTAAACACAAATGTTCTATACACATCTTTTACTCTTAAACCATCTCTTCTGGTAATCAGCATATGTTGTATTTTGGCTTTTCTCTGCGGTCACTATGGTTAAGCAAATAAAAATGAACTTCATTATACCTTATACCTCGTCATACCGCAAGTCTTACAGAAGTCCAAATTATGCTATCCCCCTCTTTAACATATGCTGGACAGACTTAAGCTACCACAAAAAAGGGCTGCTGCAAATTGTATCAGCAGCAGCCCTTCTAAAATTCAACCATGATCTACTGCTGTACTAGTTGCAGATCCTAATAATTAGAATATACGGCTTAAATCATTAAATACTACAAATACCATAAGAATCATCAAAGCTATGAAACCAATCATATGCACGATTCCTTCTTTGGTCTGGTCTATCGGTTTTCCTCTGAATACTTCAATCAGCAGGAATACCAGTCTGCCACCATCCAGGGCCGGAATAGGCAGAAGATTCATAACACCTAGGTTAGCGCTAAGAAGAATACTAAAACTTGCCAGACTTAAAAAGACTGCTGTGAAACCGCTGTCTTTTGTACCTTGTACGATGTCACCTATCATACCAACAATGCCAACGGGACCTGCCAGCTCATCAGCCGATACTTTTTGCCTGATCAGCAAACCAATGCTATCAATGGTACTGACAATCGAATACTTCACTTCTATATAACTGTATTTGATAACATCCAGACCACTAACCTTAACTATGCTGCTATCTAAAGAAAGGCCAAGGTCATATCCCTGTCCTGAGAGCTCCGGAGTAACTGAAACGGTATTCTCAGCACCATCTCGTAAAAACGAAACGGTAATTGCTTTATCTGATAGAGGATTTTCTTTCAGGTATGCCATTAATTCATCTCTTGTAGCAACAGCTACTCCATTAATACCAGTGATGACATCCCCTGCTTTAAATCCAGCCTTCTCCATTGGATAGCCTTCCATCAGTTCTCTTATCATGGGTTTGGTACCGTCTGCATAATAAAATCCCAGCATATAGGTCTTTACAAAAACAGGGTCCACCGTAGTTTTATGAACCTCTCCGTCTCTTTGATAGGTTATGTCGACTCCTGCTTCACTAAGAGGATTCACATACAGATACATCCTAAGCTCTCTTGACAGGTCTATATTCTTGCCATTGATCTTAGTGATTACATCACCTTCCTGCAATCCGGCTTCTGCTGCAGGTGTTTTAACAGCTGCAATTTTGGCAGGGTCATATCCCTGCATCCCCACAATAATCAAAGCAAGGATAAAAGCTAAAATAAAATTGAAGATAGGTCCAGCCAGAATAACGGATATTCTTGCCCAAACACCTTTCTTATTAAAAGCTCTCTCATCCTCTACGGTATCGTCTTCTCCAAGCATCATACAAGATCCACCGATAGGAAGAATCTTTATGGAATAGATTGTTGCTTCCAGCTCCCTGTTGGCTGCGGCAAAATCACCAGGTGACAGAAGCCCTCTCAATCGGTAACCTTTTGGTGTCTTAACCATTGACAGAATTCTTGGTCCCATACCGATTGAAAATTCTGTAACATAAATACCATTAGATTTTGCCAGCAAAAAATGTCCGAGCTCATGGATAACAATCAAGACACTGAATACTACTATTGCTATAATTATGTTCATGCTTACTCCTAACTAAGTGTGCTTACACCATATTTATTGTTGACTGTATCAGAAAATGATTAATTTTTGTCTTATCTATTTATGCATTCTGTGTTTCAGGAATTCATAAGTCTCTGCTTCAGTGGACAGAATCTCATTAACGTCAGGATTTTCCCTGAACCGATGAGCTTCCATAGCTTCTCTGATAAAATCTGTTATATCCATATAAGCTATTTCTCTGTTCAAAAATCTGGCAACTGCAAATTCATTGGCCGCATTGTATACAGTTGGCATGCTTCCCCCTGTTTTGGCTGCCTTGTAAGCCAGTTTAAGTCCCTCAAAGGTTTCGTAATCCGGCTCATAAAAATCAAGTCTTCCCAGTTTAAACAAATCCAGCCGTTCTCCTTTAAGCTGACGTCTAAAAGGATAAAAAAGAGCATATTGAATCGGCAGTTTCATATCAGGCATTCCCATCTGTGCAATTATACTGCCGTCCATAAATTCAACTGCGGAATGAATAATACTCTGTGGTTGTATAACTACTTGTATTTTCTCCAATTCCACATCAAATAACCATCTTGCTTCTATTACCTCAAGACCTTTATTTACCATAGTTGAAGAATCAATGGTAATCTTTCTGCCCATCGTCCAGTTAGGATGCTTCAAAGCATCTTCCACCTGGATATTTTTTAAGTCTTCTTTCTTTTTTCCTCGAAAAGGTCCGCCGGAGGCAGTCAGGATAATACGTTCAACTGCATTATTTCCTTCACCGTTTAAGGCCTGGAATATGGCAGAATGTTCACTGTCAACAGGTAGGATATGTACATTACAACTTTTTGCCAAAGGCATTATGATATGGCCAGCCGTAACAAGTGTCTCCTTATTGGCAAGGGCAATATCCTTTCCAGCCTTAATGGCTTCGATGGTGGGAGTTATTCCAATCATACCCACCAAAGCTGTTACAACAATTTCAGCTTCTGCTATTGTACTGCATGCTATCAGTCCATCCATACCCGCAAGAATGGACACCTTCGTATCCTTCACTCGGCTTGCCAGCTCCTTCGCTAAGGCTTCGTCATACACCGCCACTAGGGAAGGGGCAAATTCTCTGATCTGTTCCTCCAGCAAGGTAATGCTGCTGTTAGCTGCCAGGGCAACTACCTTTATATCTGGATTCTCTCGAACCACCTCCAGTGTTTGTGTTCCGACTGACCCTGTTGACCCCAGAATGGATATATACTTCATGATAACCTCTTTCATTACAGTTGTTTTATACCTGCTGATGTTTATTATAATATAACTTATCGGAAATTGCATCTTAAATTTCCGATAAAAGGCAGCTCTCTTTGCTGCCGCCCATCCGATTATAGAAACATGCTTTTGTTTCTATAATATAACTTATCGGAAATTGCATCTTAAATTTCCGATAAAAGGCAGCTCTCTTTGCTGCCGTCAATCGATTATAGAAACTTGCTTTTGTTTCTATAATATAACTTATCGGAAATTGCATCTTAAATTTCCGATAAAAGGCAGCTCTCTTTGCTGCCGCCCATCCGATTATAGAAACATGCTTTTGTTTCAAGCCTGCCTTTGGAAGCGCTCATAGCTACACTATTACTGAGAGAAAATATACTATGGGAGCCACAAAAATAATACTGTCAAAACGATCTAAAATCCCGCCATGTCCTGGTATTAGTGTTCCATAATCTTTGATATCATGGTTTCTCTTAATTGCCGAAGCCGCCAAATCTCCTAATTGTGAGATAATGCTTGCAGCACCGGAGATTAACGCAAAGGTAAGCCAGGGATTTTCGAAATTCCCCAAACGATTTTTTATGATTAATGCATACAGGGCTCCCAGTAATGCAGCTCCCAGTACACCTCCAATGCAGCCCTCAATCGACTTTTTAGGGCTTAACTTCATAAAACCTTTATGTTTTCCAAATAACATCCCCACACAATATGCGCAGGTATCAGATCCCCATGCACCAATAAATATAAGCCATACCAGATAAAATCCGTTCTCAGCAATTCGTACCTGGTATATATAACTTAGCATAACGGCTACATAGAATAATCCAAAGAATGCTATAGTAATTTCTTCTGTACGGAACTTTGGATAAGAAAATACATATACCAACATCAAGGCCAATAAAAAGCCAATAAACAAAAAGGGTTGGTATTCATCCAAACCAAAACGTATCAAAATAAAATACAAGAATGCCGCCCCATAACCGGTAAATCCTATGGGCGACTTTTGAAGGTTCACTGTTTTATACAACTCAGTCATACCGACGATAGATATGGCTAGAACCACAGCAAATAATGCATCTCCTCCCAATAGGATTACCGCCAGGGTTATAACCATTAGTATGACCGAACTGCGAAATCTTACCCAAAACATGTGTTACCTCCTAGTATTCAATCTTCCTT
Source organism: Anaerocolumna sp. AGMB13020 (assembly GCF_033100115.1). Lineage (NCBI taxonomy): Bacteria > Bacillati > Bacillota > Clostridia > Lachnospirales > Lachnospiraceae > Anaerocolumna > Anaerocolumna sp. AGMB13020. The sequence goes on along the minus strand of NZ_CP136910.1, from coordinate 5,212,212 downwards.
AATTCCACCGTATTTTCTATCTCTGTTGCTATAATATTCGATAGCTTTTCTTAACTCTTCCCGGTTAAAATCCGGCCATAATGTATCTGTAAAATAAAACTCCGTATAGGCTAACTGCCATAAAAGAAAATTGGATATCCTCGTTTCACCACTGGTTCGTATTAACAAATCGGGATCCGGTATTCCTCTGGTATCCAGATACTCCGAAAACAAAGCCGCATCAATATTTGATACCTCAAGCTTATTCTCCTTGCAATCCAATGCCAGTTTTTTAATTGCTCTTACGATTTCATCTCTTCCGCCATAATTAAGGGCTACCTGGAAATTTAATCCTGTATTTTTTGAAGAGACTTCTTCCAGTTCATATATGCTCTTTCTGATTTCTTCCGACAAGCCGCTTAATTCTCCCAGCACCCTTACCTTCATATTATTCTTGCTGCTGGTCTTCTGGCAGTTCTTCAGATAACTGCGCAGGAGTTTCATCAAGGCCTCAACTTCTTCTTTTGGTCTTTTCCAGTTTTCTGTCGAAAAAGCATATACAGTAAGATATTCCACTCCCATATTATATGCTTCTTCGCAAATGTTTTCAACTGTTTTACTTCCCTGTACATGACCGTAATTTCTGGGCATCATTCTTTTCTTCGCCCAACGACCATTTCCATCTAATATAATTGCCACATGTCTTGGTATTTTATTATCCAAATTAATATCCCCCTTGGAGACCTCCAACTGAAAAAGACTGCTTCAAAGATCCAGAAACTTTTGTAATTACCAAGAGTTTTCTTTGAATTTTGGAGCAGTCCTTGTCAATATCATATTATTATACTGTAAGTATTTCTTTTGATTTGTCTTCTGTAATTTTCTCTACATCAACAATGAATTTATCTGTGGTTTTCTGAATGCTGTCTTCTAATACCTTAACTTCATCTTCGGAAATTTCACTGTTTTTGTTCAGCTTCTTAATTGTATCATTGGCATCTCTTCTGATATTACGGATAGCAACTTTTGCATTTTCGGATTTCTTCTTAACATCCTTTACCAGATCTTTTCTTCTTTCCTCAGTAAGTTCAGGGAATACTAATCTGATTACTTTTCCGTCATTATTCGGTGTCAGTCCCAAGTCAGATGCAATAATAGCCTTTTCAATATCTTTTATCAATTTGCTCTCCCATGGCTGAATTTGAATGACTCTGGGTTCAGGAACTGAGATATTAGCTACTGATTGCAAGGCTGAGGGTGTACCATAATAGTCCACTCTAAGTTTGTCGAGTAAATGAGGGTTTGCTCTGCCTGCACGAATTGTTGAAAATTCCTCTCTCAGGTTATCCAGTGTTTTCGTCATTTTGCTTTCGTATTGTTCCAATCTAGCATCCATAAATGTATCTCCTATCATTATAATAACTTTATTAAATTCACAGCCTGTTAAGCTGTAACGATTGTTCCGTCAGATTCACCCCTGACAGCTTTGATGATACTGTCTTCTTTTTCTAAAGCAAACACAAGCATAGGCATTTTATTTTCCAAGCTCAATACGGTTGCCGATAAATCCACAACAGCAAGTTTTTTATCCAGAGCCTCCTGAATGCTGATCTCGTCATACTTCCTTGCATCAGGATTCGTTCTCGGATCACTGTCATAAACACCATCCACTGCTTTTGCCATTAAAATGATATCGGCTTCCAATTCAACCGCACGTAATACTACACCGGTATCTGTTGAAAAATATGGATGTCCTATACCACCAGCAAGAAAAACAACCATACCTTTGTCCAGATATTTATTTGCTCTGTCCTTGGAAAAAATCTTTGTCATTGAACCACATTCAAAAGGTGTAAGTATCTGAGTCTTCATTCCTACAAACCGGAAGATTTCCGAAACATAGATACAATTCATAACAGTTGCCAGCATACCTATCTGATCAGCTTTTGTACGGTCAATTGTTTCACTGGTTCTTCCTCTCCAGAAGTTACCTCCACCAATGACAATACCAACCTGGATGCCTTCCTGCACCAGTTGTTTTACCTGATTAGCAACCTTTATACAGGTAGCTTCATCAAACCCAGTTTTATTATCGCCGGCCAGAGCCTCTCCGCTTAATTTCAGTAAGACTCTTTTATATCTGTTCATTTAATATACCTCCAGTTATTCAAAAATATTATCAATATTAACGGACGCATAAGACAGTGAGCAGAATCCATCGATTACAGCTCCAGTATTAATCTGGATGGAAGCAGCTTTGATGTTTCCTTTAATAACAGCGGAGGAATCAATTACGACAGGACCATTAATATCCACATCACCTTTCACCGCACCGGCTATGTAGCACTCTGTACCAAGTACATCGCCGATGATTACTGTACCGAGTCCGATTCTTACATTACCTTCACTGCTGATAGCGCCTTCGAATCGTTTTGCCCCAATATATACTTCTGCTGCCGAACAATTACCAGTAACTTTACCAATTACTGACAATTTACCTTTACAGTCAATATCACCTTTAATTGTTCCGATTACTTCAAGAGAACCATCTGTGCTCAAGTTACCGCTTATTACAGTGCTTTTAGCAATAACTGTTACCTCATCAGCATTTGCGGTATCCTGGTCTTCCTTTTCCTCTTCTTCTAAAGCTGCTGCAAGTTCCTGGCTCTTCACTTCTTCTACATCAGTTTCGTTTGTCAACAAAGCTTCTAGTAATTCTTTATCAACATTGTCTTCTTCGCTTGTTTCAACTGAATCTGTACTGGTATCTGCCTGTACATCACTTTCGGTTGCTGCAACAGATTCTTCGCCTTCAACCCTCAGAACATTGTCCTTCTCTCCTGAAGTATTTCCTTCTTTCTCACTTTCTAAAACTTCTTCCGGTAACAGTTCATTCACTGCCTGTGATAAATCATCTTTAAAATCTTTAAAAAAGCCCATTTAAGATTCCTCCTATGTAATTACTTATTGTTAAGTTCTGATGAACTACTCCTAACTTGTTGTATAGGTTTAACAGTATTATCTAATTTCAGAAGCTTTGCATCACATTGCGTGAGCGTACTGAGCAGGGTTTTAAGGGATGTGACTGTATTCCCCTTCTTATCTGTATCATGTAATAAAACGATGGACCTTGAATGATCTGCAATACCCTCAAGAACATTTTCGGATAATTGTTCAGGTGAATAATTAACACCTGTCGCATCACCACTTGCAACATTCCAATCGTAATAATTAACTTTTTCCTTGCCAAGAAAACGAATAAAGATGGACATATCTGCACCGCTGACTGTATTCCCGCTTCCACCGGGAAAACGGTATAAATCTGTCATTACGCCGGTTGTATCATATATCAATTTCTTTATTTGTTTATAATCAGTCTCAAAAGCTTTCTGAGATTTATATATCTGTTTATAGTCATGCGAATAGGAGTGCATACCTATGGAATGCCCTTCCTCGACTATTCTCCTATATAATTCTTGGGATTGTTCATCTGTCTTACCAATTACAAAAAAGGTTGCCTTAACTTGGTACTCAGCTAAAAGATCTAATATCTCACTGGTATTGCTACTGGGGCCATCGTCAAAAGTCAGGTATACTTCTTTCCCTGCATACTTTTTCCTGTCCTTTTCACTAACCTTAACCTCATCAGTTCGTATATTGCTTCCCTGATTCTCAGTGATCTCTTTACCGGTATTTTTAGTCGAAGTATTGCTTCCGGAGGGCTTTTCTGTCGTCTCTGCTCCTGCTGCATAATTGCTGTCTATTGCTTTGTTATCAGCCTTCGTGGCAAAAATGCCTGCAGTATTTTCAGACGCAGCTATATCCCCTTGTTTGGTTGCGGCAGATATCTCTTCCTTATTATAACTGTTTTGTTCCGATTCTTCAAGTGAAGATGAATAATCTTCTGCCTGATAATACAAATTTTTTTCTATTAACTCAGCTTGTTCCTGCGAACTGGAATTTCCAGCTGCCAGCTGATTTATTTTTCTCTCTAAGGTATTAATTCTATTAAATAAAACAACGCAAAGTATTGTTGGTAGTAAAATGCTGCAGATTACAGCTATGATTATCGCTTGTCTTAAGCGTTTGACACGTTTTTTTCTGCGAATATTATTTAGTATCTCCCTGCGGGTGTCGTCCATTGTTGTTTAAGTCTCCCTCATAAACCCCTTTTGTTATATTCTATCATATTATATCGAAAAATAAAAGAAACAGGGTTAGTACTATTGACCTACACATTAGGAATCCCAATCTTTTCCTCATTATGTGAAAACGCTTTAAAATACAGGGTTTTCTTTGTATCGTGAAATAATGAACACGTCAGAAAAAACAGCTTACAACATCTTCCATCCAGCTATAATTCATAACTATATTCAATTGTTCCAAAGTCGTATACAAAAGTATGCAAATAGCCAGTCAAATTGACTGGCTATTATTGAGAATTACAAGTTGGATGTTTATCCAACTACTATTTAAAAACAAAGGAAAAAGAATATCAATCTTAAATTGATACGTTCATAAACCCATGTATTCCTTCTCCACCGGAAGCCTTCAACATGATTTCTTCCGATAAAGGTAGGGTAAAACCAGAAACTATTACCGTTTATCAACCACATAAAGGTATTTCGATACAAACATATCCATAGGTTCCCTCCACCTAACTGTCCACCTAATCGGAAAGCTTCCGGACCTTCTGTGTTATTCGGCAGTTCCGGTATAAAATTAGGCGGTGGTACCATAGGCTGTGGTGGTCTCGGCCCTGGTCCTGGTCCCGGCATTGGTGGTCTCGGCCCTGGTCCTGGTCCCGGCATCGGCGGTCTCGGCCCTGGTCCTGGTCCCGGCATCGGTGGTCTTGGCCCTGGTCCTGGTCCCGGCATCGGTGGTCTCGGCCCTGGTCCTGGTCCCGGCATCGGTGGTCTTGGCCCTGGTCCTGGTCCCGGCATCGGTGGTCTCGGCCCTGGTCCTGGTCCCGGCATCGGTGGTCTCGGCCCTGGTCCTGGTCCCGGCATCGGTGGTCTCGGCCCTGGTCCTGGTCCCGGCATCGGTGGTCTCGGCCCTGGTCCTGGTCCCGGCATCGGTGGTCTTGGCCCTGGTCCTGGTCCCGGCATCGGTGGTCTCGGCCCTGGTCCTGGTCCCGGCATCGGTGGTCTTGGCCCTGGTCCTGGTCCCGGCATCGGTGGTCTTGGCCCTGGTCCTGGTCTCTGACCTGGTCCCGGTCCGAAGCCAGGTCCCTGGTTGCCGGGACCTGAAGGTGGAACTACAAATTCTTCACTGGATAAAACCTCGTCATCCGTTAAAGACTCGTCATTATAATGACCCTGTTTGTTGAAAGCATTCATATCGTCCAACGTACAGTCTCCTCACATTTCTATCTTACCATATCATATGTCATTTTAATAAATATGTGATACTACACCTTTAGGAGGATGAACCAATGTTATGACCTATATTTTATGAAAAAGCAGTTTTCCGATATTAATATTTATGCTGTTACTCTGCAAAAGTCTTTGTTAGATTCCATTTAGCTCCTGATAAAGATTTTTTGCATAGGAATCTGTCATTCCGCTGATGTAATCTGTAACCATAAGAAATCTTAAATACAGATTCTCTGCTTCATCATCCGTTTTTGCACACAAATAATCTTCCTTATAATTAGATGAAATGATATTTATGAGCTTCTTATCTGCTTTGGATAATTTATATTCTGCTTCCTCTGTTTTACTTTCTGCCTGCCAATGCAACGCAGCATAAACAAAATCATCCAATAAAGAACTAATAATTTTCTTTGCTGATAATTCCAGCTTTATGATTCCTTTATTATCATATACAAATTCACTCATTGCTCCCTTTAGAATTCGTAATGATTCCTGATGGTTGGTATCATAGAACAAATCATTCTTAAATACTCCCTCCATGATGTCGTCATAGCTTTTCGAAAATCTGTAGGAAGCCGCATACATCAACCACATCCTTACACGTTCCATCCACTTCTGAAAAGCAATTAGGTCTTTTTCTACACTTCTGCTAGCATCCATACGATTTTTTAGATCGTCAATTAACTCTTGGGAGTATTTCTTTTGAAATGGATTAGTGATTTCCATACTCTCTCTTTCAAAGTATTCAATGAACTGTTCTGTAGTAATCAATCCTTTCTTCACTGCATCTTCTAAATCAGCAGTTGAATATGCTATATCATCTGCCGCCTCCATTAAATACACAAGAGGATGGCGTACATATTCTTTCTCCTTCCTGGTTCCCGTTACAGAAGTAATCAGGTCAATTGTACTTTTTTCTGAATAAAAATATCCAAGTTTATGCTTCTTGATATCCTCATCCTCATAATTATATTCCAAAGAGGAGGTTGGATATTTGATAAGCGTATTTACTACACCATAAGTCAGATTTACTTCATAACCTTCTTGCCTGTTCATTACTTTAGACAGAATTCTTAATGCCTGGGCATTACCTTCGAAATTCTCCAGGTCCAACCGCATCTGTTTATGCAGAATTTCGGCAACAGGCCTGCCTTTGTATCTGAAATTATCATTTTTGAATTCTTTCTTAAACCATTCCCCTATAACCACTTCACCAAAGTGCCCAAAAGGCGGATTTCCAATGTCATGTAACAATCCTGCACAGGATAATATTACTGGTATTTCATCTGTAACTTCACTGTTATTCTTAAAAAACTCCTGCAAATATGGAGTCGTATTTCTGGTTATCATGATTCCCAGCTGTCTTGCAATTGTAGAGACCTCAATGGAGTGTGTCAGTCTTGTTCTGACAAAATCACTCTTATCCAGCGGAAATACCTGTGTCTTATCTTGTAATCTTCTAAATGCTGCGCTGGATATAATCGATTTATAATCCTTTTCCAAATCACTTATGGGATACTTTTCAAAAGTTTCAGGTTCTTTCTCTCTTTCAACCTGGGTCTCTAATGATAATAATTCATTCCAATTCATATTGTGCCACCAATAACTCTTCCTTTGATTACTTCTGCTTCCATTTAACTCTTTCTCTCATTTAAAGAGGTATAACCCTATAAGCATTATAAGGCAAACGATTGTTAATTTCCACTATTTCTTACAGGAATACACCCCTTGCTCTTTTTCATCTTCTGCAATATATACTTACGCTTACGCTCAGGCTCATGATGTATTAATATCCTTCTAAATATACAGCTATTTCATAATGCATACAAGTAAAGATTCTTTAATATAAGTTCCCTATCATCACCAGAAACCTTATCTGCAGCCATGCTTTCCTATATCCATGAGCCTTTATGAACTCATTCTGCTACCTCTTCTTTCATCATAAAGTTGTTGATTAAATATTCATAGGTGGTTGCAGGTACAATTTTCCTCATGGCTTCCTCATTTCTTTCCTTCAGATACTTACGAACAGAGGATGCACTAATTGGTTCGTTTTCCTTTTCAATCCGATCAAATATCACCAACTGCACTCCATAATACGGAAGCAGCTCTTGTGTATGCTGAACGAGCTGTCTTGTAATCGGACATATTGGTTCTGTCCCCATAAACCGCATGGTAATATTCAGTGTCGGTGCTATAAAGCCTGCCATTACTGTGATATCCTTACGGATATCAAATTTCACCTCTTTTTTAAGTTGCTCCCGCTGGAAGTATTCAGGAAACAAGGCTGCTGAAGCCATCACATTTCCTGTTGGCAGTACCTTTACATTCTTAAGGTCCTTACAGCCTTCCCTCACCATAGCAAACCGGTCCTTAAATGAAAAATATGATCTATCCTCCTGCAATACAAAAACATACAGATTTTCAACATACTTAAGTGACATTTCTACCAACCCACGATGTCCCAGGGTAAAGGGATTGGCATTCATGATAATACACCCTGTCTTTTTTGAATTCTGAAAACGGTATTGCTTTAATTCCTCTATACTTTTTAAAAATTCCTTATCTTGAGACAGCTTAGTATAAAATGCATTATGTATCACTTGGTTTTTTTGGACATTATCGTATATTCCATTATCGTTCAGGATACAATCTCCTAAAAATCCATCAACCAGGTATTCGCTTATTCTGCGATTGGGTTTATGGTTCCAGTGTGTCGTGTCTAAAAAGATTTCACCCATATCATGCGGTCTTTCAAATATCTGATGAGCATCAAGACATTTTATCTTTTCAAAAGCACATCGGATATTATGATTTTCTTCCAATCTGCTGTATACTATAACAATCATATCTGCAGACTTTACAGGTGTGCTGCGAATGAGCCTGGCTATGTCTATATCATCTGCCCTTGGTACTCCATGGTTCACTACTCGAATATTTTTCTCCGGAAACTTATGATTTACATATCTTTGCACATAACTGGAAATGGTATGCTTATCCTCAACGCCTACACCAAACAAAGTGCTCGGTCCAAACATGTGAATTGTCCGGTTATACCTAAAAGGTGTATCCGACGTAAAACGAATTCCATCGATAACATTGAGCATTGAATTTCTGACATCCATATTATAGACTCCCGTATGGTTTCCGATAAATTGAAAATCCATCATCTCATCAATCTTTTCTCTGTCATATTCTTTTAGTCCGTCGCAAAATACCTGGATTCCTTCATCGGATTGAAACCATTCCTCGTCCTTCTCTGTATGCATTGCCAGAAGAGCCTCCCGCTCTGTTTTCTGCTCTAAATCCATAACCATGGGACAACGCAGTATACATAAATTAGAAGGCAATATCTTTTTTAATGCTTCCGTTATCATATTATCTTCTTTGCTGTATACGTTGTAGATGCTATCATATAACAGCACCAGCAGCTGATACCAGGATAAAGCGTTATTGTCAGAACCTCCATCCGCTCCCAGTACGATGTCATAATCACTTTCTTGAAATTCCTCTTTTTCAAGCATCACAATCCGCTTCCTGTCAGAAAGCATGTTATATACCTGTTCACTTATTTCACCTGGTAAAAAAGCTATTTTTTCGAATTTATGACTGGTTAAATAAAAATTGAAAATACTGTCAAACGCAATCTCCAATTCTTTAAGATATCCGAAAGCAATACGGGTTTGATTCTCTTTTCTTTGAAAGCGTGATTCGTCCACCACAGAATAAAGGGGCGTTCCATCCTCTTGTAATACCAATAGCGAATGCAGTTCCTTTTGGGCCATAAATTTTCTTATAATCTCATACTCTGTTTCCTCTTCTGTAAAACCAGTAAAGTCAGCAGTACAAGGTTGTCCAATCAAGGATTTCACCTCTTCTTTAAAGCAGCCTCCCTCCCCCAGCCTCTGTTCCACTTTAGCATAGGATATCTCACCCATTATCTTATTATCTTCTTCCAGATATACCAATTCACATGTTTCATCTGCCATAAACAGATCCAATAATTCTTTTATGGTACTATTGCAATGAAGTCTTCTTATCTTATCTTTAATAATCATAATACCTCCCTTGTGCGGGTTATAATACCCGCACTATCTTATAATAACGGAGCAAATCAATCATTGAGTTCCTGCGCTAAAAGTTCATACAGGTTGGTTACAACTGACAGTTCTTGTTCTTTTAAGCTTTGCAGCTCCTCAATAAGTTTTTGTAAAACCACCTTATGACCTGAATCCTCATATCCATCTTTATAGTCTATTGGAAACCAGCGGACTCTGACTTTATTCATAGCTTCCACTAATTCCTGTAATTTTGCAAGCTCTCTTGTAATGCTTTTGCTTACTTTATACTTCTCTGCTGCATAACTGATTCTTTGGTATAATCCTTTCCTATGTTCATACATTAGATGGATCGCACGGTAGTCAATTACGAATTCCTCTTTTTGAAGCCTGTGCTGCAGCCTTTCGATTACAACCTCATAGGTTTGAAGACCATAAGCGGTATTTTCATGCTCATAACCAAAGGTATATAGTCTTTGGTTGTCTGCCACTGAATAAACATAGTCGTGTAAATCCCTTAAGAATTTTCTTTTATCAAAAAGATATTTCTTCTCCGGTGTTTTAGGTTTGATCAATTGTACGGCTGACCATTCACACCAAGGCGCACCAAGTTTGTAATATTTCCTCCCATTTATAAATGCCTGCTGCATCTCCTCATAGTCATATTCCAGATAAGTAAAGATTCTAGACTCCTCAAAACCGATACCTTTTAGTTGTTTCTTTTCATCATCATAGCCATAAATAAGAGAGGGATGGATGTAGTGTTCCTGTTTGTAAGAATGTTTATTTCTCAGTTCTGCCTCATCCACATTGGCAATCAGGTAATAGCCTTGTTTCAGCCGTTCTCTGGTAAAAGTAATGAAATCCTCCTCCTCACGGAACAGTGGAAATCCAAGGCAGATTACCTCTGCAATGTCTGCATAGGAATCTCTTGGTTCCATATAATTTAATTCCGTCAGGCCCACTTCCTCCTGCTGGGAGAATATCTGTATATAGTTGGAATAATACCATTCTTTATAGTTCTCATATGCCAAAATAATACAAAGAGGTAAACTTCGGTGCAGATATACCTTTATATCTTCCTGAAGCACCACAGGAAGTGTTATTTTTTCCTCTTCCATTGCCAACGAAGCAGTCATAGATGCTATGTCTTCCAAAGTGTTCTTAAAGTTAGCACATATACCTTCCATAAATTCTTTCCTGTATTTCCCTTTGTTATATCTAACTTCAAATTTCAATTTTTCTTGTTCTATTAAACCATTCAAATCCATGGAACGATAGCAAATATTTTCCTCTGCAATAGTTCTTCCCACCTGCATTTCTGACAGGTTAATTCTGGTATCCTTCCCCCCTTCTGAAAAACTTCCATGATAATTAAAGCTAATATCAATTGTTTCTTCATAAGAAGCATCTGTCAGATACTTCAAAATGTTATAAGTAACTCCTTTTTTAGGTACATTCTCAACTATACGCCTGGTGCTATAAAAAGTCTCCACCAAGTCTTTGCAAACTGGCAAAAGGATTGGATGTATGCTGGTAAACCAACCTACAGTCCGGTCAATAATCTTGTCTTCCAGTATTCCTTCTCTGCCATGACCTTCAAGCTCCACTGCCACCTTGTCCTGCTTCGTCATCTTATGAACTGCCATAACAAAGGCGGTAAGGAGTACCGTATTGATACTCACCTTGTTCTTTGGTATAAAACTCTTAATCAGCTGATTCGTAATCTCCCTGCTCCATTGAAGCGAGATGCATTCATACTCAGTTCTGCCTTGGATTTGACCTTGGATTAATCCAGATGGCAACTCTTCTAATACCTTATCCCAATAGACTCTGTCTTCATTAACTTCTTTTTTAGCATACTCCAGCAAAAGTTCTGACCACTGTTTATAGGATAGTGTCTTCTTGGGAAGCTGGATCTTAGCTTCCTTTTCTGCCAGAAGATATGCCGTTTCAAAATCTTCCAGAAGGATTCTAAAGGATACCGCATCTACTACCAGATGATGAAGGATAAATTGCAAATAAGCTTTATCTTTCTCTTCGTACAAAACTGTTTTTATAAGAGCACCTTCTGATAAATTTATCGTTGATTGAATGTACTGGCTTTTTGCAATTATAAAGTCCTTCTTTTCTTCGTTTAGCTCAGGTAAGATGTATTCATAATACTCGTACAGGTTTGGTGCATCACAGCTCCTTATGAACAAACCTTTTTCATTATATACAGCCCTTAACATATCATGGTGTATTACCAGAGCTTTTATTGCTGCTTTAAGCGCTGTTTTATTTAACTGTTGTATTTCAATTATGACAGACTGGTTATAATATTCCGGTTTTGCTAGTGCTAACTTTTTAAAATACATCATAATAGGCGTGTATGCAACCATACCACTAACTTCGTCCTGATTATATTCTGGTTGTGAGGCTTTCTCTGCCAGCTTAGCTAATTTTGCTATAGAGAGATTGTTTAAAATATCTCTTATTTTTAACTGATATCCATATTCTCTTAGTTTTGAAACTATACGGATTGCTTTAATAGAGTCTCCGCCAAGCTCAAAAAAAGTATCCTCTGTACTGATTTCTTTTTGATTTAATATATCTTCATAGGTACTGCATATTACTCTTTCCTCTTCCGTCTTGGGCTCTGTGTATCCCTTTGATTTCTCTATGGGTATTTGTGTAAGCTTTCTCTTGTCCAGCTTGCCGTTGGCCGTCACAGGTATTGCATCTATCTGAAGTATGAATCCTGGTATCATATAGCCTGGAAGAAATTCTGAAATATCTCTGCGCAGCAGTCCTATATCAATGTTCAAAGCTGCTGTAATAAAAGCATATAGTGCCAGATCACCGCTATGATCTCTTTTTGCAATTACTGCACAGTCTTTTATTCCTTCAATTTTTCTTATTACGCTTTCAATTTCACCAAGCTCAATCCGAAAACCGCGGATCTTTATCTGCTCATCTATTCTTCCCAGATAATCAATGTTCCCATCTGCCAGCCACTTTGCCAAATCACCTGTCCGATAAAGCTTACCTTCTCCAAAGGGATTCCGGATAAACTTCTCTCTGGTTAGCTCTGGCCGGTTTAAATATCCTCTAGCCAAACCATCTCCGGCAATACATAATTCTCCTGGCATTCCCACTGGGCACAGTTTATCTCCTGCCAGGATATAAACCTCAACATTATAATCCGGCTTTCCAATAGGTACCCGAATAGAAGGACGGTGTAAGCTACAGTTATAAGTGGATGTAATTACTGTATTTTCCGTAGGTCCATAAGCATTTACAATTTCCACCTTTCCAAGCCATTTCTCCAAGACATCCTCACGTAGTTCTGCCCCGCCTGCCTGTAACAACCGAAGGGTCTTAAAATCTTCCGGATGAAATTCTGCCAGAAAAGCAGGTGTAAATCCAGCAATACTAACCTTCTTCTCCTGGATATAGCCCAGGAAGTTTTCTTTTTCTTCATAGAGTCGGTCTCTTATCATACACAAGGTTCCTCCAAGAAGAATAATCTGAAATATTTCCCATACAGACTGATCAAAAGAAAAACTGGCAAACTGTAATAAGATATCTTCCTTTGTTATCTTATAAATCTTCTCAAACCCAAGAACTAAATTTATCAGGCTCTTATGTTCTATCATTACTCCTTTGGGTTTTCCCGTTGTACCCGAGGTATAAATAACATAAGCAAGATTATCTGATGAATTGATTCTTACAGGATTATATTCATCCTGCCGCCATACTTTACTTTCTTTACCCAGATTAATAACTTTCAGCCAATTATGTTCTGTTATTATCTCTTCTATGGCACTGTTTGCTACCTGTGCGTCAGTATTGGACTCTTCTAAGTAAATAAGAAGTACTTTTGGTTTACAATCCTCAATCATAAACCTCAATCTCTCTTTCGGGTATGTTGGATCCATGGGCACATAAGCTGCGCCACTTTTAATGACTCCATAGATTCCGACTACCATCTCAAGGCTTCTCCCGGCAATAATCGCAACAAAATCTTCTGGCTTTACTCCTTCCTTTCGAAGGCAATGTGCAACCTTGTTGGCTTTCCTGTTTAATTCAAGATAAGACAGTGTATCCTCACCATAAATCAAAGCCGTCTTATCCGGAGTTTCTAATACCTGTGTTTCAAAGAGTTCCACTATAGTTTTGTCTCTTGGATAGGAAGCTTTCATATTATTAAACTGATACCGAATTATGTTCTCTTCTTCTTTGGTAACAAGGTCTAATTCAGATATTTTCTTCTCAGGATTCTCACATATTTGCTTAATAATATCTTGATAATGCTTTAGTATCCCTGCAATAGTCTCTTTTTTAAACAAAGTCGTTCCATATTCAGCTGTCACTAAAAAAACATCCTTCGTTTTACTTACTTCAATCGTTAAATCAAATTTAGAAATAGGATGACCGGTTTCTACAAGGGTTAGTTTGCTTTCCTCTAAGGTTATTTCTACTGACTCGGTACTTTGCAGGGAAAACATTACGTCAAAAAGAGGATTTCTGGTATTATCACGATTACCGCCTATTTCTTTTACCAGTTCTTCAAAGGGATAATCCTGATTTTCATATGCTTTTAAACATTTTTCTTTCATTTCCATAAGAAAAGCAAGCACTGTTTTATTTCCGTTTGGAAAACCTCTCATCGCGAGGGTATTCACAAACATTCCCAGCATATCTTCTGTATCCTTATGTGTTCTTCCACTGATTGGTGAACCTATCACGATATCTTCCTGACCACTGTATTTAGCCATGGTAATCATGCAGGCAGATAGCATAAGAATATATTCCGTTATTCCTGCTTTTTGGCATAACTGCTGTATGGCAGCTGCTAATTCCACCGGATAAAAATCTTTAACCACATCTCCCTGATAGTTTCTTATCTTTCCTCTTCGGTAATCATAAGGCAGTTCCATAACAGGAATTTCATCCTCAAATTCCTTCACCCAATAATCTTTTTGCCTGGTTAACTCTCTGGCTGCCATCCATTCACTGTAATCTTTGTATTGGCGTTTCACAGGTGAAAGGAGTTCCCGGTTATACAGTTTTCTAAATTCTTTCCACCAGATATCCATACTCATCCCATCACTGACAGCATGATGCATATCAATTAACAGAAAAGTTCCTTCGGGGTTTTTGGCTAACTTCATACGCAGCACCTGCCCGTGTTCCAAGTCAAAGGGCTTTACGAATTCATTTACTACTTCCTCAAGACTATTCCCAGTTATCTCACTGGTATAATCCATTCCCCCTTCCTGAAGCACTTGCTGCAGCAGTTCACCATTTTCCAGGAACAATCTGGTTCTTAGCACTTCATGACGTTTCACCATTTCCTGTAAGGCGGCTTTTACAGATGCCTCTTTCAAATCACCTGTGACTTTATAGCATACCGGCATATTATAGGCTGTACCTTCCTCATCTGTCTGCTGTATAAGATAAATCCTTTTTTGAGCAGAAGACATGGGATAATACTCTTTGTACTCTGCAACTGGAATACTGCTGTATTCTTTCCTTCGCCTTTCCATACGCTCACTTTGAATGCATTTCGCCAGAGCCTGCGCAGTCTTTTCTTCAAATACCCTTTTGATTGACAGTCTCACTCCCGTTTCTTCTTCTATTCGGTTTATAACCTGCACTACTCTAAGACTATGTCCGCCAATTCGAAAGAAATCTGCTGCCGCACTTACCTGGTCCAGACCTAAGATTTCAGAGAAAATATGGCATATAAGCCTTTCCATCTCATTGGCAGGTTCTATATACGCCTCTTGTAACATTGGTGTCAGAACCGGCAAAGCTCCCACATCGAATTTACCGTTTTTTGTTACCGGAATTTTGTCTATCTGGTGAAAGTAAGAGGGAATCATATAATGAGGAAGTACCTTCTCTAATTCGTTCTTTACAGACTCCATATCCAGCAGGGTTTCTGAGCATAGGTATGCATACAAAGCCTTATCCTGTCTTTCATCCGTTCTGACAACCACTGCACAATCATTAATACCCTGTAATTTCCCAAGAACTGTTTTTATTTCATCCGGTTCAATTCGAAAACCTCTGATTTTAACCTGACTATCCATACGTCCCAGATATTCCAGGTTTCCATCACTTCTCCACCTCGCCAGATCTCCGGAGCGATAAAGTAACCCCGGTCCAAAGGGATTCTTTATAAATTTCTGGCTGGTAGCCTCCTCTTGATTTAAGTACCCTCTGGCAATACCATCTCCAGCAATGCATAACTCTCCTGGAACATCAATCCCGCACAGACTGGTATCCTGCAGGATATAGACCTCGGTGTTGCTGATGGGTTTACCAATCCAGAGTGTGTCAAAGGTATCTGGTATCCTATAGGTAGTGGTAAAGGTCGTTCCTTCCGTAGGACCATAGCAATTAATCAGACTTGTGGTGAGGTTTTTCTCTTTAAAAGCCCTGACATGACTTTCTGAAAGCTTTTCTCCTCCTGTAAGCAAGTACTTTATTCGGTCAAATATATGATTGTTACCGGTAAATATCTGATTAAACAAACTTGATGTCAACCAAAGGGTATTAACGTTTTGCTTTTCTATTAAAGCTGCTAGCTCTTTATAATCTACCAGCTTCTCTTGTTCCGCCAGACAAAGTGTACCACCATTCAGGAGGGCTCCCCAGATTTCAAAGGTGGAAGCATCAAAGGATATCTGACCAGTTTGCAGGATTACCGTTTCTTCTTCCAAAGGGACATAATCCACATGTTTTACCAGGCGTACTACGCTTCGATGTTCAATCATGACCCCTTTTGGTTTTCCTGTTGTTCCAGAGGTATATATAATATAGATCAAATCCTCTGGTTCATTGATAATTACAGGGTTATCGACTTCACCAGCCTTAAGGATTTCTTCCTCGAGATTAATAACTGGTACCTGGATATCATAAAAACCCGTTTGATAGTACAGGACTGCTTTTGCCTGGCAATCCTCTATCAGATAAGCGATTCTCTCCTCTGGATAGGAAGGATCAATGGGAACATAGGCAGCTCCTGCTTTTATAATCCCTAAAATGCCTGCAATCATTGGTGTACCCTTCTTTGCCAGTATTGCAACACAATCTTCTCTCTGAACCCCTTTCTCCCTTAAGGTTAAAGCAATACGATTAGCCTTGGCATTAAGCTGGTGATAGGTCAGCGTTTCGTCTTCATATACCACGGCACCTTTATGAGGATTTTTTTGCACCTGTTCTTCAAATAATGCTGCAACGGTCTTATTTCTTTCATAGGGTGTTTTGGTATTATTAAAGTTGTTTTGTATCTGTATCCGCTCTTTGGCTGTTATCATGGGGATATCTTTTATCAAACTATCCGGTTTTGCAAGGATGAACTTTACGATCTCTTTAAAATGCTCCTCTAAACGGCATATGGTCTCTTCTCTCCATAAATCAATGGAATATTCCAGAGATAAGACATATTCCGCTGCCACATTGTCTATGTTAAAGGTCAGATCAAACTTAGCCACAGGCGGAATAAAATCCGTTATTTCTTTGATTTCCATTCCTTCCAGTTTCCCTTGGAAATCTTCGTTGTTTTGAAAAGCAAACACTACATCAAAGAGTGGATTTCTCGAAATATCCCTCTCTGCTCCTATGGCATTAACCAACTCATCAAAGGGATATTCCTGATTTTCATATGCATTTAATGCAGTTTCTTTTACTTGCTGTAAAAATGCTATATAATTCATCTCTTCCTTAAATGTGGCCTTCATTACAAGGGTATTCACGAACATACCAAGCATCTTTTCTGCTGCCTGGTTTCCTCTTCCGGATACCACTGTTCCAACAGCTATCTCCTGCTGACAGCTGTATTTTGAAAGAGTTATAAAGAGAGCGGATAATAATACCATGTATTCCGTCGTCTTTGTTTTTACCGCGAATTCTTTAATCTCCCGGGTCAGGGCAGAACCCATGGGTTTTCTGATGGAATTGCCCTTAAAGCTTTGTTTTTGCGGTCGATTAAAATCAAGAGGCATATTAAGTACCGGTACCTCGCCGGCAAATTCCTGTAACCAATACTCTCTTTGCTTTGATATATCTTTCTCTTTAAACCACTCACTGTAATCTTTATAATGCAGGGTAAGAGGTTTTAGTTCCATCTGATTATAGAACTGTATCAGTTCCTCCATTACAATGGCCATGCTCATACCATCGGAGATAATATGATGCATATCCAGGCACAGATAGGAATAGGCCTCTGTCTTAAGAATCAATAATCGCATCAGAGGTACTTTGTTAAGAGAAAAAGGCTTGATAAAACTTTCATAGTCTTTACGGAGGGTATCTTCTGTTCCCGTGTTATATTGCAGTTCTGCCAGAACATTGTCTGCTATTTTCTGAACAAATTCTCCCTCCACACATAAGAATACTGTTCTTAATGCTTCATGACGGTTTATCAGCTGTTGAAATGCCCAAGTTAATCTCTCTTTCTCTAATTCACCGGATAACCGAAAGATTCGCGGCATATTATAGGCAATACCCATGTCTGCCATTTCTTCTAAAAGAAATAAACGTTTTTGAACGCCAGACATCGGATAATGCTCTTTCTTACCCGCAGGGATTATCTCGTTTTCTCTCTCTTTTTCCGCCTCCAGAAGGCAGGCTGCTATATTTCTGATTGTTCTCTCACGAAAGATTGATTTTACCGGAATCCTTATTCCCGTCTTCGCTTCAATAGCATTCACCAGCCTCATTGCCTTTAAACTATGACCACCCAGGTCAAAAAAGCTTTGGAGCACACTGAGCTGTTTTTTGCAAAGCACTTCTTCAAAGGCTTCTTCCACCAAATGTTCCATCTCATTCTCAGGCCTTTCTCTTTCGTCGGCGGCAAACTCTATCTTGGGAAGAGATTTTATATCTAGTTTTCCATTGTCGTTAACTGGTATTCTCTCAAGCTCTACAATATATGAAGGGAGCATATAGCCCGGAAGTCTGCGTCGTAATTCCTCCTTTAGCTCCTGTATTTTCAAAGCTGACTCCTGAGAGGCAACATAAGCACAGATATATTTTTCCTGTACCTCATCTTCTCTTACGGTCACTGCACAATCCTTTACGGCTGCAATCTGCCTTAAGGCTTCTTCTATTTCAGCAAGTTCGATACGGAACCCTCTTATTTTCACCTGCTTATCCATTCGCCCCAGATATTCCAGGTTGCCCTCCTGGTTCCACCTTGCCAAATCACCGGTCCGGTACAAGTACCCTTTGCCAAAGGGATTTTTCACAAACTTTTCTTTTGTAAGTTCTTCATTCCCATAATATCCTCTAGCCACCCCATTGCCTGCAACACAGAGTTCTCCCGGTATTCCTATACCGCAAAGCTTGTCCTTCTCCATAATATAGACTTTGGTATTTAAGATAGGTTTCCCGATAGGAATCTTGTCCGGAAGGCAGTCTTTCCTGTCACATCTCCAATCCGTTACCGCAACACTGCATTCGGTAGGCCCATAGGAATTAATATAGGTGGAGGTTCGAACAGCTTTTTCAACACTTCCCCTTATTGCTTCACTCCCGGCAGTAATTACGATTCTTGGTGAGAAGTCGGTTAACATATGATAAAAGGCTGGCGGTAATGCAGCTATACTTACCTTTTCTTTCTGCACCAGTGCCATAAATTTATCCTGGTCCAGACGTTCCTCCTCTGAACACAGAACAAGCTTTGCACCATTTAATAAGGCCATGGACATTTCCCATACGGAACCATCAAAGGTAAATTTGGCAAATTGCAATATACTATCCCTATCATTTACTTTCATACTCTTAGAAAAATATTCCCTCAAATTTACGATTCCCTTATGCTCCACCATAACTCCCTTGGGGTTACCTGTTGTACCGGAAGTATAGAGTATATAGAGCAAATCCCCTGCCTGATTAACATGAATAGGATTTGTCTCCTCTTCTTTGGAATCCAATAATGAATTCATCGTAAGCACCCTGTATTCATTTCTGAAATTCTCAAATAAGAGCTCTTCTCCCATTATGACTGCTTTGGGCCTGCAATTGTCGCAGATAGAGTGAATACGTTCTAGGGGATAGTCCGGATCTATAGGGACATATGCACCTCCTGCTTTGAGAATCCCCAGTATAACAGCTATGACATCTACCGTCTTTTCTGTTAAGATGGCTACCAAATCTTCTCTTCCGATACCATATGCCCGAAGCTGATTGGCTACACGGTTGGCTCTGGCATTAAGCCCCTGATATGTAAGGGCAGTGTCACTACTTACAACTGCTGTATGACCCGGTGTTTTGTCTGCCTGTTCCTCAAACAGCTCCACAACTGTCTTACCAGTATCATAGCAAAAATCGGTATCATTAAATTGGTAAAGAATTCTCTGCTTTTCATCCTCTGAAATCAATTCTAACTCTTCCAGCTTGCTCTCAGCAGCTTCCGGCATCCACTGTAATATCAATTCCAGCTTTTTTAGTATCCCCATAATATACATTTCATCGTACAGATTCTCATTATAGGATATGGCGAAACAGAAACCTGCCCCTTCCTCATAAGCGGATAAGGTAATATCATAATTCGTACTTTCTCTTTCGTCTGTAATTGTAAAGACTCCTGTTTTACTCTCTCCTTTAAATGGTTCATTTTTTCCATCGTAGTTCTCAAATACAAAGAGTACTTTTACCAAGTCGTTGGATACCAGACTAAGATCATTGATTTCTGCAAGCCCAAGATAATCATATTTACTGCTGTCAATGGACTGTTTTTGCACATTTTCAAGAAGTGTCTTAAGTTTCATTCCTTCTGTACGCTTTATTCGTTGAGGAACTGTATTAATAAAAATCCCGGCTATACTTTCTATATTGGGTATGGGAGCTTCACGCCCAGACACAACTTTCCCAAATACCACATCCTCTAAGAAGCAATATTTTTGAAGCACCAGTCCAAGAGCCGTTTCCACAAGGGTATTTCCAGTCACCTCCATGTTTCTGGCAAAGTGTAATAATTTTTCCCAGTCAAGACCTGTTTTATAGCGAAGGAGCTTAAATTGCCTCCGGTCTGTCGTTTTTGCAACCGATGGCATAAAAGCAGCTACATTTTCATAATCCTCTAATAAGTTTTTAAAGTATTCTTTCGCAGGTGCTATTTCTCTCTTTTTCACCCATTGAATATAGTCCCCAAAGTTAGCTTCCGTCATGGTAAGAGCCTGCTGTTCAGCTTTTATTTCTTCCTGGGTAGTGCCAGAAATCAAACGGTGGTAATATTCCGAAAAGGTATTAAGCAATAATGCAATACTCCAGCCATCAATAATAATATGATGGATACTAAAGATACACTCATATTTCCCATCCCCCTTATGGAGTGCCGTTACTCGAAGCAAAGGCTCTTT
The DNA here is from genome assembly GCF_033100115.1 of Anaerocolumna sp. AGMB13020. NCBI lineage: Bacteria > Bacillati > Bacillota > Clostridia > Lachnospirales > Lachnospiraceae > Anaerocolumna > Anaerocolumna sp. AGMB13020. The sequence continues at coordinate 5,191,440 of NZ_CP136910.1, read as the reverse complement.
CTCCAAGTCAAAGCCTCTGCAATAATCCCTCTCCCTTATCTGTTCTATTTCATACGCTATGTCCTTGCTATTGGCAATATCCAATACCTGAAATTCGCACTTTCTTTCTTTTTCCACTACTTGTACGGGAATTTTTGTGTTCTTATAGAAAAAGGCAGTTCTTAATACCTCATACCGTAAAGTTAAAAGCTCCAAGGCTTGTTCGAAACGGTTTATATCCAGTGAATCCGTATTATTCACCATAAGCTGAAGAATATAAGCTCCTTCTTCTTTTGCCGTTACACTATGAAAGAGCATTCCTTCCTGAATACTGGTTAAGGGATAAGCCTCATCCCTGCTGCCTCTCTTTCTAAGGATTACTTCGGATTCCTCTGCCTTACTTTCATTCTTTACCGGACGCTGTTGCTGTAGTAAACCTGCCAGATTTTTCACTGTTTTCTGACTGAGAATGTCTCCGGTATCCAGAGTATATCCAAAGTTTCTTATAGCTCCAACTATACGAATCGCTTTTATGGAGTCTCCGCCCAATTCATAGAAATTGGAATTTACACCAACTCTTTTTACCTTTAGCTTATCCTGAAAGATGTTACATAACATTTCTTCTGTCTGATTCCCGGGCGCTGCATATTCACTGTTATCCTCTCCTTCTATCTGAGGCAGTGCTCTACGGTCAAGCTTTCCATTACGATTAACGGGCAGTTTGTTAAGGCACATGAAATAAGACGGAACCATGTAAGCGGGAAGGACTTTTTCTAGTTCTTCTCTTACCCAGGCGAAATTTATGCTGCCTGCTGCCGTCATATAGGCATAGATTGCATTTTCTCCGCTTTCATCTTCTCTAACAATCACTGCTGCATCTGTAATATCCTCCAGGCTTTTTAATGCAGTTTCAACTTCACCCAGTTCTATACGGAAACCTCGTACTTTGACCTGATCATCCATTCGTCCAAGGTATTGAAGCCTCCCGTCTGGAAGCCATTTTGCCAAGTCCCCGGTACGATATAATTTCCCCTCTCCAAAAGGATTCTCTATGAATTTCTCCTCTGTCAAATCGGGTCTGTTCAGATATCCCCTGGCCAGGCCGTTTCCTGCAATACAAAGCTCTCCTGGTATTCCAATGCCACACAGTTTGTTCCCGTTCAATACATAAATCTGAGTATTCCCGATAGGCTTTCCAATCACTCCCTCTGCAGTTATTGTATCCTTTACATAATCACAGGTAGACCAGACCGTAGTTTCCGTAGGACCATAGACATTCTCAATGGTGGCAGAGGTAATGGTTTGCAACCTCTGTATTAGTTCTGATGCGACGTTCTCACCGCCTAAGAGAATTAGCTTTACCTGCTTAAGATATTCGGTATGCTTATTCTCCTCCAGATATAATTTCATACGGCTGGGTGTTGTTTGTACTATTTCTATGTTGTTGCGAAGTACATAATTTTCAAATGCTTCTCCTTGTTCCTGCTCCTCCCGGTTTGCAATGACGGCCGTCATACCATTTAGCAAGGTACCAATAATTTCTGTCTTGCAGATATCAAAAAACAGATTACCCAGACACGCCATGTTTGAATAACCCTTTGCCAGCGCTGCCTGCAGCATACCTGCAGGCAGCGAACAGCTTAAGTTAACCATAGAGGAATTACGTATCAGAACGCCTTTAGGCCTGCCTGTTGTTCCTGATGTATAGATGCAATACAATAAATCATCCGGCTGATTAACATGGGGTAAATTATCTGCCTTGTCGCGAAAGCTTCGGTGCCGACTAAGTTCCATTACCGGTATCCCAGCTGGTATAATTCCTGGTGTGCTTTCCCACTGACAGGTTACAATCACTTTCGGGTTGCAATCTCTAAACATGTAGGCAAGCCTGTCCTTAGGTGCATTCACATCCATTGGTACATACACGCCCCCAGCCTTTATAATTCCATAAACTCCAATTAACATCTCAAGGCTTCGTTCTGCCAGAATAGCTACAAAATCACCCGGTTTTATACCCAATTTACGCAATTCATATCCCAAGGCATTGGCTTTTGCATTAAATTGACTATAGGTAAGCTTTTCCTTTTCAAATACTACGGCTGTTTTATCCGGAGTTCTGCGCACTTGTTCCTCGAATAATTCTACAACGGTTTTTTCATCAGGATACTCCATTGCTGTGTTATTAAACTGATATAAGATTGCCTCTTGTTCCAGCTTATGTGCCGTCTCTAGTTCTCCAATACATACATTGGGGGCATTTGATAAACATTCTAACAGAGTCAGATATTGAAGCAGTATCCTCTCTGCGGTTTCTTTTTTGTAGAAGGAGGTATTATAGGTAACTATTACCTTGACACTGTCCTTTTGAATAGCATAATGAAAGGAGAGCAACGCTTCCGTATCATGCTCTTTTAAGGAAACAGCTTTTTCTTTCTCTTCTAACAAAACTTCCTCTGCAGTAAGCCTGTCACTTACCATTGCTGTAATTGATAAGTAAGGCTGCAGGTCTATCCCTTCTGACCGTAATTCCTCCCGTAATTGCAGTGGAGGATAATTCTTATTCTCCCCTGCTTCTTCGATGGCTTTCTGTATTTCTTCTAGTAAAGTAATAGATGTCTTTGTTCTTTCTGGTTTTCCCCGAAGGAATAAAGCATTATCCGTTGTTATTGCATCATTGTTACAGGAATATTCCGGGCTATCAATATTTATCCCAAGGAGCATATCTTCCTGGCGGGTATAGTTCATAAGCAGTATCATAAAAGCAGTAAGATAAACAGCACTCTCTGTAATACCTTCTTGTTTGCTTAACTTTTTAATACTCCCCATTGTTGTAAGCTTGACGTTCCTATATACACTTGAATAAGAGAGATTCCCTTCCTCTTTAGAATACCTATTGAAATCTTTTGGTATATCCAACGGAGGTATATCTTCTTTTAACAGGTTTGTCCAATAACATTTTTGATTATCCTGGCTTTTCATAATACTCTTAACTCCTTAACTTTATAGTTTGATTTCTGTGTCCTCTGCTTCTTTCACAGTATAATCCACTAATTTAACGTCATGAGCCTTGGACACCCTCAATATAACACCATAAATCGCAATACAAATGGTATATTATACCATTTTATACCTTTATATGTTATCACGCAAGGTGTTTTACATATTTCGTAAATTTCGTCGTCGTCTGTTACAGTCGAAATTAGTCGCAAATCAGAAGTGGCTGTTACAATATGAACCGTATCGTGATAAGACCACTTATACTTCATTTTGCAACAGCCAATTATTCATTTATAGCTTCTATTCTATTTTAAGGATAGCCCTCGAAACATAATTATCTACTTTTTATATTCAGGGCTATATAAATGAAAATACCTTAATTGAGTATCTTCTTATATTTTTATACAGTTTAAATTTTTCACATCTTATATTTCTGCAATGGATACAATCCAAGTTATGTTTTTGGCAAGCCTGGCAACACCATTTCTTTTATATAATTTTGCTTATTTTATAATATCATTAATTATTCTACTCATTTCTATTGGGCTTTTCCGAGGACTTTCTAGTGACCATATAATAGTTGCCTTCCAAATTCCACCCAGTTTAATAGAAAATTCATATTTATGTTTTTCGTATTCTTTTAATGCCCTGGCTTCCTTTATATCATTATTAATATGACCTGTTTTTAAGGCAACCTCAAAAATAAGTTGAGGAAAATTATCCTCAATAAAATAAAGCAGATGAGCTTTATTTAATAATTTTAGCAAATCTATATGATTTTCCCAAAACTCAAAATAGGAAGTTATGATTCCTTCCTGCGTTTCGGCATGATTATGCACAATAGTATTAGCAAAATCATTCATAAGCAATTTTGTTAAGTAACTTATAACATCATCTTTCGATTTAAAATGTCTGTAAAATGTTCTTCTCCCCAATTCTGCCTTGTCAATAATCCGAGATACTGTAATATCATTGTAATCTTTCTTTACTAACAATGTAAATAAAGATTCTATAATCCTTTTTCTAGTCGGGTTTCTCTCTTCAATATTCATATGCTTGTTCTCCTGTGGCACAAAACTAAAAAATTGTATCACTTTTGCTAATAATATTGTATTTAGCTTCTCACAGTATTATAGTAAATTTTATACAGATGCACAAGTGTTTCAAATTTAGTGCTTATGCGTGAAATTAGATAAAAGGAGACCTTTCAGCTATGATTTTAATATTAGAATGTATTATTGCTTGTGGAATATTTTCACTCATTGTACTTCCTTCTCTTTACAAAAATCCATTGAAGCATATAATGTCGTATCCAAAAGAAATTAGAATACGGGTAGAAAATTTGCCACAATACAAAGATACCATAACAAATATTGAAAAAAGACATTTATCAATAAAAATAATCTCTATTTTAGTTTTTGCTATCGTACTTGCAGCAGTTGCATATTATTCTGGTGCAAAAGCATTCTCATCTGCATTCATTTATGTGCTTATCTTATTCTTTGTTGTAAATATTTATGATTTGCTAATATTAGATATCTGGATTTTTTGTCATAGTAAAAAAACGAGAATACCTGGAACAGAGGATATGGACAAGGAGTATAGAAATCCGTGGCATCACATTAAAGGTGCTGGACTTGGAATTATGATAGGTACGATTGTTTCATTATTATCGGGGAGTATAGTCCACATTATATCATTGCTTCCTTTATCTTTGATATTCAAATGAGCAGATACAATTAAACTCATAATTTCATTCATCATCATACTATTTCTGTTACATAAAAATAAGGAAATTTATACTTCAAAACTTCGCAAAACAGATGGGAAATTAAGTTCCTACTTAAAGTAGTGTTAAACCGCCGAAAATTCAGTGTTTTCGGCGGTTTTCTTATTGTATACAAAATAAAAACAAACCAACTAACTGCTCAGGTGCGTTTCCAAATAGCTTTTGCTTCAAGTTTGCGTAGACATATTACCTGGTAAACTGCGATATAAACTTCCATGCATTCTCGCAAGTATGACGTCTGCACTCATGTCCCTGTCCACTGACACTAGCAAATGCGGTTCGACAAATGCCATCTTCACTGTCAAAGTATTGAATGGTCAGATAACTTCCTCTGGCCTCATCGTAAAGCTTCTCGACACGCTCACCAGAAACACCCCATATAGGATTCGCCCAATTGTCCTTATCGTCGTAGCTAAGGTCAAATTTAATCTTGCATTTATTGACCTCTGCAGCATACTGTATTCTTTCCAGACCAGAATCAGCTTGGAAAGGTAATTCTGGCAGATGTGAATTTTCGCCACCGGAATAGAATATTGGAACAGAAACAGACGTATTTAGTCTGTCACCGAGTGGCTGACCAAATGGATTATTCTTCACTAGGAACAGTGCACTTGCAGGAGCAAGACCCGCGAAAACGCTAGGATACTCTTGATACATATCCCATGTTTTTCCACTGCCCATCGAAAATCCGGTTGCATAAATGCGATGCTCGTCTATATTGTAGTGTTTCTTAAGATTTTCAATTACTTCTACAACTTCAGTCGCTGTAACATTCTGATGATTCTCAAGTGAAACATACAAGAAGCCATATCTGTGCGCGATTTCATACCATCCTGAAACAAATGTCAGGAACATTGAGGAATCGCCACCACCATGAAATCCCATAAGCAGTGGGACCGGTCCTTTATCAAATATATCATTATTGTAATAGGCAAAATATCCAACTTTATGCTCTGCTGTATCCCTCCATGTTCCTCTGTTGTCCGGTGAGGTCTTTACTAGTACGCTACCAGCTTCCTCTGTCATGTTCATTGATTCAAAATCAGGCTCAATCTCCATGTTGCCACACCACATTTTAAACTTGCGGACAAAAGAATTAAAATCAGCCCTGTAGTCAGGCTCCGACTTAATTAGCAGATTTGTACAATCCTTAAAGGCTTTATTTATTTCCTTTGAATTGCCAACGCTCAATATAGCTATATCCTTACGCTTCGGTGCAGGTATAACACTCAGATTCTCCATAGAACACATAGCAGGAGTAATCTCTCCTGGGCCCCAGAGATACTCACCATTTATTGTTTTCAGCAGATTCTTGGCAACATAATCTGCCGACTCACCAAAACTATATATATCTACTCTGAATATCGCACCTCTTATAAAATAGCCCTTGAACTCCTGTGTAAAGAAATTATGTATTTCAACAATTCCATCCGAATAGCGGGGATCCATTTTAACTTCAGCTACAACGGACACATATAACTCCTCTGTTGCATTCTTCCACCCACTTTCATCCGTCGGATAAATAAAAAGAACACTTGAATCCACTGCGGCCGCAATACTGCTAAGTCCGCTCTTATTGGCAAAATCGATTGCCTCATCCCTGCTCTGCCTGTTTTCTTCAAAGACCAGCAGTAATGGAGCCCGAAAGCTATAATTATTCGTCTGTCCATCAATATCATTTGCAGGTACATACGCCTTAAGAAAGAATTTCTCGTACTCATGCTCCCAATATTTTCCCCCGTCAGCTAATGTACTGACAGATGGCCTTTCCATCAATCCCATAAAACCCTCCTTAACAATTTATTATAATTTACTTACATTATCCAACTATTGAATTTTTGTACGTCTAGAGTAAAACTTATTACAAATTCAGTACTTCAATCATTTTTTCAGCATATCTTTTACCAAGAGTAACTTCGGAATCATGACTAAAATGCAGGTTCCACTCCGTATCACTCGGTTCTACCACAAGGTCCTTGGCGGTGATCAAATGGCAGTTCTTTATAATACCTGGTAACTGGTTTACAAGCACATTATGTCCTGCACATCCTCCGGTATAAAGAAGTTCACCCACAAGAACAGGAATGTCTCCCAGATTTAAGTCCTTCTTAAGATCATTCACCAGGGTATCTACTTTACCAGGCCATGTTGGGTCACCATTATTAGATTCACCCTGATGGAAAAGAATACCCTCGATAATTCCGCCTTTCTGTTGCGCCATCTTCCCACGTTCCACAATCCAGTCATATTTACTATCATCGGATTTCATAAATGTCTCAATTTTCTGACCGCTGAGAGCACAGGGAACAAGTCCGATGACATCACCGGCAGGATATCTATCAATGATAGTTTTGCTAAACCAATCGCCAACTCCGACAGCTCCAGCCCAGGCTTCATGCAGAGGAGGACATGCAATATCCCACTTATTAGCTACTCTTCCAAGCTCCAGGTTATCATCAAAGCCGAGTACCAGGATACGTGGGTTTTTCTCCTTGTCTAAGTCCTGTGCTTTAGCAAATCCAGCCATATTAGATTGTCCTAATAACAAGAACACATGAAAAGTACCGGTGATTTGTTGTTCTATGTTGTTTTCGACTACAGTCTTTAAATCATCCATGTTCTCATATCCTTTCCTTTTTAAACATACACCTTTTATTTATGCAATAAGTTTCCATTTTTAAAGATTTACTTTGGTTTTTGTATTATATTATGCTAATAATTTTCCCAAAATAAAAGACTCCCTCTGATATGTTTCAATCATCGGATTCATAATTTCTAATACTTTACTCATGCTATTCCACTTGAAGCATCACATAATCAAATGTTTCTCTCTCCTCTCTTGTCTATTGTTATGATTCAATATTAGTGATAACTATACTATATGTTAAAGCCAACCAATGTTGATTTTGATGTCGTATAATTTATCTGATTTGCGGCAGTATTTCTCATTTTAAATTGTACTAATCTTGACATAGGACCAAAAAAGCAACTCTTATAATGTCATTTTAGTGCAATATTCTTTATTATTTAAATGATTTTTCTTCTATTTCATAAATATTACTCTATTACATATCAATATGTCAGCATTATTTATACACATATTAGCATTATAAACTATATTATTCCATTCATATATTACCATGTAATAGTCATTTTGTAGTCATTTACTGCTAATTAGAATGATTTTTTAAATGCCAGTATGCATGACTTACTTCCGGTTATGGTTGTAATGGAAGTTACTCCTACACACATCTCTCTTTCCCCTATAATACAAGTATGGCTATCTGCCTGTGCGGGGAAGAGGAACTTTGAAAGATTATCGCTACTATTTCGAAGTTGCTCCTTTAAAACTGCTTTGCTCATAGAAGAAAAGACTCAGACATTTGTACGTGATGTTCTAAACTTTATTTCAGAGTAGTTAGGAATCAAAAATAATATAGCAGCTATTTCAAGTCATACTAACAGAAATGGCTCAGAATTTCTGAATACTTCCTTGTACTTTTATCACTATTTTCCCTCCTACATTATTTCTCAGTAAAATATATCATAATAAAGAGGGCATATCTCAAATCAGATATACCCTCTTTATCACTAGTAAACCATTATATAATTATCTCTTATTTAAGTAGCAAACTTTTCTTTTTTTGTCCTAATATTTTGGGTATTAAACATTCTAACCAATCTCTTCCCAAACTATATCAAAAACAGTATGATATTTGACGATAAATTACGATAGGTAAAAAGGTATAAAAAAAGCCTGTAATCCATTAATATACTGGATATACAGGCTTTTGTAATATTATATAATAATATTGACTAGTTTCCCATTTGCTTTGCAACTTCTTCTGCAAAGTTCTCGGTTTTTTTCTCGATTCCTTCACCAGTCTCAAAACGCACGAAGCTCTTGATTGCAACAGGAGCGCCTACTTCTTTTGCTACTGAATCAATATATTTCTGAACAGTTAAATCACCATCTTTAACATAAACCTGATCTACAAGACAGATTTCTTTTAATTCTTTGTTTAAACGGCCTTCAATCATCTTCTCAATGATATTTTCAGGTTTACCGGTGTTCTCGTTCATAGCCTGAGCTTTTAAGATTTCTCTCTCATGCTCGATGTAATCAGCGGGAATCTCAGTTCTCTGAACATATTTAGGAGCGATAGCTGCGATCTGCATTGCTACATTCTTAGCTGCCTCTCTTGTTACTTCATTGTTTACAGAAGTCTCTAATTCAACTAATACACCGATTCTTCCGCCGCCATGGATATAAGACTCAACAAAACCGTTCTCAGCAACAACCTTCTGGAATCTTCTGATATTCATGTTCTCGCCAATAACAGCGATCTGGCTGGATAATTCTTCTTTTACAGTCTTAGAAGAATCAAGTGACCACTTCTCAGCTAAAAAGCTCTCTGTATCTGTGCTGTCAGATGTAATAACCTGATTAACAACAGCTGTAACAAAGTTTCTGAATGTTTCATTCTTAGCTACGAAGTCTGTCTCACTGTTAACTTCAACGATTGCTGCAACTTTTCCGCCTTCTGCTACTGCTGTCTCGCAAACACCTTCAGCTGCAATTCTTCCGGCCTTCTTCTCTGCTGCTGCAAGTCCTTTTTCTCTTAAGAACTCAACTGCTTTATCCATATCTCCATCGGTTGCGGCAAGAGCTTTCTTACAATCCATCATGCCTGCTCCGGTCATATCTCTTAAATCTTTAACCATTGCTGCTGTAATAGCCATTATTGTATTCCTCCGTTATTATTTATCTTTATGCTTCTACGAACTCTTCAGAACTTTCTTCAGCTGCTTCCACTTCAGCTGCTTCGGAATTATCTGTCATCTGAACACCCTGGTTAGCTTCGATAACTGCATCTGCCATTTTCGCAACGATTAATTTAACCGCTCTGATTGCATCATCATTACCGGGAATTACATAATCAAGTTCTTCAGGATCACAGTTGGTATCAGCAATACCGATTAAAGGAATACCTAATGCGTGAGCTTCCTGTACGCAGATTCTTTCTTTCTTAGGATCTACAACAAAGATAGCATCGGGAATATTCTTCATATTCTTAATGCCGCCAAGGTTCTTCTCTAATTTCTCCCACTCTTTCTTTAACTCGATAACTTCTTTCTTGGGAAGAACTTCGAAAGTACCATCCTGGGACATGGTCTCAATCTGTTTTAATCTTGCAATTCTGCTCTGGATAGTTTTGTAGTTTGTTAACATACCACCTAACCATCTCTCATTTACATAATGCATTCCGCAACGCTCTGCTTCGGACTTAACGGAATCCTGAGCCTGTTTCTTTGTTCCTACAAAAAGAACTTTTCCACCATCTGCAACGATATCTTTGATTGCATAATAAGCTTCATCTACTTTACCTACGGATTTCTGCAGGTCGATGATGTAGATTCCGTTTCTTTCTGTGTAGATGTACTCAGCCATCTTAGGGTTCCATCTTCTTGTCTGGTGTCCGAAATGCACACCTGCTTCTAATAACTGTTTCATTGATATAACGCTCATAATTTACCTCCAATTGGTTGTCTACTTCCGTATGTATCATTTTTCTGACAGACCTAACAGGCACCGGGCCAGAAATCAACATACGTGCAATTTAGCATATGAATTGTAACATACTCTACTAAGAATAGCAAGCATAATTTGCTAATTTTCATTTTTCTCTCATTATTATTGCCATTTTTATCAATATTTCTTCTTATATATCTTTTTTCACTTCTTCTTTTTGTTGTTTTTCTATCTTCCTTCAGTTATTGGCTCTATCGTTTTCTATTCTTCTATCGGCTATTCGTTCGATTATTCGTTCCTTTCTTCTTTCAGCTATTCATTCGATTTGGTTTCTATTCTTCTTTCGCTATTCGTTCCTTTCTCTTTCGGCTATTCTTTCAGTTTGGTTTCTATTCTTCCTTCCTACTCGTTCGATTGTTCATTCCGTTCCTCTTTTTACTATGCTTTCGGTTCTTTTACATCTTCTTTCATTTCTTCTGACTTACTTCCTTTTTTATTCCTCAGTCTTTTGCTTTTTTTAAGATAGATAAAAATCGCTACACCGATAATAACTCCCCAGAAAAGCAGATAAGGAAGATTAATTACAAACCATATAAAGAATTCAACAAATCCATCACGGATATTCACAAGGGTATTTTTAAAACCTGTTGTCATCCTGTCCCAATTACTTTTAGGTTCCGGCTGTGTAATACGTATTACTTCATTAATGCTAAGTGTTATGGTCGCATACTCAACCAGATTGTCATAGGTCCTTATAATGGATGCATTCTGCTCCAATTGGTAACGCACCGTAGCAAGTCTTTCTTCCAGCGCTATGATATCTTCGATCTTATCAGCCTTTTCAAGGAGCGCCAACAATCTTTCCTGTTGAATTTCGAGTGCCTTTAACTCACTTTCGGTATCAACATATTTCAAGGTTACGTCTTCCGAAGAATCATTACGGCTTACCTGATTCATGTTTTCCCCGGCCATGCTGATAAAGTCATCCACTTTTTCTACCGGGATACGCATGACATATTCCGCATATCTGGAACTGCTCTTATCCATTACATTTCCATGTATACTGGAATTCTCAATATATCCTCCGGCCTTTTTGAGTTCTTCCGTCACCAGCTTGACAGAATCCTCAAACGCAAGGGTTTCATATTCTATGGATATCTTTCTTATGAGCTTTCTTGCAGAATCATTTAATTCACTATTACTTTCCCCTTCCGCTTTTGTCTCTTCCGGATTAACAGTTGTCGTTTCTACCCTTGGCTGGTCACCCTTAACGCCAGCATTTCCCCCGCTCTTATTCCCAGCCGGTGCTTCGAGACTATTCATATTGTAGGAATACCCTGTATCATTTTTTGATGCACACCCTGCAAGCAGTACCAGTACAGCCATTAACATAATTACTACTAACCGTTTTTTCTTCATACCTACTCCATTTCCAAATACCATTCCTTCATTATGATATTTAATAAACTCATTGAAAACGCCTTTCAACTACCGTTTAAGAGTTCCTCCTCCTCCTGCTTCTTTCTGTCCGCTCATGTTTGTAATACTATTATAAAAAATTCACTATATATTTACAAGAATCACCCGTAACTTTAAGGAAAAAGTAAGAAAATATGCTCTGACAAGTTGAATTTTTCTATTACATAAAAAAGAGAGAAAAGACAGCTTTTTACTGCCCTTCTCTCTTAGTTCATTCCGTCCTGATCAATCACACACGCCCAAATAAGCTATAATAATACCCGGTTAGAAGTACTTTTTGTTGCCCCACAAATTACTCTTCTTTAAATCCAGGTATTCGTTATAAGCACGCTCTAATATCTGCTTCTCATTAGAGAATTTCAACATGTGATATGCCTCATGAAATTTATAATATCCGGAATCCATAAAATACTCTTCTCTTTGCGGTTTGCTGTAATAGCTATCAGACATCATTAAATACCAATGAACATCCTTTATTACTGTATTCTGTGGTGTACTGAATGTATATTGGCTTTTGCCAATATATTTGATTATAGAAGCATCCGTCCCTGTTTCTTCCTTCACTTCACGTATGGCTGTCTCCTTATACTCTTCTCCTTCCTCCACAGTTCCTTTCGGCAGAACCCAACCTTCGTATTTGTTTTTATAGTTCTTATACAGTAGTAAAATCTTTCCTCTGAAAATAACTACACCGCCACAGCTCGTTGCTTCAATCATCGCAATTCCTCCTGTATTATGGTGTGTCAAATATCTGTTTCAAGTATACATCATATTATATAAATGTTCAACAAATATTTATGCAATACTAACAAACATATATAAAATTATTATGATATAAACGTGAATCAGTAGGACGCTACTGTAATTATTTCCTATTTGGATTTAAAATACGCTTCAAAAATTTTTTCTGCAATAGGAACAGCATAATCACTTCCGGTTCCTACGCTCTCAACAATGATACTTACTGCAATTTCAGGCTTTTCTGCAGGCGCAAACCCAACGAACCAGGCATGTGCCGGCTTTCCTTCCATATATTCCGCAGAACCGGTTTTGCCAGCCACAGAGTATCTGGAATTTTTAAGGGCTCCAGCAGTTCCGCTTTCTACCGTCGCATGCATAAAAGTGGTAAGTATTTCGGCTTCTTCCGGAGTCATTACTGTCTTATACATTTCAGGCAGATATTTCTTTACGATTTCACCACTCTGGCTTTCAATGCTGTCTACCACATAAGGCTTCATCATAACGCCACCATTGGCTATGGCAGATACGATCAGAGCATTATGAAGAGGTGTAATCTGAGTCTGCCCTTGGCCGATAACAGTCTGAGGAATCTGATCTTTTGCAGTTTTCCCCGTCAAAACAAAGCTGCTTTTATTATAAACCATGTCAACTGGTATACTCTGATTGAACAAAAAGCTGTCACAAAGCTTTCGAAATGCTGTCATATTCAAGGTGGTTCCTATATTGGCAAAGGATGAGTTGCAGGATTTGGCCAGAGAGGTTTTAAGGTCCACATGTCCATGGGCATTGTTGTGATAACAGTTGATGGTTACACTGTTAAATACATCTTTGCCGGTACAGTTATATTCATAATCTTCATAATCAGGATTTTCTCTGACATATTCAAGGGCTGTCAATATTTTAAAGGTAGACCCCGGAGGATAAAGGCCTTGGGCCGCCCGGTTGACCAGCGAAGAATCCTTATCACCGTCTTTTGAATCCTCCTTGGTAAGCTCCTCCCAGGTATCATTAATGGTATTGGGATCATAATCCGGTTTTGATACCATGGCAAGTATTTTTCCCGAGGAAGGTTCCAGTACCACTACCGCGCCTCGGTTATTGCCAAGGGCATTATAGGCTGCTTCCTGAATTCTGTTATCCAAGGTCGTCACGATGCTGTCACCGATATTTTTGGTGCCGGATAGTTCCTTCACAATCTTACTGATGGTATTGGTATGAGAAGTCAGCATGTGAAAATTCTCCGAAGACTCCAAACCTGTCCTGCCTTTTGAAAATCTGCCCACAACATGAGCGTAGATATTCTTAAAAGGATAGTCCCTGGTCTCCGTACCCTCCGAATCAACTAAAGTATGGGCCAGCACCTTACCGTCCGATGAGAGGATATCTCCTCTGATAATCTGTTCTGCCAACAGATCCTGCCTTTTATTATAAGGATTGTTGATAACTTCACTGCTGTCTCTTATCATAAAATTAGCATAATACCCGATAATCAGAAGAAAAAGTCCTGCAAATAAATAGGTTATAAAAATGATTTCCCTGTTCTTATTCTCTTTACTCTTTCCTTTTACCGTAGCTTTATCAGCATCTTCAACGCTCTCATCAGATTTAAGAAGATTTTTTTTACCTTTATTACCCTTTATAAGAAGCCTGTGCTTTTCAGACAAGGGACTCTTTTTTTGGGTTTTGCTTTCCGGAGATTTCTTTTTCTTTTTTACCTTTTCTTCTTTTTCCATCTTCATTCCTATCCTGACTCAGTACATAAAGTCCCTGTGTCACACTGAACATAATTACACAACTTAGTACGGAACTGCCTCCGTAGCTGATAAAGGGAAGGGTAACTCCCGTTGATGGAATCAGTTTCGTAACCCCACCCAGTGAAAGAAATACCTGAAACGCATACATGACACCAAATCCCAGTGCAATAAGTTTATAGAATTGATTTTCAAATTTCATAGCTATGTTAATGGTTAGTATAAAATAATTCAAACATATCAGAACCAGGCACAATGCAAAGAAACCACCCATTTCTTCCGAGATGGCAGAGAAAATAAAATCACTGTCCGCTACCGGAATACTGGTAGGGAGACCTCTTGTCAACCCCATTCCAAACCATCCCCCGGTACCTATGGCAAAAAGAGATTGCGATATCTGATAACCCTCTCTGTCAATCAGTGCCCAGGGATCCTTCCAGGCCATGACTCTCACTCTGACATGGGAGAAGAACTTATAGGCAAGGACAGCTGCCAAACTGCCTGCCACTATACCTGCTCCAAGATATAAGGGTTTTGCTGTTGCGGCATATAACATCATCAGATAGGTAAGGAAGAAGATCAAGGCACCTCCCAGATCTTTTTCCGCTACCAGAATCAAGACATGCAGTGCTGCCAATCCGGTAACGACTACTATATACCGAAAATCCTTTCTCTTTGACAAAAGAGAGGCAAAACAGAACACAAACAGAATCTTTACAAATTCGGAAGGCTGAAAGGTTACGCCTCTGATTCTTATCCAGTTGGTAGCCCCGTAATTCTCGGTTCCCCAGAATAATACCACTAAAAGAAGGAGGATTCCCAAAGCACCATAGATCCAGCCCAGACGTTTCAGATAATCTATCTTATCAATCAAAAGCGGGATGACAAGACAAAGCAGCAAAGCGGCTGAGGCTATAATTAACTGTTTAAAAGCCTTATCATACTCTGTCTTGACTGATAACCTGGTTATCATAATATAACCTGTGATCAGCATGAACACCATATTATATAAAAGTGGCTTTGACAAATTTACATAAACCCATTGATAGAAGCCGAATACCATAATCAGGGTAAGAACCTCCAAGGCATAAATTATTATTACCCAGTTGCTCTTTTGATTAATATAAATGATAGAATAACTGACAAAATGAAAAAGGAACAGCAAAAATTTCATATTGGTATATATACTTCCCTGCCTGGCTTTATCGGAAACACCCAGTACTCTGTAGGACAGGAAGGTATACATGGCAACTAATACGATTATCATATATTTAGATATTTCTGAAAGCAGATTGACCATCCTATATCACCGTCCTTTCCCTCTTCTATTTTTATGCATATCTTTCTACCTTTGGTGTTATTCAATAAGGTATTTCCCTCTAGTCAATCCCTCTTTTGAAATGTCCTCTGGTATAATCAGACCCCTTCTCCGTTCTGTGTATCCCCTTCAGATAAGCATCTACATATTGTTCCAGTAAATCCTCTGCTTCTTTTTCTGATTCTTCTGTAAAATCCAGCCTTACAGCAGCAGGTTTAAGATTCTTAACTTCCTCTTCACAGGATAAGAGCGATAAAGGTTTGCTGTTATAGATTACATTATAGCAATCCCTGCAATGTCTTGCTATGGGAAAACCATTTCCCAAACGATCCGTAAGAACAGCCTTCCCTGCATCTCTGAGGGAACATGCCTCACTGCTGATATTGTCCTTAAGCTTATCCTTGCCTGCTTCTGTAAGATACAGGCATTGTGCTGAAATCATGACCGGCAGCTTGGAATATACCGTGATATAATGATAAATATCTGAAATTTCTTTGAGTTCCTGATAATTCAGCTCATAAGGAGCAGTTATTGCATCAACTCCCAGGCTCGCATAATATTCCCCGGCACTACGATTCATGGCATAAAGACAATAATCCCCTATTATTCGTTTCTCTGTCTCTAATTTGTATTTTACCAGTTCATATTCTTCCAGATTTCTTATAAGAAACCCATTTATAGTATTGTCTTCCAATATGGATTTATTCTGTAACAGCAACTCATAGGTTTTGCTTCTTATCACAAAAGGTAATGCAATAATAGCTTTCTTCCCTTTTTGCACGATTTCCCTGGTCAGTTTCAGCAGATCCGGAAGAGGTTTTATATCACTTTCAAGTATGATCTCAGTTACTTCCTCGAATCCAAGTGCCGCCCTTAATTGCTCCTCCGTCTGAACCAGTACAGATACATATAAGGGTTTTTCTGCCCGTTTTCCGTAAAAAGCAGTATATCCATGTCCTTTAACTTCATTTCTGCGGTAACTTTCCTTTATTGCTCTTAGCAGTTCTTCTACTCCAAGCCGCCTTAACTCGTTGAGTCTTCCTACAGGTATAAATAGATTACCCCTTAGCTCAACTTTCAGGTCCTCCAGATAAAAACTGGTATCACCCAATTTATCCAACTGTTTTACCAGCTTGTCTTCTGTTATGGGTTGACTCAGCGCCTTCTGCGGAATCTCGCCAAAGACCTGTATCTCTTTGTCATAACAGCATAAAGTAAGGCTCATAGGGCTACCCTCCTGTGCTGTAAACACACCTCTTACCGGCAGTTTTGTCTGTTTTTCAAGATACTCTTCTCTGACCCTGCCAAGGAGCAGATTATTTCTTGTTCGATAGACCGGATATCCATTCTGAAGTTTTATTCCTCTTTTATAATTGGAGGTAATTTTGCCCCCTTTGTTTTCACCCGTTTTTACAGTAAATTCATACAGTGCTTCATTCTTATTACGTACTTCCAATATATCCTGTGCATTGATGTCTTCCTGCAGTTCTATAACCATTTGAGAATCTGTTACTTTCGTAAGCTTTCCTACCGGCAAGCCACTGTGATTCGGCCGATTGGTTGTAAGCATGGAAATTCCCCCATGCATTTCATAATAACCTTTCGAAAAACCTCCCCGGTTATAAATATCTGACAGATTTCGAATATCACCTGCCAATTCCGCCGTATGGCTTTTCTGATAGCTTTCATAACTTTGCGCTCCCAGGTCATAGTATAAGTCCCTGTACTTGCGGTAGATGGAAGTAACAATGGCTGTATATTCAGGACCTTTCATCCTTCCTTCAATCTTAAAGGAATCAATACCCGCTTGTATCATTTTGGGAAGTAAAGCCAATGTTTCAATATCCTTAGGACTCAGATAATAGCCATTTCCCTTATCCTGTCCATCAATTTTTAGCTGATAAGGCATCCTGCAGGGTTGTGCACATCTTCCCCTGTTGCCGCTCCTGCCACCAATCATGCTGCTTAGGAGGCATTTACCGGAATAACAGTAGCATAATGCTCCATGCACAAAGGATTCCACCTCCAAACCAGTGGAATCTTTAAGGGACCTTATCTCCTGCAGGTTCAATTCCCTGGCATTTACTACTCTGGTCACTCCTGTTGCTTTTAATATCTTTGCCCCTTCTCCCATGGTCAGGGACATCTGAGTGCTGGCATGAAGCGGCAGATCCGGAAAGTGTTCATGCAGGAAATGAAGCACTCCGAGATCCTGAACAATAACCGCATCGATACCATGTTCGTAATAGGTTTTTATATAATCAAACAGCTCTTTTTCGAGCTCCCTGTTCTTTAGCAAGGTATTCACTGTAAGGTAAATGTTCTTACCATAAAGGTGTACCAGATCAATTGCCTCCTTCATGGTATCTGTTGTAAAATTGTCTGCATAAGCTCTGGCTCCGAATCTGGTTCCTCCCACATAAACTGCATCACAGCCTGCATTTACCGCTGCTTTCAGGCTATCCATGGAACCTGCCGGTGCCAATATTTCTACTCTGTTCATAATTTCCTTTCCAAATATCCTTCTCTATTCCCGGGATATCGTATATCTATCTGCTTCTATCCTGAATAAAACAGGCTGATGCATTGATGGAGCCTTGTCCTCCATTTAGCAGCAGCCTCATAATTATCCTTTGGTATTTCTGTTTCTATTTCCTAATTCTGTTTCCAGCCTTATTATCTTCTTCTGATTCTCATTGAGTTCCTCTTTAAGAGACGCTATCAATTTATCTGCTTCAGCAAGTTTTGTATTAAGAGACACCAGTTCATGCTTCAATTCAAAGATTTCTTTGGCTTTCTCTTCATTTTCCTGCTCGATTTCTTTAGCCTGCTCTCTGACCTTAAAATAATCATCTGCGATATTGATTTCCATAAGGATACTCTTCATCTCAGAGTCCAGTAATTTATAAAAATCCTGCTTTTTGAAATCGCTGTTTTTATTATTAATATAAGATGCCACTTTTTGAAGATACTCTTCACTCTCATATCCGCGCAAAGTATACTTTTTGTTGTTTATTATGACTTCAATATTGTTCATCTTATTCATGGAGCAGCCTCTTTTGTCTGAACCTTTTGGGAACAGCATACCTTCCTTGTATTTCCTACTATTTGTTCCATTATAATATAACAAATGGTGTAAGGCAAGTACTTCTTGAGGTAAGGGATGGGTAAAGCGGGTTCATTGGCTGGGTGGGTGGTGGTCTATGGCGGCGGACGATGAGTTTGGCTTACCTTTATGCATTTCTTGTTCAGGGTTCCAAATTCCACTAAAATGGCAGCAACTGTTCTTGGCAGGCAGAATTATACCAAACTCGCTGTACCGTTATCTCAGCGTGAGGTTTTGAGCTCAAACAGTGGTATAATTATGCCTAGTCACAGTTGCTGCCATTTAAGTGTCATTAGGAACCCTTCAATAGAAAATGCCTAAAGGTAAGCCAAACTCATCTGGTTATTAGCAATATATTGTCGTTTTTTATTAATTCATTGTTACTTGATAGCTTTAAGTTTGCCTAGTCATATACTTATGTGGATTTATGTCTATCTTCATATGTATTTCTATTTTGATATGTTTTTTATCATCATATGTATTTTATCTTCATATGTATTTTATCTTGATATGTATTTTATCTTGATATGTTTTTTACTAAATAAGATATTTTTATCTAAATAAGATACATCTATCAAAATACCATCAATTTTTGATGATATTTAATCATACTTGGAGGCTATAACATCAAAGGCCTTACTTTTACAAGAACGCAGGCAAATTGCACAAAGCAGAAAGAACGAATGCGCCTATGGAAAGGCATTAGAAGTCCTTTTATCTGGAGATTTTGTGCTATAATATAAAGTAGATTGTTTGAGCGAAGCGAGTTATCTACTTTATATTATGTCAAGCACAAAATCTCCAGATAAATTAGGACTTCTTATGCCTTGGAATCGAAGCATGAGTTCTTTCTGCTTTGCGCAATTTGCCGTCCCCTTGCGAAACCCTCTCTTTTAATCCTGCACCTTCTCAGGCAGTCCAAAATGCCGGTAAGCCTCCCCCGACACCATACGGCCCCTGGGAGTCCTAAGGATCAACCCGTTTTGCACAAGGTAGGGTTCATATACTTCTTCAATGGTCCCCGGATCTTCTCCCAGAGTTGCTGCAACCGTTTCTATTCCTACCGGACCACCATTGAATTTCTCAATCATTGACAGTATGATTGCTCTATCCATATTGTCCAAACCAAGTTTGTCCACTTCCAGTAAGTCCAGTGCAAAATCTGCTACTTCTTTGGTGATATGTCCGTCGTATTTTACCTGCGCAAAGTCACGCACTCTCTTTAAAAGTCTGTTAGCCAGCCTTGGAGTACCTCTTGAACGACGGGCCAGTTCGTAGGCTCCTTCATCGTCAATATCTACTTTTAAGACCTTTGCGGAGCGGCATATGATTTCTTTTAATTCATCGTTTGTATAGAATTCCAGACGGCTTACTACTCCGAAGCGGTCTCTTAAAGGAGGTGTCAGCATTCCGGCTCTGGTGGTGGCTCCTACCAGGGTGAACTTGGGTAACTCAAGGCGAATTGATTTGGCAGCTGCACCTTTTCCTATTACGATATCAATTGCATAGTCCTCCATAGCCGGGTACATCAGCTCTTCTACCTGACGGTTCAGCCGGTGGATTTCATCTACGAATAAGACATCGCCTTCTTTTAAATTACTTAAAATTGCAGCCATCTCACCTGGTTTCTCGATAGCCGGACCTGAGGTTACCTTCATATCTACCGACATTTCATTGGCTATAATACCCGCAAGAGTGGTCTTCCCAAGTCCGGGGGGACCATAGAATAGCACATGGTCTAATGATTCACCTCTTTGCTTTGCTGCTTCTATATAGACCTTAAGGTTTGCTTTGGCTTTTCCTTGTCCGATATAATCTGTGAGCATCTGAGGTCTCAGGGAATTTTCTATTTTCTTATCTTCATCGGTTAAATCCGTTGTAATAATACGTTTTTCCATTGATATCCCGCCTTAAAAACTTATATTCTTTAAGGACAGCTTAAGCACATCCTCCACTGTCAGGTTCTCTGTAATTTCTACACTTCCCACCGTTTTTGCTGCTTCTGCCGGTGAATATCCAAGTGCTACCAGTGCCTCTATTGCTTCTTTTCTTACTTCGTGAAGTTTATTCTTATCATTCGTAAGCGAATTTCCGTCCCCCAGGTTGTTCAGCAGCCTTTCTTCAAAGGCATCGTTTAATTTCAGTTTATCCTTTAACTCCAGTATCAGTTTTCCCGCTGTTTTCGTTCCGATTCCGGGAGCTTTGGCAATGGTCTTGACATCATCTGAAAGTACAGCAAATCTCAGGTCATCGGGTGTGATGGAGGAAAGTATTCCAAGTGCACCTTTTGGTCCTATTCCATTTACCGTTATCAATAATTTAAATATTTTTAGATCTTCCTGTGTAAGGAAGCCAAATAACCCCACATAGTCTTCTCTTACATGCAAATATGTATATACAGTAACCATGCTGCCTAAACGAGGCAGGTTACTCAAACTGGATATGGGCATCTTAACATCATAGCCCATTCCACCGGCTTCCACGACAATTCCTTCCTCTGATACCAATGCAAGCTCACCTTTTATATATGCTATCATACCTGTTCTTCCCGCCTTAATCTTAGTTGAATTAAGTTCTTTGACTTTATTGTTGCTGATTCCTTTTGCTCTTACTGTCTCCACTTTACCAGATTGGCTGAAACAGAAATCTTGTCCTGTCTCAGCCTTTTAGCTTCTATATTTTATCCTTATAATATCCTGGTTCTCTTAGAACAGTATCTCATTTTATTGTCCGATATCGTAAACGGAACGTAGTTCAGGTCTTTTGTACTTTCTCTCTATTGACATCAATAATTAACAGAAAGCTTTAAATCACCTCTCACATTGGATACTTCTTCCTCTTCCATGTTCCATTTAAACTAACCGACTTCATTGGTTCCTCCTGTTACATTAAGGTCGAAAATAAATTTAAGAACCTCTGGTTAAGTTTCAATAACCAAGGACGTTGTCTCCATTCCTCATAGGTAAATTCATAACTTATTTCCATGGTAGCAATCAAGTCTTCCTTTATGTCATCGATTATATCTCTGTTACACATCCATAAACCACATTCGTAATGCAGGAAGAAACTGCGGTAATCCATATTGATGGTACCTACGATACCACAGTCTTCGTTTATGATCGTCTTAGCATGAATAAATCCGGGAGTATATTCATAAATTTTTACTCCACCCTCTAAAAGCTGTCCATAGTTGTAATTCGTAAGCTTCTTTACATTCTTTTTATCCGGAATGTTTGGAGTAATGATACGAACATCCACACCGCTTTTTGCTGCTTCTATCAGTGCCTGCTTCATATCATCCTCTATTACCAGATAAGGAGTGGTTATATAAACATACTTCTTCGCATAGTGGATTATCTGCTTATAGATGCTTTCGATAGGGTTATTGGGTCGATTGGCAGGTCCGTCAGAAATAACATGGCAGTAAACGTCATTCTCGGGGAATACTTTTGAAGGACGATAAGGATTATAGTCCATCCACTCCCCGCTCTTTGAGATCTCCCACATCTGCAGGAAGGTTACCGTAAGACCCCAAACTGCCTCACCCTCCACTCTGACCGCATTATCTTTCCATTTACCGAAACGTTCTATCAGGTTAACATATTCATCTGCCAGATTCATACCGCCGGTATAACCGATATTACCATCAATTACAATAATCTTTTGATGGCTTCTGTAATTCATATACAGCTTATCGGTATATTTATGAATAGGGTTAAATACTGCCGTTTCAATTCCTTCCGCCTCCAGATTTCTACGGAAATTCGGGGAAGTACGAAGGGTTGCACCAAAGTCATCATACATGAATTTTATCTCAACACCCTGACTCTTTTTCTGAAGCAGCAGCGTATGCATTCTATCCCAAAGTACTCCTTCTCCTACTATGAAGAAATTAATAAAGATAAACTGCCTGGCTTCTTCAATATCCTTAAAGATTGCCTCGAAGGTATCCTCTCCCATTGGATAATACGAAATACTGTTATTCTTAAACAACGGGAAATTCTGAGATTCCATATATTTTGACATTCTGCTTTTTGTAGGATATTTCATGGCATAACTTTTTGCATTTTCCTCCTTATAATGCAGGAAGGTATTACCGTGTTGAATGCATGCCATGATTTTCTTTTCAATTTTCTGAGTTGATCCTGACTTTCCCCATAACGCATACATAATATGCCCTGTAACGGGAAGCAGTAAAATAATACATATCCACGATATCTTATAGGAGGAGTTACGGTTGTCATTCACCAAACCAACTATAATAAAGATACTGGCTACTTCAATAAAAATATAAATATAAACAGAGCCGCTTACCCAATAACCCAGCATTACTATCAATAGCATCTGGATCAATACCAGAATTCCCACCAGGGAAACTCTTAGGATTCCGCTTAAATAGCTCTTTGTAGTTCCTATAATGTTGTCATTTGCACTCATGTCTTTCCACCTGCTGTTAACTCCTTCCAGACTTCCGGCAGTCTCTGCTGCTGCAACTTCTCTGGTGTCTGAATCAAGTTGTTCTCCTTTTCTAATACGGGCAATTACCTTTATATCGGGGAAGGCACGTAAAAGTCGCCTTTGTATCGGATTTCCTGATCCGATCATAGACTGAATTTTTGTGAGATAATCTTTGGCCTGAACTTCAATATCTTGTCTAAGAGATTTAAAATCAAAGTCTTCCAGATAATGATTTCTCTCCAAAAGCTTTTCCTTATTCTCATCCATAAATAGCCTGATTTTATCAGCCATTTCGGAAATTCGGTATCCCGAGAGTCTTTTCTTAAGCTCTTCTTTCGTCTCATAAATTCTGGTTTTTTCAATATAGTCAGTAAATTCTTCTTTTAGATGAAGCAATTCTGCAAATATACGATCCATCTTAAGGGTCTGTACAACTGTAATCCACATATCTATTATGAACAATAATAGTGCAATGGATACAACATAAATACCTGTAACACGGGGAATTGCCTCATAAGCACGGACAACCCTCGGCTGCAGCACTCCGATTTCCAAAAGAGACATAAAACCCCAGGCAGTTCCTGCCAGAAGGCATACTCTGCCCTTTATATTAAACAATTTATCACTGTAATCCCACCATCTTGCATGAAAAAGAACCTCCATAATCCAGGAAGTAAAATACTCCAGTATACTGGCTAAAATCATTCCGCCAAAGAATATCGTTAAGTATTGTGTTCTTATCTGCCAGAAGACTATGTATATAACAGTTGCGCCCACTCCGTAAATTGGAATAACCGGGCCATTAACAAATCCACGATTCACAAAAGACTTCTTTTTCACAGATACCAGCGTACTCTCATAAATCCAGCCGATAAAAGAATATGCGAAAAAATTATACAAAATATGCAGTAAATCAACTCCGAATATTTTTAAATCAAACATGACAACCACCCTTGTACCAAAATGTAATTAAGACCATTGTAACATAACTGGCAAGGAAAACCTAGATAAATTTTGCCATGAGCCCTGTCCTGACCTGTTCCGAGTTTCTTTCAGGCTGCACTTTTTGTCAAACTGCCAAAACATTCCCTGCTTGTAAACCCGACAGGTTATGATACAATATTCTTATTATAACCGGATATATTTTATTTTAGAATCGAGGTTTATATGCATACACAAAACAGTACCATACAAACAAAATACAACTATCCATTACATGAGCCTTATACAATAGAGGATATCTTTTTCTTTGATATTGAAACCACCGGATTTTCCCCAAAAACCTCCTATGTATATCTTATTGGCGGTATATATTATAGAAAAGGTTCATGGCATTTAATTCAGTGGCTTAATGAAGAACCTAACAAAGAAGCTCAGCTGATTGTTGAATTTGAAGCTTTCATAAAATCCTTTAAACGGATAATACACTACAACGGCAGCGGTTTCGATATCCCTTTTTTGCAGAAAAAGGCAGAATCATACGGACTAGCAGATCCATTTATAAAGCTGGAAAGTATTGACCTGTACAAACTGATACAACCCCTTAAAAGATTTCTTTCTCTGGAAAGCCTAAAATTAAAATCCCTTGAGGAATATTTAAAGCTCAAAAGAAAAGATACTTATTCCGGCGAAGAACTGATTCCTGTTTATTCTGGTTATGTAGGAAGGCTTCTTTATGAAAATATGAAAATTAAATCTGGAGAGCTTTCTGCTTATACAGTCAGTAACCAGGATACTCCCGATGCACAAAGTCTAAGAGATATCCTCCTCCTGCACAATGGAGAGGATGTGATAAATCTGCTTCCAATATCAGCTATGCTGTATTACTGTGATACCTTCAAAGCAGATTTTTTGACAGCATTTTATACTCCTCTTGCTTATCATCTCTTTGTAACAGATACTTTTATCGTTATAGAATTTAAGATGCCCTTTATATATCCTCTTCCGATTACAACAAGCTGTTCCATAAAAGAAAAAGGCTCCCTGAAAAAGGGCTTGGATTACCTTGAAGCAATGGAGCTTAAAGCAGAATTTATCAAGGATATCTTGAAGCTTCATCTGCCAGTCTATAACGGTACTTTGAAATACCATTTATCTCCGGCTTCTGATTATTTCTACCTTCCTTTAGAAGATACTGCAATTCATAAAAGCGTTGCCCAGTATGTAGATAAGGAGTACCGGCAAAAAGCCAAACCTGCTAATTGTTATATCAAGAAGCAAAGCCGGTTTATACCAGTTGGCGAAGACTATACCGGAACCTGCTTTAAGAAAAATTATTCCGACAGGATATCTTACATAGAAGCAGAGAACTTAGAGAAGCAATCCTTGGAAGAAATAATCACTACAGTAAAAGGTCTGATAAATTATATGAAAGAATTTTTTCGAATATAATGTCAAAGAATACATAACTCTTAAGAAATTCGTCAATACTATTTTTGTTCATTAAATCAATCGACGAAATGAACCATTCAATTTGGAATGTAAATAAAGTCTCAGAAGGAGTTTATGTATGGCAAACACGAAAAATAGCGGTTCAAAAAACAGTACTAAAAATAAGGCTGCAAGTATGAATCAAACCAGTACTGTAAGCGAAGTAAACACCAATGCGAATTCATCCATGAAGGACACCCACACATTAGACAGGACATCCGTAGTAAATTCAGATGAATCCGAAAGAAGAGACGGTCCGGGAGGAAACTAATCGGACAAAAATAAAAATGAGACCTTTCAGGTTTGCCTGAAGGTCTTATTTTTATTATTTCTTATTGTTTTGATAATTGTCACCCTGAAGTCCAAACACTGCACGTGCACTCTCGGCCTGCGGATCATGCTTAATGTGCTTGGAATGAAAGGTTCCATCTTCTTTTTTATTATTCTTAGTATTTTTCATTTTATTCTCTGCCATATAATGTCCTCCTGATCTATTGTTTTAGATTACATACAATAGTATAACAGTATCCTTATAAGCTCATTCACAATACATCCGTTATTTTATCAGAGATAAAAGGATTTAACCTCTGATAGCTTATAATCTTCATGAAAGATTTTAATCCACGCTCTAACTTTTGATTTATTATTTAATAATTCAAATGTAATCGTATGCAAGACATCATTATTAAGATAGCTGATACTAAGATGGTCAGCATATTTTCTATTGTTTCTGATACTTCTGACATTACTTAAAATCCTCATTTCAGAAATTTTATCGAAAGTTAATTTAAAATCAACACCACTTCTGCTGAAACGAAAACCATCATTCTCAAACCGTATGTAGCAAGCCGTATTACTCGGAAGAGAAAGCCCCGAACAATGGATTGCACTAATAAGAGTTTCTTGGTTTAATCTTAGAATATCCCGTTCCATATTACTTCTTGGTTTTTTTATAATCAGAACCAATGCTATCATCGTGAAAAGGATTGCAACAGGCAGACTTTCTGCTAAATTCCCCCGATTCCCAAGCACTCCTAATACAGATATTAATATCAGAAAACCACCGATTATTTTCTGCGCCAATTTCGTTTCTCCTTTGTACTTTTATATTCTCATATCAGTATACTCCACCTGCCTTTCAGCAGCAAGAGGCTATTAGAAATTCCTGACAGGCAGCGTTGTGTAAAAATCTTTCTAATCGCAAAAAAAAGGCTCCTGGAAAACCCCAGGGCCTTGATTTTTCACTACTGTTCTACAGAAATGATTTCTTTCTTGTTATAAGATCCACAAGCTTTGCATACTCTGTGAGGCATCATTAATTCGCCGCACTTGCTACACTTAACTAAATTAGGTGCAGACATTTTCCAGTTTGCTCTACGGCTGTCTCTTCTTGCTTTGGAAGATTTATTCTTTGGACAGATAGCTCCCATGATTACACCTCCTTAAAATTATTGAATATATCGCGGATTACTGACATTCTGGGATCCAAATCCTGTTTCTCACAAGTACAAGTCCCTTTGTTCAGATCGGAACCGCATACCTTGCAAAAGCCCTTACAATTCTCGTCACACAGAACCTTCATGGGAAAGTCTATTAGAATTTCGTCATAGACCAGTAAATCTACATCCAGATTATATTCATTAATATAGTTTGTTTCGTCCAATTCCTTAATACGTTCCTCTGAATCCTTCATAAAATCCAATTCCTTGGTAAATGTCAGATTGAATGGAGTTTCTACGTCTTTAAGGCATCTACTGCACGGAATTAAAAGAGAAATCTTTATGCTGCCTTCCAGCTCAACTTTCCGGTCTCCTAAATGGGTTATAGTAAAGTCCACCGGTTCCTTCTCAGTCAAAGGATAGTTTATACCTTCTATACAGAATTCCTCTGTTTCGATGGGAGCTTGTATAGAAACGATATTGCCCTTGACAGACATAATCTCAGACAAATTAATTAACATAGCAATCTCCTATCTTCGAAAATTCGCACTGTTACCATTATAATCAGTGATATAACTTTTGTCAACGGATATTTTAATTTTTCCGAATATATTTATGGAATTTTATGTCGTTTCAGTTTATGTTTATGCTAAAAGTTCAACGGTCTCTCTTGCAATTGCAAGTTCTTCATTTGTAGGGATGATATATACCTTAACCTTGGATTCAGGAGTTGAAAGTTCTATTTCTTTTCCTCTTGTATTGTTGTTCTCTTCGTTAAGGGTCACTCCTAAATAACCAAGATAGCTGATTGTTCCTTTTCTTACTGCCTTGTCATTCTCTCCAAGACCCGCTGTAAATATGATAGCATCAACACCATTCATTGCGGCTACATAAGAACCGATAGTCTTAGCAACATGATAGTTGAAAACATCTACTGCAAGAATAGCTTTTTCATTACCTAAAGCTGTAGCATCCTCTAAGTCTCTGAAATCGCTGGAAATTCCGGAAAGTCCAAGTACACCGGACTTCTTATTTAATACTTCCATTACCTGCTCAAGTGTCATATTTTCTTTATTCATCAGATATTCGATAATCGCAGGATCAATGCTTCCGCTTCTTGTACCCATAATAAGACCTTCAAGAGGAGTAAGTCCCATGCTGGTATCTACGGATTTACCATTTAATACAGCTGTAACACTGGATCCGTTACCAAGGTGGCATACGATTACTTTTGAATTATTCGGATCAAGTCCTAATAACTGAACTGCTCTTTTTGCTACAAAACTGTGACTGGTTCCGTGAAAACCATATCTTCTGATCTTGTAGTTTGAATAATATTCATAAGGAAGGCCATACAGGTAAGCTTTCTGAGGCATAGTCTGGTGGAAGGCAGTATCAAATACAGCTACCATGGGAACACCTGGTATCAGGTTCTGGCAAGCACGGATTCCAATAAGATTTGCAGGGTTATGGAGAGGTGCCAGGTCATTGCACTCTTCGATTCCGGCAATTACTTCTTCTGTAATAACAGTAGAGGAAGCAAATTTCTCACCGCCATGAACCACACGATGCCCAACTGCTCCAATTTCGTCAAGAGTCTTGATAACACCATATTCACTGCTTGTCAGCGCATCCAGTACATATTTAATAGCAGCTTCATGATCCTTCATGTCAGCATCCATTTTAATTTTCTCACCGCCGGCGGGTGTGTGAACCAGTCTTCCGTCGATTCCGATTCTTTCACAGATACCTACTGCCAGTGCTTTTTCTGTTACAGAGTCAATTAACTGATATTTAAGGGATGAGCTTCCGCAGTTTACAACTAATATTTTCATACTTGTTCTCCTTCTTTCTGGTAGTTTCCTATGTTTTATAGTAGAATTTTGCTTTTCCTGTAAGTATTAAGCCATAGAACATATGGTACTTTTTATGCTTGGACAGGTATAAAAACTTAATTCAGCTATTATTTCCGATTCTTAGTTAGCAGCTGCCTGAACAGCGGTAATAGCAATTACACCGACGATATCATCAGCACTGCAGCCTCTGGATAAATCGTTAACGGGTTTTGCAATACCCTGTGTAATAGGACCATAAGCTTCTGCTTTGGCAAGTCTCTGTGTAAGCTTGTAGCCGATATTACCTGCATCCAGGTCAGGGAAAATCAGTACATTCGCTTTTCCTGCAATGTCACTTCCAGGTGCTTTCTGCGCTCCAACACTTGGAACAATTGCAGCATCCAGCTGATACTCACCATCTATTTTGATATCAGGATAAGCTTCTTTTGCAAGCTTAGTTGCCTCTACTACTTTATCAACATCTGCATGTTTTGCACTGCCTTTTGTTGAATGGGAAAGCATCGCAACTACTGGTTCCTCACCTACCAAAAGCTGAAAGCTTTTTGCGGAGCTTCCTGCAATTGCAGCCAGTTCTTCAGCATTGGGATTTTGATTTAATCCAGAATCGGAGAAGATAAACGTACCATTTGCACCATATTCACAATTAGGTACAACCATAACAAAGAATGCAGAAACTAATTTCGTTCCGGGTGCTGTTTTTAATATTTGAAGGGAAGGTCTTAAAACATTAGCGGTTGCGTTAATAGCACCTGCTACCATACCGTCAGCATCTCCTGCCTTAACCATGGTAACGCCGAAAGTAAGATAATCTGATGTAAGACTTTCCTTTGCGGCTTCGGGTGTCATTCCTTTACTCTTTCTTAACTCCACAAGAAGGTCGATATAACCTGCCAGTTTTTCTGTTGTATGAGGATCTATGATTGCAGCTTTCGACAAATCAAGGCCTTCTGCGCCTTTCTTTATCTCCTCTTCATTACCTACCAGAATAATATTGGCAATTTCTTCTTCCAGAATCTTTGCGGCAGCTTCCAGAGTTCTTCTGTCGCTAGTCTCAGGCAAAACGATAGTCTTTTTATTCTGTTTTGCCCTTTCTTTAATAGTTTCAATGAATCCCATTACAAAATTCTCCTTTCGTAATACAAAAACATATGTTTGATACTCTTGTCCAAATAGATATACACCTGCCAGGTATATTATTCCATAGGAATTGAGCATATAATACCTCAGCATACATTATAGTCTAAAACTTTTTTAGTTACAAGTAACAAATTCAATCATTTTTATCGTTTATTTTGAAGTAGTTTTGTAGTATTTATAGTATGCCTCCCATTATTCCCAGTTTTCAAAGGTATTATAATAACCATTAAAGTTAATTTTCAGTTCATTATACATCTCTAGAGAATTCCTGGAATTTCGTTCTACATTTTTTATTATTTCATCATAATTAGACACAAGACAATTAACGGTAGCACGGCATACTTTACCGCCTTCCGCTTCTGTCTTGATTATACGTATGATTGTTTCTTTGTCATAGGCTTTCTTATAGCTTCTTACACCATAAAGAGCGCTTACAATATCTGCGACTCCAAGAATCCGCTGAGGCAATGTCAGCTGATCCCCTTTCAGCTTACGGAAATATCCTGAGCCATCCAGTTTTTCATGATGTCTTGCTGCGATTTCCACAATTTCTTCCTTGATGTAACCGTTTAGTATCTCATAAGTATCCTTTACGTGCCTTCTCATAATGGCCATCTCTTCTCCCGTCAGTCTTCCGGGAGACTCCAGAATATTAAGGGGTGTTGAGATTTTTCCGATATCATGCAGCAGAGCACCATAATGGAGGTTTATCTGATCCTCTTTCGACAGATCCATGAATCTGCCTATTTCGTCTGCAAGGCTGACGGTTGTTATTGTATGCATTACTGTATATTCGCTGCGGAAATCAATGGAATAAGCCAGCATATTGAGGTACTTGTCCTTTTCCACTGCTGTCATTTTGATGCCTTCCAATAGCTTATTCAATTCCCCTGAATATGACCTGTCCTTGGTATGTTCTATAACATTATATGTACTGTTTGCTTTTATGAATGATTGAATTGCTTTTTTAGAATATTTTATTTCGGACTTTTCATTAAGAAGCCTGATAATATCCTTCTCATTATAATAGGTAAGTATAACATCCACTCTGTCTGCCAGTTTTAGATAGTTACCAAGCTCTTTGAGCGGTGTCAGATTTTGTTTGATATTATAATAATCGGTATGATGATATAGCACTATTTCAGCAAATTCACTTAAGGGCGACAGATATTTTAAGAACAGATATCCATAAATGGAATGTTCAAAGTTCTTATTCGCTTCTAATTGAAGCATATCCTTAATATCATCTTCACGAAAGGCTCCGATGTCATGCAGCAGCCCCACAAGTGTATATATCCTAAGCTCATCCTCGCTGTACTTGTTTTCGCAGGATAACATTTTGTAAAAGATATAGCCGACTCTTTCGCCATGATTCATCAATCTGTTGTCCATCAGATTCAGAGTCTTGCGCAATATATTTATCATCTCTTTGTTTCCAATAACCTCCATACAGTCAACCCTTTTCTCTTATACGACACATCACGATATAATATACTATATTACTACATTTTCTTAGGTAATAGTAACACAGTCACAACAGACTGGCAAGGGTACATAAAATATTTCCATACAAAAAAAGATACTGTTAGGCCTAATGGACTAACAGTATCTTTGTTGCAAAATTAAATTGTAGGAGTGAAATTTGCAGCAATTAGAATCTTCTAAGCTCTTTGACTGATTCCGGAAGTTTAGCCTGGTAGCCGAAAAATACGCAAGCAGAATTAGCTGACTTTTTGGCATTACCAATAGCTATTTTTGAAACTGCGTTTAATACTTTCTTCTCAACCTGGTTCTTCATGGTAAACCTCCTTATTAATCTTAAAAGCGATTCCTGATTACAAAATTATTATAGTAAATATTTCATATTATTACAATATACCTTGTCTATTCTACATGTTTTATGTCTATTCTACATTTTATTAGCATCATTTGATACCTTTATCTCACTCTGATGATTTATTTTCTTTTATAAATATTAATTTACCAGTAAAAGCAGCTATCATTTCAAAGAATAAACTTAAGGCAATAACAAAACTATAATCAAACTGGTCCGTCATGTATAAAAAAAGTGTTATTGTCAGAAGCAATACAATGATAAAACCAGCCTTGCTCCTGTAATATATTTTTTCCGATTCGTCCATAGGTCTTGCGGCTGTTTCCACCGGAATCAGAAAAAGCAGGATGGCACTGGATATGGAGGCCAGATACACACTGGACAAATAGAAATTCTCATCACACAGCTTTATCAGCAGAAGCATGGATAGTACAGTCAAACAGGATACAATATAGCATTTAAGCTTCGTAGAGGCATGATAACCGCCTGAATATTCTCTTAACGGTATAAAGACAGCAAGAAATAAGAGAAGCCCGGTGAGTTCTCCAATAAGAACTCCCATAACTATGTATGTAAGTAAATGCAGTATTTTAAGCATAGCTGTTTCTATACCAAACAGGTACAGTTCAGACTCCTGCTCTTTAATGATACCTTTTTTTATCAGCCGGTCAACCAGTCTGACAGCTGTCTTATCTAACACCCGAATCCCCTCCGATTCAAAAAACCTGTTTACTTTTTATTATAAATTGGCAGTAAGTAAAATCAAGTACCTGTGTCTAATCGACATGTTTTTTGTCTATTCTACTTGTCCTAAGTGCTATACCCTCTTCCCCTTCTTTGAGAGTACAATGCTGCAGGAATACATTCCATCTTCTTTTTGAATATTAAAGTCTCCCTTGTACTTCTCTACTACTTTTACAACATTTGGAATTCCAATCCCCGCATGTTCTCCCCTTCGGTGATGCTCTATGATGCTGATATGTGAGTTATTATACGCATTCTCAATCATAGGATTCTTTATGGTTATCGCTACCAGATTATTAAAGGAGCCGACTTTTAAATTGATGATCCTGCCACTGCTTAACCTGGCACAGGCTTCAATCGCATTATCAAGCAAATTGGCAAATATCGTTGTAAGATCCATATTATCAATAAAACTCAGATCAATCTCATCGATTTTACATTGGAACTCAATTTTATGATTTTCCGCCAGCTTTATCTTATCATTAAGAATGATATTAAGCATACGGTTGGTCGTATACTCGTTAAGACGGAAAGCATCCAGACGGTTATGTATTGTTATGGCATACTCCCTGGCTGCTCCTGTTTCCTGATGCATATACAGCTCTTCGATAGAACGTATATGTCTTTTAACATCATGAATGATACTTAAAGATTCTCTGTATTGCAGTTCCAGTGCATCATAATACTGATACTGCATCTTAGACTGCTGTCCGAAGAGTTTGTTCTCATAAATCAGACGGTTATTTTCCGATTCATGTTCCAGAATGTTAAGAAAATAAATATTTATAACGACTATTCCTACACAGGTAATCATTACGCAGATTATAGCCGATTGACTCTTGATATCTTTCATTAATATAGAAAGACTGTAGATATTCAGCACACTGAAAAAAGCATAAATAAACGTGAACAGGTACTGTCGTCTGCTAAGATGGCTGATATCCTTCTTTTTTGCATATCGTAATAAGACCATATGGCTGATAAAAATAACAAGTAACTGACTGATGGTGATATCATAGAAATTTTTAAGTCTGTCTGATTCAATAACGATATCCGACATATTATAAATACTGTGAAGTATAAGAATACCAATGGATTCACAAGCACTCATACCTATTATCAGGATTACGGTAAACAACAGTGTATGCATTACTTTTCCCTTATACATTCTGACTGCCAGTATGACAGTTATCCCGAACACTGTTATAAGGTTAAGCCATGCGTTGTTAAGGGCATTCACTCCTGCCAGCAAGAGAACAAATAACGTTTCAATCAATAAATAAACCCATCTTGCCCGATTCTTCTCAAACAATGTTCCCATAAAATCAATTATGATATGTACTGAAACAAAACTGGACAAAAATAGCCCCACTATATAAATTACCTCATTCATACTAATCCCTATCCGATTACCTATTATAGGTTCCTTTCCATTTGTTTTTGAAGGAAATCCCTCATAACCCGTTTAAATTCAGAGGATCTTTTCTGAGCAACCGGGATAACATCATAATTTGTCATTATTATTTCGTCCTTGAAATAATCCTGCATATGATTAATGTTAACCACGAAGCTCTGATGAGGCATCACAAAATCATATTTACGAAATTTCTCCTCTAAAGAAGATATGGTTTCATTGACTATATAATTCCCCTTCGAGGTAACAACCTTGATCTTACGGTCATTCCTTTCAAAATAAAAAATATCCTCCACCGCAAAGCGCATGGTACTCTTGCCGGTGTTTATTTCCACCATCTCTTTTTTTCTGCCATAACTTGGCTTGTTTTGTGTGAGTTTCTCAAGCACCTCATTCATCTGCTTATAAATCATTTCCTTGCTGACTGGTTTGTCCAGATATTCAAAGGCATGAACGGATAATGCTTCTTTCGTAAGGCCTATATGGCTGGTTATAAAGATGATTTCAACCTGCTTGTCCTTTTTGCGAATACTCTTGGCAGTCTCCATTCCATCAATTCCACCCATATAAATATCCAGAAATACAATGTCAAATTCTTCCCAGGAAGTCAGAAGCTCTTCACCCCTTCGAAATAAAAAGGTCTTAAGCGTTAAATCTCTCTCGTTACCGTATTGCTTAATGACATTGTCAAGCATAGCAAGCTCATCTGTTTGATCATCACATAGCGCAATTTTAATCATATTACCCCCCAGTTTACTATTTTCCATACTTATTATACCAACTACTCCATGGTTTCGCATCATTTTTTGAAAATTTTGTTAAATTCTGGTTGTCTGGGAGCACTTCGTGGTACCTGGTTTATATCCCTTTACATAAAGCCTTTTTTCAACTATAGTAGATATATAAAAAGCGAAAGTATGAGGTCTACATGAAAGTTGTTGGTTTAATTACCGAATATAATCCCTTCCATAACGGGCATTATTATCATATAAAAGAAGCCAGAAAGGAAACCGGTGCTGACTACTGTGTCGTGGTCATGAGCGGAAATTATGTGCAAAGAGGAGCACCGGCTTTTCTGGATAAATACACCCGAACACAAATGGCCCTGGCTTGCGGAGCAGATCTGGTTCTGGAATTGCCTGTATCCTTTGCCAGCAGCAGTGCAGAGTATTTTTCCATGGGGGCTGTATCTCTGCTAAACGGTATAGGTGTTGTAGATTCCCTGTGTTTTGGCAGTGAGTGCGGAAGTATCAGCCTTTTGGAGGAGGCCTCTAAAATACTTGAGACAGAACCTCCATTGTTTAAGTCAAAGCTTAACGAAGCCTTAAAAGATGGTAAGACTTTTCCTCAAGCCAGAATGGAAGCACTTGCACCCTTTCTGTCCGACTCGGATGCCTCTTTCCTGGCCTCACCGAATAATATATTAGGCATGGAATACATTAGAGCCCTGCACACCCTGCAAAGTCCCATTACCCCCTATACAATCAAACGGGTTTTTGCCGGTTATCACAAGGAGGATCTCAATGAAGGGAAGGATTCCGTTATCAGCAGTGCTACTGCTATCAGAAAGGCCTTAAAAGATGGTATTGGACTGTCTGCATTAATGCAGCATATTCCTTCAGAGGCCTACCCTTACTTAAAGAACTCCTATGAAATAACCTGGCCAGTGACAGAAGACGACTTTTCCCTTTTGCTCCAATACAAACTAATGGCAGAAAGCAAGCAATCCTTGACGAAGTATCTGGATGTCACACCTGACCTGGCTAACCGAATTGCCGGTATATTAAGACCCGGTCTGACTTTTCTGGATGCTGCCAGGGAGATGAAATCCAGACAGTGGACACTCACCAGAATTAACCGCTCCCTGCTGCATATAATGCTTAATATAACAGAGGACACCATGAAACTGTACAAAGCAGAAGGTTATGCCCAATACGCCAGAATTCTTGGCATCAGGAAAAGTTCTTCTCCTCTCCTGCGTGCCATGGCTAAGAAAAGTAATCTTCCTCTTATTACAAAGGTTGGTGGAGCTGCTGATAAGCTAAAGGAGACTGGACAGAAAATGTTTAAGGAAGATTTATTTGCAGCAGCCTTGTATAATGAAGTAATTTATCATAAATTTGGTATATTACCAAAGAGTGAATACAAACAAGGAATCATATTACAGGATTAACTTCCTGCAATATGATTCCCTGTATTTGATTAATCCACTAACTTCTCCATTGCATCCAGTAATTCTTCAAATAGATTAAGTGCCTGTATAACCGGCTCTCGGCTGCTCATATCCACACCAGCCTTCTTTAACAGCTCGATTGGATAATCGGAACTTCCTCCCTGAAGGAACTTGCCGATATAGTCCTCGACTGCTTTGCCGCCTTCCTTCAATATTTTTCTGGAAAGAGCTATTGCTGCAGAATAACCTGTTGCATACTGATACACATAAAAAGCCGTATAAAAATGCGGTATTCTTGCCCACTCATAAGCAATTTCGTCATCTACCACAATATCCTTGCCATAATAAAGACTTACAAGCTCCTTGTACTGGGCGCTTAAATTCTCCGCCGTTAATGCTTCCCCTTTTAAAGCTTTCTCATGAACCAGCATCTCAAACTCCGCAAACATAGTCTGTCGGTACAACGTTGTACGGAACTGTTCCAGGAAATGATTGATAAGGTAAGCCTTCTGCTTCTTATCCTCTGTTTTTGATAGCAGATATTCCATCAGAAGCGCTTCATTACAGGTAGATGCAACCTCTGCTACAAAGATCTTATAACCGGCATAAGTAATAGGCTGGGCATTATCAGAGAAGTAGCTGTGAAGGGCATGCCCCATTTCATGAGCTAAGGTAAATACATTGTCAAGGCTTCCGTTATAATTCAATAGAACATAGGGGTGTGTTCCATAGGCACCCCAGGAATAAGCACCGCTTCTTTTTCCTTCGTTCTCATAGATATCGATCCATCTGTCATTAAATCCTTCCAACAGAACTTTTCTGTAACGCTCGCCTAAGGGTTCAAGGCCATTAACAACCAGCTCTTTCGCTTCCTCAAAGCTGTATTTGGTATCCACATCTTTAATGATGGGTGTATACAAGTCATACATATGCAATTCTTTAACACCCATCAGTTTCTTTCTTAAAGCTACATAACGGTGCATAAGAGGCATTTTTTCATGTACGGATTCTATCAGATTCTTATACACTTCTGCCGGTATATTACTTCCATACAGCTTCATCGCCATCGCAGAAGGAAATTTTCTGGCTTTTGCAAAGAAAGCATCTTTCTTAACATTTGCACTGTATATTGCTGCAAGGGTATTCTTATTCTTCATATAGGTAGCATAAAGATTTTTAAAGGCATCCCTTCTTACTCTCGGGTCAGCACTCTCCAGAAATGCAATAAATCTGCCGTGAGTAATTTCCACCTGATTTCCTTCCTCATCTTCTATTGACGGGAACTTAATATCCGCATTATTAAACATTGAGAAAATTGTCTGAGGTGAAGAAGCCATGTCCCCAGCTTCTGCCAGGAGTTCTTCCATCTCACCGCTAAGTGTATGAGGTTTATTTCGAATTATCTCATTTAATGCAAATCTGTACTGAGATAAATCCGGTGTATTCTTTAGAAAGTTCTCAAGAATCTCCTCAGGTATAGATAAGATTTCTGCATTGGCAAAGGAGGTTGCAGAATCAAAAGCGACAGCCAGATTTCCTGCCTGATCAGCGAATCCCTGGTATAGAGCATTCCCTGTATCTTCATGGTATTTCTGGTTGGCATATACATAAACCCTCTCAAGGTGGTAGGATATCTCATCCTGGAGCTTCAAAAATTCATGCAGCTGTTTCCCGGACTGCAACAGTTTGCCCTGATAAGCTTTTATTTTTTCCACTTCTTCTTTTGTTTCATTATATTCCTTTTTCCATAACTCATCTTTTTCAAAAAGATCTTCAATTGCCCATTTATCCGCTTGTTGGATTTCACTTCGTTTTTTGAGTTTCGCTTGTGCCATATTAATAACCATACCTTTCTTTTCCCTGCAGGCTTGAGCCGCAGTCATATATTTTTGCATGTATTTCTTCTCTTTCACACCATTCATTTGGTCTTTGTACCCACCAAATATACTCTTTTTATCATTCACATGAATCTTACCACATATTACACAATAGGATTAGCATTGCTATGCCCATAAGTTTTTCCGCCCTCTATTATAACATAGAATCCAAGGTAAATAATACCTTTTTTTACAGATGAAATTTAATTCATGGCATATACCTACTGCATGTCAAATAGATTATAATAACACTTGAAGGAAAGGCTAGATCTTAATCTAACATAATCTAAATGAACGCAAGGAAAAATTATATTAAAAGAAATTTACCGAAAGCCGGAATTTTAGTATTTCTTGCTTTCCTCCTTATATTTCCCTCTTCCTCTTATCTAGGGGCAAAAAAAGGACTTATGCTCTGGTTTAACACGCTGCTTCCCACATTGCTGCCATTTATGATATTATCCAACCTGATTGTCCGAATGAGAATCACAGTGCCCTTAAGCCGTATCTTATATCCTGTATTCCATCGGATCTTTAAGGTTACGGAAAACGGATGTTATCCGGTACTGATTGGTTTTTTATCCGGAATACCAGTTGGAGCCAAGACCACGGCAGATATGCTTGAGAGAGGAGAACTCAGCGAAAACGAAGGCCAGTACCTTTTGGGCTTATGCAACAATGCAAGTCCGATGTTTATTATGAGTTATATTTCCCTGTCACAGCTTAATAAACCAGAAATCCGCTTTATCCTATTGCTGATTCTCTATTCCTCCGCACTGATTGCTACTATGCTCTGGCAGCATCTTCCCTTCTTGCATCGATCCATATCGACCTTAAGCATGGATAGCACTGTCGTATCAAAGAGCAGTAACCAATTTGATATGAAAAAACTGGACAATAGTATTATGGATGCCTTTGATATTATAACCCGAGTCGGAGGTTATGTTATCCTGTTTTCTATTGCCGCTCAGATAATTACGGATACTCTTACCGGCAGCAGCCCATTTAAACTGGTTTTATTAGGATTTCTGGAAATCACTACTGGTATAAATAAATTAAGTACTGCCCCCCTGTCAATGGACCTGAAAATAGCCCTGATTACCATGATAACTGCCTTCGGCGGTTTGTCCGGTCTGGCGCAAACCAACAGTGTTATCAGTAATACAAGGCTATCCATTCGTACATATTTTATTCAAAAGGTGCTGCATATGTTCATCGCTTTATTTATGGCAATCCTTTATGTACAACTTTCTTAATAACACAGACTGCTGATAGCAACTTTGATTAAATTATTCGTCAATGCCTTTTAGAAAGGTATTTTCGTCAAATTCATAGTCATCATCATAATCAACTTGTTCCGCGTTTTCCCTGGTCTGTGCTGCTTCCTGCCTATAGGCTGTCTCCTGAGGAGAGGGCTCACTGACCAGTTCTCTTTTGTTGCTGGCAAGGATATCAAGATTTCCTCTTAAAGCATTTAAGAGATTCTCGTATTTTGTTCTACTGCTTTCATAGGCATTCTGAATAGCCGCTTCTGCATCTGTAAGCATGTCAGCAGTATAGGCAAGTGCTCCCTGCCGTATCTGAATTGCATCTTCATTCGCTTCATTTATTATACGGCTGCCTTCTTCCGATGCATTTTTTACAAGAGAATCAGCCTGATAATATGCCTGCTGCATTATTTCACTTTCATCCAGCAGCGCATTGGCTCTTTCTCCGGCCTCCGCAAGTATAGCTGCTGCTTTTTCTTCTGCATCAGCGATGATTGCATCTCTGTTTGCTATGATTTTCTGGTAGCGCTTAATCTCATCCGGTGTCCTTAAGCGTAACTCATCCAACAAATCATATAGCTCATCTTTGGGAACTATTACTTTTGTGGATGAAAGGGGCTGCATTCTACAGCTTTCCACAAATTCATAGATATCTTCAATTAATTGTTCTATTCTGCTGGCACCCATACTAAATTCTCCTTAACTCTTGATATTTATCATTAATTGCCAAAGCAATGGGAGCTGGAACAAACTTCTCGATATTACCGCCGTATCTGGCAATTTCCTTAACCGTACTGGAACTCAAATAGGCATACTCTACACTGGTAGTCAGAAATACCGTATCAACTTTGGGGTTCAATATATGGTTTGTCTGTGCCAACTGCAGTTCATACTCAAAATCCGTTACTGCCCTTAAACCTCTGAATATTACTTCAGCTTTTTTCTCATTAGCATAATCTACTAACAGTCCCATATATCCTTCAATCTGAACATTGCTGATATCCTTTGTTGTTATTTTAAGGAATTCAATACGTTCCTCAGTTGTAAATAAAGGGCTTTTACTGCTATTTGTTAATACACCGATAATTAAGAGATCCACTAATTTTGATGCGCGTCTAATGATGTCAAGGTGTCCAAAGGTAACCGGATCAAAACTTCCCGGATAGATCCCAATTCTCATAATATCCTCTTTTCTTAACTGTACTGCCTGATTTTCTTTCGAATGTCCTTTAAGGGCTATTTCATCTCTATAAAAACATGTTTGTTTGTCTTATACATTTTCTCTTTTGTGATTTGAAAAGGAGTATCTTCCATATAATCAAAGCTTGTCTCCCTGGAAGCTTCTACGATAATCAAAGTATCACAGTAAACAATACCTGAATTCATGAGAGCAGTGAGCACCTGTTTCTCCAGCAAATGATCGTAGGGCGGATCCATGAAAATGATATCAAATACTTTCCCCTGCACTTCCAACGCTCTGATTGCAGAAACCGCATCCATTAATAGCTGCTGGCCTTTATCCGATAGTTTTGTCGCAATAAGATTACGTTTGATGCAGTCCATAGCACTTTTATTATTTTCAACAAAAACAGCGGAAGCTGCGCCCCTGCTTAAAGCTTCGATGCCAATGGCTCCGCTGCCGCTGAATAAATCCAGAAAATCGCAGTCTGCCAACCTATTGTTCACCATGTTAAACAGAGTCTCCTTTATCCGATCTGTTGTTGGTCTTGTCTCAAGACCTTCAATGGTCTGTAGCATTATTCTCTTGGCTTTGCCTGCTATAACTCTCATATAAATTACTCCTGTAAACATAAATAACAGCGAAATAGCGCTGCAATTCATTAAAATATCTATTATTATTGTATATTATTATCTTCTTTTGTCAACCCAATTTTACCCCCTAGTACAAGTTTCCTAGTGAGTAAGGATGCTCTTATTATTCTACCTTAATTTCCTGAAATAATCAATAAAAGAAAGAAGGGTTGTAGTTATAATATAACCCTTTGTTATATTATAACTACTGACCCTTCCTTCAATCTCTTCTATATTACTGCTGGCCAGACATTTTCTTTTCCTGTTCGGCTATCATCTTTTTAACCATCATACCACCAACGCTACCGTTCTGGTAGGAAGTTAAATCTCCATTGTAACCTTGTTTTAAAGGTACGCCGATTTCGTTTGCAACTTCATACTTAAATCTGTCTAAAGCTTCTTTTGCCTGAGGCACTTCTGCTCTGTTTCTTGACATAATAAACTCCTCCATTTTCTCTTATCTGTCCTGCCCTTTGGGCATCAGATAATTCTTTGTTGTTGTTTGTTACACTAATATTATGTTCCGAAAAAATAGAAATACTCAGGTAATTTTTGGCTATAGGATTTTAAAAGAATTTTGTGAATTTGACACTTATTTGAATTTTATAATTATGTTTATATTTATGGCACGGGTGAGTTTTTAGTGAGTGGACGGCTAATTGCACAAAGGAGAAAGAACTCATGCTTCAATTCTAAGGCATAAGAAGTCCTAATTCTCTGAAGGTTTTGTGCTGGTCATAATCTAAAACAGATAACTCGCTACGCTCAGACAATCTGTTTTAGATTATAGCACAAAACCTTCAGAGAAAAGGACTTCTAATACCTTTTCATAGGCGCATTCGTTCTTTCTCCTTTGTGCAATTAGCCTGAAATCGTATGAAATGTCTTTGGTCCACTTAGATTCCTATAGAACGAAGTTTGAATCTTCCCGCAGTACTGTACAGATATGAAATTTAGGATGACTTCCTTCAATGTAACCGACATTTAACCTTAAAGTTTATTTAAGAGTGGAAATTGATTTCTAATTTCCACTCTTAATTTGCATAGGATTGATTTTTCTGCTTTGACCAGATTAATCAGATACTTTTATCAAGAAGGAGTAATAAAGCTTATCCTCTCTTTCCGGCCATTCCATAACCAGTTCACCAAGACTCTTTACAAGCTCAGGATTCATTTCAGGGAATTTTTCCTTCTCAAGTTCTCCAACATAAATATATTCGATGTTATACTTGTCGATGATCTGCTTTGCCTCATTAATATCTGCTGTTGTATATAAGGTTTTAATATCGGCAATTCTTTCTTCCAGGATGGAAGTATCACCTCTCCATAACCATTCATGGACATACCAGCCTAAAACCGTTGGCAGACCTGTCGCCATGGATATCCGTTCATTATCAGAATAACTGTCACCATTTGCTTCTAAAACCACCGGTGTTCCTGTAACATTTTCATTGAGCCATTTAACAGCCTCATAATCATCCGGCATCGTTTCTTCCATAAAAGCAATGGCATCAAGGCCTTTATATTTTTCTGTATCAAATACATTGCCATACCAGGCTTTTATGGATACCTCACTATACCATAAGGTACATAGGAACATGACCAGGGTTACGATGGTAAACTTCTTCTGCCAGGTAAAGATAGGTTTATGCAAAAATTTTGAAAAGATAAAACCGGAGCAGGTTCCGAACAGGATAAATGCCTGATAGGTTAACTTAAACATGGTATTGGCTCTTTTATAATCCCCTGTATAAATATCTCTTACATAGATCAATTCAGGAATCAGAACCAGGCCAATAGCACAAAGTCCAAGTGTAATACCAAATAAATCAGATATCGTTAGGTTTTTTAAGAAGGCTTTTATTCCGGTATATTGTTCTTTCTCATTACCGGTATAGTTCGCAAGAAGCTGCTGTTTCTCCCTTGTGTCATCTGGTATTAAGGTTCCGTTTACTTTGCATATTTCCTCCAGCAAAAGCTTCTGTCTTCTGTTGTTTGCCATTATTAACTCGATTAACAATGCAATGATCAGAGCTGCCGGCAAACCCCAGAGTATAAGTAGCTGATAAATGGGGGTATGGGTTTCAGCCAGGCTGATTTCCGTGGAAATCTGGTCGAAATTCAACGTAAAGGGCAAAGCGGTTATTTTGGATAAGATTATAATAGCTGTTCCCTGAAGAGCTGTAATCCAAAGTGCTTTCAGCTTAAAGTTATGATAATCCAGATTATAGAATAAGATAACA
Organism: Anaerocolumna sp. AGMB13020; assembly: GCF_033100115.1. Lineage (NCBI taxonomy): Bacteria > Bacillati > Bacillota > Clostridia > Lachnospirales > Lachnospiraceae > Anaerocolumna > Anaerocolumna sp. AGMB13020. The sequence continues at coordinate 5,148,065 of NZ_CP136910.1, read as the reverse complement.
GCTCCTGCTACTACAAAGTAAATGGGATAGTCCCAGAAATTTGTAGTATGAAAGACACCAATAAAGAAACCGATTAAAAGGGTATGAGGGTTAATCACCTCTTTGAAGATTGCCAGGTAATTCTCTTTGCTGTTTCTGTTGTTATTTCCTGCCTTCGCTTCCTGTTTCAGGCTCCTTCTTTTGAGCAGCCAGGCAAATAATATTGCCGTTACTGTTAATACGAACATTATATTTAATACATGCGCATGAAGATCTCCAAGTATAAAAGAGTAACTTGGATACTCATGTATGGTCTTATCGTTGGTATCTGGGTTATAACCAATGTATCTGGTGGAGTTCGGAAACCAATAGTCCTTGAAATCTCCAGTTATTCCAAAAAATGAACGGACTCCCGGGACCACCCAGTAGAATAGTACAAAATGCATATTTCCTGCAAGTGATACGCCCGCTCCGGATAATATACCTGCCAGACGCGCCTTGTTCCTGCCCTTTATGCGCTTGTCCTTAAAATAATGGAGGGTCATATTATATGCAATAGAGAATGGAAGCATGAAACCAAAGGCTGCCAGGGTCATTAACATAAGATTGTAGCCTTCATTTGCTCTTACAAAAGATAGCTTTGTAAGGAAAGTTGCCAGAAACTGGCCAACATAATAGTAATTGATGGTACCGCCGGCAAACCACATATCACTGGGGGGCATATAATCCGCCCTCATCATAGAGGCCATAAAACCGTAGTCCATAAATTTTTCTGTTCCATGTGCTTCCGGTTTAAATCCCCTGATATATGTCCAGAGCAAAAAGAAAATCAGGAACAGTAATTCCTCTGAAAGGATGGACTTAACGATATCCGGCTCAAAGGTTATTTTCTTGTTTCTCGTTCTGTACATTATCACTGCATTGACTGCCAGAAGAATAATAAGTACTATAACACAGGTTACAGAAGTAAATTTCAATATTCTTAGTGATGACAACAACCACACAAGATAACCTGTTAAGGCAATTCCTATGGTTTTTGAAAACAAATAGCCATTATCGTGAAATCCCCGAAATACTTTTCCTGACATCGGCAGAAAAACCATACCGATCAGGAAGAGTACAGCCCACCATTTAAAAAAAGAAGTAAAATCTTCACCCAATAGCATGTGTCCTGCTAAAAATGTAAAAAACATCAAGGTTACTATAAGTACTGTATAAAGGATATTTCCTATCCCTTTCTTTCTATCCTCCATCTAACACCTGCTCCTCTATGAATATTCGTATATTCTGAATTAATCGTTTACTAATTCGTTTAATTGGTATCTATTTTGTTGTACAAGGTGTAAAAGTATTGGAATCTTTAGTGAATATACTTGTTTATGGAAGAAAAATCTTTTACCGCCTGTTTACCGATTCGAAAGATTTTTTTCATATTAATTGAATTTACACCACCTTGTCTGGGACGGAAGGTGATTGGTACATATTTTACCTTTTTATGTTTTTTCGCATAGATAACAGATATTATAACATTGGACAGATTATAATTTTCTGGTATTAGCTTTATATTTTCCGCTAAGGTTTTACTCTCCATTAAACGAAATGGTGTGTTTGCATCTTTTACATTAACATGGAATACCAGCTGCAGCACTAATTTTAAAGTCTTGGTTACAAAGATTCTGGAGAGACCATCCTGCCTGCCTTTACGGTAACCAATAATCATGTCATGATTTTTTCTGTCTTCCCAGAACTGCCAGAATTCTTCCGGCAGCGTCTGTCCATCTGAATCTGTTTGAAAAATATAGTCAGCGCCTTCCTTAATAGCATAATGATATCCATACAGAATGGTTGCGCCATGTCCTCCGTTTGGTTTTGTAAGTGGAAGAAAAGCCTCTCTTTCTTTTGAAGCCTCCTTCATCATTTCAAAGGTTCTGTCTTTGCTGCCGTCATCGATAATAACCAGTCTGCTGCCGTCTCCTGCTCGTTGAACTACCTGATACCATTCATCAATAACATTAACGATATTCGCTTCCTCATTATATGCCGGTATGACTATAAACAGCTTATCCACGGAAACCTCCTCCAAAGGCATTTAATACGCGCCTTACCACTCCATCCATATTATAGTAACGATATTCTGCCAGTCTTCCAAGAAATACTACCTTTTCTTCTTTCTTCATTTCTGCCTGATAAAGCCTGAACTGTTCCTGATATTCTTTCGTAGGGAAGGGATAATAGGGCTCACCTTCACTGGTTGGAAATTCTTTTAAGATAGTGGTCTTTTTATGTTCCTGACCTGTAAGTTTCTTAAACTCCGTTATTCTGGTAAAATCATAGTCATTGGGATAGTTCACTACCGGAGCTTCCTGATATTCCTCCCTGGAATAGGTCTCAAACTGGAAATCAATGCTTCTGTATGCCATCTTGCCATGTTTATAATCATAGAAGTAATCCGTAGGTCCGGTGTAAATTAACTTATCATACTCCAGATCATTGATAATCTCCTTGTAATCCGTATTAAGCATTACTTTGATTTTCTTATTACTGATCATATTCTGGCACATCTTTGCATATCCATACTTCGGCATCCCCTGATAAGTATCATTGAAATATCTGGTATCACGGTTTGCACGTATGGGAATTCTGGATATAACAGAAGTATCTAATTCTGCCGGGTCAACTCCCCATTGCTTTCTTGTATAGTTTTCAAAGATCTTTTTATACAGATCCTCTCCGACTTTACTGAGAGCCACATCTTTACTGGTAGATACCTCATCCATGGAAACTGCTTGTTTTTTTAAGAACTCCTCCACATCAAAGCAGCTAAGGTTTAAGTTGTATATCTTATTGATAGTCTCAACTGTAATAGGCATTGGAACCAGATTACCGTCAACATAAGTCAGTACTCTGTGCCAAAAATGATGCCAGGGAGTAAACCTGCTTAAATATTCATAAACTTCCTTATCATTTGTATGAAAAATATGCGGTCCGTAGTTATGGATCAGTATTCCCTCTTCATCGTAGGAATCATAAACATTTCCCCCGATGTAATTCCTTTTTTCAATAACCAGTACCTCTTCATCCAGTACTTCGGCTATACGCTCCGCCGCTGTCAATCCAGCCAGTCCTGCGCCTACAACAACATACTTATATCTCATACGCTACTCCTTTTATTTTCTCTTATTCTATATCAGTGACATCTGCCAGTGTAACGGTCTCTACCTGTTCTTTCGTAGGTTTCGTACTGGATATCAGGCGGTTTGCCTGATTAACCAGGATTTTCTCAAAAATATTACGTATCCCTCTGGCATTGCCAAATTCTTTCGTATTTAATTTATCTAAAGTGCTCAGATAATTTTTTACGTATGCTACTGCCTTTTCCTCCATACTTAACCCGGCATTCTTAGCCATTCGTGTAAGAATAGCTGTCAATTCATCAATGGTATAGTCAGGAAAGTCGATGAATCTGTTAAATCTTGATATTAATCCGGTATTTGATTTTAGGAAGGTTCTCATTTCCTCCGTATAACCGGCTACAATAACCACCAGATTATCTCTGTTATCCTCCATCAGCTTCACCAATGCATCTACTGCTTCTTTCCCAAAATCCCCTGCAACTTCATTTCCTGCAAGAGAGTAGGCTTCATCGATAAAAAGTACTCCTCCTAAAGCTTCCTCTACCACTTCTTTAACCTTAAGTGCCGTTTGACCCACATATCCCGCCACTAGACCGCTTCTGTCAGTCTCAACCAGATTTCCTTTGCTGAGGATGCCCAACTCCTTATAAATCTCAGCGATAAGTCTGGCTATGGTGGTCTTACCTGTTCCCGGATTTCCCGTATAGACCATATGATAGGAGAGGTTCATTTCAGGCATTCCATATTCTTCCCTGATGCTCTTCATTTTTATGAGATTGATAAGGGAATTTATCTCCTTCTTTACATTGGACAAGCCAATCAATGCATCTAATTCTGTTAGCAGCTCCGATAACCTGCAGTCTTGTGCTTCTTCTGCTTCCGGCTCAGTCTGGGCTAAGGGATCGTCTATTAATACCGATTGCCGGGTACTGTCCTTTCGCTTTAAGAAATCACCTGGGTCAGTACCATGGTTTATCTGTTGTATATTTCTTATTTTATCTCTTTTTCTTTGGTAATCTTCTTCTCCTGCTGCACGATTAAAGGTCTTTAGATACAGTGGTGTGGCATTGAATTCTTCACTGTTGATCTTACGAAATACTTCCCTTTCACTCATTCGGTAAATATCATTTCCATTGCTGTAAAACACACTTATCCGTTTGTAATATGCCATTAAAAAAGAAGCTGTATCCCTGTTTCTGGCATGACTTAAATCCGTTAGCGATAGAAGGATGTTAAACAGGGAGTCCGTAAACTGTGCTGCCAGACTATCTTTATTCTCAACATCATAAAGATTGCATAGCTGAAGCAGGATGGGTGGTGAATTCATGACCCTTTGTGCCGCATCTGTTAATTTCTCATCGTCATTCCCTTCTGTTCCAAAGCCTAACATATCCTTTTTCGTTAGTTTAAGGATATAGCTCGTCTCCTCTTTCGTTAGCAGGTTACAGGTATTGCATAATGAAACGGCCACCGCCTGAATATAAAGGTCAAGTACCTCTTCAATACTTTTATGGATGACACTTTCCGGCGTCTCCCAATAGCCTTCCCTTAAAAGCAAAGAACAAAGAAGGTTCAGGTTTTTGTAATTTTCATTACCAATCCCATATAAGGTTTCCGTTGAATAACTGCTGCGCATATATGTCTCTCCCTTAGCTGTATCACCGGTAGTAACTGTCAGGGTGTGTTTGAAACTCATTGCACCGATACTAAATTTAAACTTATATAGAAATATTATACAATATCACTATCAAAATAAAAAGAGGTAAATTATAAGGTTCCGCCTTTAAATGTCTCAAGTTTTACCTTTAATTCAGGAGCATCTGCTAGTATAGTGTCCAACTCTGCTTTTGTCAGCTGTTTTGCAGCTTCATTGGCTTCCATTAACACTTTAGCATCCTGATAGATATCGCCTAATTTGAATTCCATCTCACCGCTTTGTCTGATACCAAACATATCACCCGGCCCACGAAGCTTAAGATCCTCACCGGCAATATAGAAACCATCATTGGATTGATTTAATATCTCAAGTCTTTTTCTGATTTCTTTTCCAGCTCTGCCACAAACCAGAATACAATAGGATTGGGCATTACCGCGTCCCACTCTTCCTCTTAACTGATGAAGCTGAGCCAATCCGAAACGTTCCGCATTCTCAACCATCATAACGGTCGCATTGGGAACATTTACTCCTACCTCTACAACGGTAGTTGATACCAGCACCTGTATTTCTCCTTTTGTAAAGCGATCCATTATTTCATTTTTTTCCTGCGGTTTCATTTTCCCATGAAGATAATCTATTGTTGCAAACGCTATGGCTTCTCTTAGCTTTTCCGTATATTCAATGACATTTTCAGCTTCAATTGCCTCACTCTCCTCCACCATAGGGCAGATTACATAAGCCTGATGACCCTCTTTTACCTGATTGCCTATGAATCGGTAAGCAGTACTTCTGTATCCTGTATCAACCACACAATTTTTAATAGGGTTTCTTCCAGCCGGCAGCTCGTCCACCAAGGAAATATCCAGGTCACCATAAAGTATAATCGCAAGGGTTCTTGGAATTGGAGTAGCACTCATAACCAGGACATGAGGATGGTTTCCTTTATCCGATAATGTTTCTCTTTGCCTCACACCAAATCGATGCTGTTCATCGGTTACCACCAGTGCCAAATCCTTGTATTCCGCCTTTTCCTGTATCAATGCATGGGTTCCTATTACTATCTGAGCTTCACCATTTTTAATTTTCTCATAAACGCCCCGCTTTGTGGCAGCAGTCATTGAACCGGTTAAGAGCACTGTATTGACTCCATAATTCTTAAAGGAGTCACTGATACTCTCAAAATGCTGTTTCGCAAGGACTTCTGTGGGAACCATCAGGCAACCCTGGTATCCGTTCAGTGCAGTTAACAGAAGCGACAGAGCTGCAAGAATAGTCTTACCGGAACCTACATCTCCCTGTACCAAACGATTCATGGAATGCTTGGATTCCAGATCTTTCTGTATCTCTCCCCACACTCTGTTCTGAGCATTTGTAAGCTTATAGGGAAGCTTATTCAGATAATCTGTAACTCCCTCTCTTTCCGTTAAAACAAAATTATTATCCCACCCTGTCTTGCTTTCCTTTAAATGGGATAATGCTAATGTAAATTGAAAGAATTCATCAAAGATAAGCCTTCTTCTGGCTTCACCAAGAAGCTCCCTGTCTTTTGGAAAATGCACTTCCATTAATGCATTCTTACCATTCATCAGTTTATAATCTTTTATAATCCTTTTCGGCAGATACTCTCCGGTATCCTCTACCGCAGAAAGAGCATATTTAATAGATTTCGTCAGGAGATTATTGGTGATTCCATCTGTTAAGGGATACACCGGCTGTAAAACATTCATTTTCGTCCGGTACTCATCTCTTGTATAGATCTCAGGCTGCTCAATAACAAGAACACCATTTTTTCTTATGACCTTTCCTCTGAATATGTAATGGTAGCCGGATCTGAGGCGGTTCTTAAGAAAAGGCATATTAAACCAGCTGATGTTGATGGTACCGCTGGCATCCTTTACCCTCACGCCAATTATTTTCAAGTTTCTCACCTGCTTCACCAGCGGTGTAGTAATTACAGACGCCTCAATGGCAGCCTTCTCCCCTTCTTCCAGGGATTCGATAGGTTTAGGCGGCTCGTAAGCGTCATAATCTCTGGGATAATGCCTTATGAGATCGGCCACAGTAAAAACAGCTAATTTTGCCAGACCCTGTTCTGTCTTTTCACCAATCCCTTTCACAGAGGAAACAGAATCATTAAGTTTAAGGTTATTCATAAAACTCCCCTCTGTGTGCTTTTGCACACATCTAAATCAAGATGTGAATTATGCTTTTTCTAGAATTCACATACTCCCCTCTGTGTGCTTTTGCACACATCAAATCAAGATGTGAATTATGCTTTTTCTAGAATTCACATACTCCCCTCTGTGTGCTTTTGCACACATCTAAATCAAGATGTGAATTATGCTTTTTCTAGAATTCACATACTCCCGTCCGTGTGTTTTGCACATCTAAATCAGGAAGTGAATTATGTTTTCAAATTCACATACTCCCGTCTTCTTTCGATTTTATATCTATCTCATAGAATTCCTTTGCATTAGACTTATAATCTTTTCTAAGCCAGAAATACAAAACCCAATTAAGCGTCAATAAAGGCAGGGTGATTCCTATTGCTATTCCAATTTTAATCAACTCCTTATAATTCTTATTGAGTACAATCAAGAAAAAATTTATATAAGGACCAAGCAATATAAGGCTCTGTAATATAAAAATAAATAATTTTGGTTTAAACTTTTTTTCTATATCTTTTAAAGCTCTCTCTTTCGTTGTTTTTTCCCTCATATACTATTACATAACCCTTTCCATGCTCTATCATCATCCATCAGCATTATTATAGGTTAATATAAACAGACGTAATCATGGAATTATAACAAAAAATCGAGCCTCAAAAGCCGTTTTTCACATGCGATTTCAGGCGAATTGTACAATACAAAAAGAAACGAATGTGCCTTGGAATCGAAACATGAGTTCTTTTTGTATTGTACAATTTGCCGTCCCCTTTGTAAAAAAACAACCCATCTTATGCTCACATCATAATGTGTAAAAAAGGTTCCTGCAGCCAGTAAGTCTAAGCCTGACAGGCTAATCTTACAAAAGCTTCAAGAACCTTATTATTATTTATTATGAACCAGTGGATGAAGCTTATTTCTCTTATTCTACTGACAGTACATAGTAATAGATAGGCTGACCACCATAATGAACCTCTACATCAGCCTGAGGGAAAGCTTCTCTTATACGCTCGGCTAAAGCTTCAGCAGTCTCCTCCGTTATTTCTTCACCATAATAGAGACTAATTAATTCAGAATCGTCATCTGTCAGCCCGCTAACCAATCCAAAGGTAGTTTCCTCAATGTCAGTACCTACGGCAAGAATCGTCTTTTCATCAAGGCCCATGATATTTCCCTGCTTGATTTCTTTTCCATCCAGATTCGTATCCCTTACCGCATAAGTTACCTGTCCACTTTTTACCTTCTGCATTTCTGCAGTCATGCGGGTTTCATTTTCCTCTGCTGTCTTATCATGGACATAATTTATGATTGCAGTAATACCCTGGGGTACTGTTTTTGTAGGAATAACAATAATATTCTTATCCTGCGTCAGCTCTTTTGCCTGTTGAGCCGCAAGGATAATGTTACTGTTGTTGGGAAGGATAAAGATATTCTTAGCGTTAACAGCTTCAATTGCATTTAACATATCTTCCGTACTGGGATTCATTGTCTGTCCACCGGCTATAATATAGTCAACTCCCAGACCCTTAAATATTTCATTGATTCCTTCTCCAATGGAAACTGAGATAAAGCCAACTTCCTTGGCAGGCTGTTCTTTCACCTGTTCTTTGGTTTTCTTTTCCTCAGCCTGCTTCTTCGCAAGATTTTCGGCATCTTTTATCAGTCTTTCATGGTGTTCTTCCCTCATGTTATCAATCTTCATTCGGGAAAGTGACCCAAAGGTCAACGCTTTCTGAATGGCAAGTCCAGGATCATTGGTATGTACATGAACCTTGACTATTTCATCGTCTGATACAACTACCAGAGAATCACCAATAGACTCAAGATATGACTTAAATTCCACGTCGGTATTCTCATTATATTCTTTTTCAAGCATTATAATAAATTCAGTACAGTAACCGAATTTAATATTGGCAGTATCGATATTTTCTCTGTTAACGACAGTTTCTGAACTGCTGGCAGCATTCCCATGTTCGCTGGCTGGAGCCTGATCAAAATCTATCTCCTTGCCAAGAAGAGCATCATATGCACCCTTTATTATCTCAAGAAGCCCCTGACCGCCGGAGTCTACTACTCCTGCTTCTTTTAAAACAGGCAACAGATCAGGAGTATGTGCAAGTACTTCTTCCATATGTTTAATAATCTCACTGCAAAAATATTCTATATCATCCGTTTCTGCCGCAAGAGCTACTGCTTTCTCAGCACCGCCTCTGGCTACTGTAAGAATAGTTCCTTCCTTCGGCTTCATAACTGCTTTGTATGCAGTCTCAACAGCTTTAGAAGCAGCTGTTGCCAGTGTCTGTGTGTTAAGCTCCTGGTAATCTTTGATTTCCTTACAAAAACCTCTGCATAACTGAGAAAGGATAACACCTGAATTGCCTCTGGCACCTCTTAGGGATCCGCTTGATATGGCTTTAGACAGACCTTCCATTGTAGGATTCTCCATTTGGCTGACATCACGTGCCGCAGACATGATGGTCAATGTCATATTGGTACCTGTATCACCATCCGGTACAGGAAATACGTTTAGTTCATTGATATATTCTTTCTTTGCTTCAATGCTTTTTGCTCCCGATAAAAACATCTTCCGGAGCATATTGGCATCTATATTATTTATAACCACAAATTTATTCCTCCTTAACAGTAATTCTCCGCTAGTCTATGACTCTTACGCCTTCGACAAAAATATTTATTTTAATGACTTCCATACCGGTAAATTCTTCTACCTTGTATTTAACATTACTGATCAAGTTCTCAGCCACCGCTGAAATACTTACTCCATAAGATACAATGATATGCAAATCAATAATTATTTTATTATCTTCCAGCAAAATGTTTACACCATGCTTCAAACTTTCCCGCATCAGAAGTTTTACAAGTCCATCCTTCATGTTGACAGATGCCATGCCTACTACACCAAAACACTCAACTGCTGATGAACCCGCATACTTAGCAAGCACATCGTTATCTATTGATACTTCACCGATTTTTGTATTCATGTGTCCCTTCATTGGAATCCTCCATTCTATTAATTTTAACCATGACGAATACTCACAAAGCAAAAGCCAAAGGTAAGTTATCTATTCAATCTTCCATTCCTTTCTATTATAACCTTTTTTTAAGAAAAATGGAATACTAATTTTATTCTTAAGGCTCTATGTACGCTATTTTTTATAGAATACTCTTTTACACCAAAAAGCTCTCCGAAGGTATAATCATAATTCACTTTATTGTTTGTTAATTATATTATGCCATAATTTTTTCTAATTATAATATAAAGCAAAAATTATATGCATATATTGGCTAATATAAGCTACAAATCACTGTTCACAGTACTTTGCCGTACTTCTTTTAATAAACGAGGTTAGCCTATGAAGAGAATGATTGGTTTTATCCTTTTCTGGATAGCTGTAGGTATGACTATTATGTTGTTTATAACAAATGGTATCATAGCCGTATGCATTATTATCCTGCTTCTTATACTTGGATACAATTTATTTGCCTGCTGAAGAAATGTCAGGTACAATAAATTCATCTAATATAGACAGAAAATAAGCCTGCTGTTACCAGCAGGCTTATTTTCTTATGCATTTGATACAGAGTGATAAAAATCGGGACCAACGGTTGTCCGGAGGTCCTAATTAATAAGTACTATGCACGTTCCACTTTACCAGATCTCAGACATGAAGTACACACATAAGTTTTCTTTGCTGCACCGTTAACCAGAATCTTAACAGACTTAACATTAGCCTTCCACATCTTATTTGATCTTCTATGAGAATGACTCACAGCATTTCCAAAGTGAGCACTTTTTTCACAAATTGCACATTTAGCCATTAAAAGCACCTCCCTAGGTATATTCTAAGTCTTCAGGCAACGCCTGATGGACCTGCAAACAAAAACTATTTTAACAGATGAATAGCCATAATGCAAGCAGAATTTTTACTCATTTAAATTTGATTGTTTTTTTAATGCTTCATTAACCTTATCTGTTACATCTTCCACCGGTTTTTCTTTTTTGAACTTATTAAGAACATCCGGTACCAAATCTAGGATTTTGGTTATGCTGTCCTGATTCTTAACATTGACAAGTCTGGTGGAACCGTTTTGGATTACCAAAACCGCACTGGGTGTTATCTTACCACCCATACCACCGCCGGCATTGCTTTTGCCTGAGTCTTTTGAGAAAGCGCCTGCACCCACTCCGAAGCTGACATCTACGAGAGGCAGGATAATCGTGCCGTCATCAAATTTTACCGCATCACCAACTACGGTCTTCGTGGTTATGAAACTATCCATTCCTTTAAATAGAGATTCAACTGTGTTATTAAAATTGTTGTCTGCCATTAAATTTCCTCCTTCAATGTTTGAAAGTTTTTGATCAGTGTTTTGATATTACGATTACGAATAACCTTAATGCCTATTATCAGCAGAACAAAAGAATGTATTCTGCCTCTGCAGTAAAAGTCTCCCTTTATCACTTCATTTTCAAAATCCGGAATAATCTTTACGGAGTTACCGTAAATTCCCATAAATACAGCTGCCACTCCTAGTATTTGACCGGTGGAGCTTGGATCTCCTGTACCAAATTCTATATTGGCTATGACCTTTCTGGGTTTGATATGTCTTAAAATCCCCTTTAGATTGTCATATCCATATTTTAAACCAAGCTTATTATTCTCATCCTGAAAGAACAGCTTCACCAGACTGTATTTGTCATATAATTTCCTGAGTGTTGCAATTATACTTTCCGCTTTCAGTTTTATACCGGTAATAAAATTTTTAATTTTGATAGTTATATTTTTTAACCCATGCAGGAATCTTCTAAAAGCGTTGAAAATTCCTTTTTCTTTTATCTGCTCCTGCGAATCTTCGATACTTTTTTGGTTTTCTTTTAATACTGTTTTCTGTATACCTTCTTGCTTACTATCTATTTGCTTTATATCTTTCTGTTTAATACCGATTTGTTCAGAATCTTTTAGATCTATCTTATTTCGTTCTTTTTCACTTTCCTGTATTTCATGAGGAATGAATTCATTTGTATCTGCCTTCTGCCCCTGCGTTTCTTCAGCTACTGCCTGGTCCATTGGATTATGAACACTGAAAGGGGTTGTTTCTGAACTATGGTCTTTTTCTTCCTTCTCAATCGATCCGGTAACCGCTTCGGCTTTGGCACGGGATATTCTTGTCAATTCAGCCCTGGCAGCTTTATCCCTTATATCTCTTGGTTCATTATCAGCCATCAAGGCTGGTTCAGGTTTCTTTAAGCTGTGTTCGTCATTCCCTTTCTCATCCTGTGCAGGAACTTTTTCTTCATTTGAAGGTGATCTCCTTTTGAAGGAAAAACGCAATTTCTTATCTTTAGACGCTTTCTCCGGTATGTCCTCTTTCTTACGATTGCTGTCAAATATTATTCTTCCAAAAATCCTTAATCTCATTCGCAGATTAATTTCTGCTTCTTCCGTATTTATCAAGTTGTCTGTTAATGCAAAGTCTTTTGTATTATATTCAGCTGAAAATGAGATTATCCTTAACAGCCAGGAAACTCTTGCTGCTGCTTTCAGCTGTTCCTGGCACTCTGCCTTTACTTTATATCGAATAGGAACAAACAAAACGATTAAGATCAGCGCAATCAGTAGGCCTAAAACGGAGGCAAGAATTATCCCTATTATTTTTAACACCAGTAAAACAACTTGGAGCATATATTCTCGGTTCCTCCTATAATAAAGCTGTTATTGAAAATATTCCCTTACCTTAAAAGCTCCGGTATTACGGTATATTTCTTCAATCATGTCCGTTACCAATCCCTTTGCCTCACTTGCTGAGCCGGCCAGGCCAATAATCACACATTCTTTCTTTTGGTAGTAAGGAAAGCTAAGTTCATTTGCGTTTATGATATCCAACAGATTATCCCTGTTTGTGGCATGGGTTATCAGATAAACAGCAAAGGTAATCTTGCCGTTTTCCAACGACCTCATGACCTTTTCCTTTCGCGAAAGGATACTTTCACCAACATACAGCTTGTCTGCCCATTTAATCATATATATCCATGCCTTTCTACTTATGATTCCTGGTTTTTTCTGGAATAATAGGTCTAACGTGTACATTATACCACAGTTATATTGGAAAAATACAGTTTAATTCTCAAAAAATGACTGTATGATACGCATACAGGCGGTTTTCTCTGCCTTATCCTGACATTGGTCCAGACTGCTTGCAATAAACTCCTTAATCTCTGCCTGATTCTTAAAAAACACCGGAAGTTTAGAAAGGGTATTTGCCATAACGGCCCTTATGACTGAACGTTCACTTCCTGCAAATAAATCACCAAGCTCTTTTAAGACCTCATCCTGGGTTTTATTTATCAATGCGTCATCCACTTTATCATTGCTTTCCGCTTTATCAAGGTCTATGAACAGGCTGCTGGAAAGCAGCTTCTCAGACAATAATAAACAGGAAAATACTCTGCCTAACATCATACTTTCCAATAGTTCACCATACCTGCTGCTAATTTCCGGAAGATAAGCCTCTAACTGACTTACCTCATCAATTAAGATTTCTTGTTTTCCTTCCGTATACGAAAGCTTCTCCTCCAGTTCTTCTCCCAATGGTGTTAATTTTTCTTCCAGGAACTTGGTATTAATTCCCTCTATAATATTTCTTAACTTATCTCTGTCCTGGGGCAGTATAAGGTATTTCATCTCACCTTTTAAATTCTCAAGCTTGTATCCGCCTTCCATATAAATATAGGGAGTGGACAGCAGCATAACATATAGGTTATTGATACACTCCTGTAGACCAAAATAATAATCTACTCTTTTGTTGATATAATCTGCAGATTCTTCCAGTAACTTTGTCAGTTCCTCATAACGTTCTTTCGTTATATCCTTGTAATTTTCGTCAATAAATTCTTTTCTCAAATCCAGGAGATAAGGATATTCCTTCATTTCCTCCGTATTATAAAGCATGGAGCAGGTTCTTATCATATATAAAAAACTGTCCAGAGAACTTATATCACCATCTTTATAAACCGAAATACTGTTCTTTAAGAGTTCAAAATATTTCTGCTTGGTCATCCTGATAGGAAGCTGACCGAGGACTTCTTTGATCTTGCTATTAACTATAACATTATCCTGGGTATCAAAAATATAAGAAATGACTTTGCTTGAGAAATCTTCTGCTGAAATATCATCTGTTATTTCCTTAAAGCGATATTCTATTCGGTTCAATACGTATTCAAATACCTGAAAGATGTCAGTATAAGCAGTCAGCACCTGCATCTTCTTAATGCAGCTGTTTCTAAGACTGTTCAGCTTTTCGATTCCTTCCTCCGTCTTAAGGCCTGCTTCACCTTCTAAGTAATATTCCTTTAACAGATTGTTAAATTCTTTTAACAATCCTTCCTCTTCCCATCCTTCTGGATAACTTTCAGCATAATATTCATAGAATGTATAGTAATGTATGGTGAATTTCACTTCTGCATACTGATTGTAAATATTAATAAGTTGATTCGTGAATACAGGCAGATTTCTGTCAAGCTCTTTTCCTCTCTCAATATCTTTGCATACTGCCCTTAAATGCTTATTCATTCTCGCTATTTCCTCCTGGTTCTTTCATAAAGCTTTTTGCCTTTCTACATTATACCAATTATTCCGTAATTAAACCAGTCCTCTGCAAATAAATTAGAGTAAAGGGGCTTTTATTACTTAAGCCCCCGGTTGGTTTATTCCTTCGTTCGTCTGTTTTCCATAATCCATTTTAAGACATTCTGTATGTTTTCATCCCAGTATTTCCATTGGTGATCCCCTGGTCCCTCTTCATAAGTCAAATCATATCCCAATTTCATAAGGTGCTCTTTCATTTTTACATTATGATTGTAGAGAAAATCCTCCGTCCCACACCACATATAGAGTTTTGGCAGGGGCTGACCGGATTCTTTTAATCTGACAGCTTCCGCAAACAGGTCATTGGTGCTGTTTTCTATCTGGTCCAAGGGGCCAAAGATTCCCTGCCAGAAATGTTTTTCTTCTTCCGTTTCTAACTTATTGCATAGCTGTACAACGTCTACTCCACCGGATAAGGAAGCAGCATAACCAAAGCTCTCAGAGGCAGATAAAGCAAGTTTTAGCGCACCGTACCCTCCCATTGATAACCCTGCCGCAAAATTATCTTCTTTTTTATCCGAAAGATTATGAAAGAACGAACGGCATATTTCAGGTAATTCTTTTGCTATGTATGTCTGGTACCTGTTTCCCCAGGCCATATTCGTATACCAGCCAAGATGAGTCGTGGGCATCACAACTGCAATCCCCAGATCACTTACGTAACGTTCAATGGAAGTTCTTCTCTGCCATATTGTATGATCGTCACTCATACCATGAAGAAGATACAAGGTAGGTATTTTCCCTTCGTTTTTTCTTCCTTCCATTCCAATCTGCCCCCTTGTCTGCTGAGGCAGGATTACATCCATCTGCATACACATTCCTAAAACATCTGAAAAGAAATCAACATGTAATAACGCCATATTTCCTCCTATCCTTTCATTTCTGATTATAAAAACAGACAGATAATTAGTCGTTAACTTCTATCTGCCTGTGTGTGAATCTTATTTTTGCTATTTAGTTATTGCCGCCATCCGGCTTTTTAACATGTTCATGTGTGAAAAGATGATCCATACAATATTCATAGTTACCATCACACTTAGAGCAGAAACGGAACTCAAGATTCTCATCATCCAATTCTGTTCTTCCGCAGACAGCACATTTGTGCCTGGTAATTTTCTTTCTTCCATTAAAGTCTACTACATTGCTGCCCTGCTGTCCGCTTCTAACCTGACTCTTAAAATTACGTTTTCGTTTGACTTCCCCAGGAGAAAATCTTTTATAATTCCTGCTTGTCATAAAGAAGAAAATAAAATTCCCCAGTGCAAGCAGAATAGCCAGACACATAAAATAATTACCTGCGGCAAAATACTGAATCAGGCTTATTGCAATAAATACTGCATCCAGATATGCAATGTATTTTATTTTTATTGGTATAATAAAAAACAATAAAATCTGAACATCGGGAAACAAAACCGCAAAAGCCAGGAACATAGCGTAATTGATGTACTGCATTCCAAGAAATTGACTGTTACCGGTGACAAGGAATATAACAACAACTGCTAAAACATTCAATAACATACCGCTTAAGTAGTACAGATTAAATCGGAATGCTCCCCATGCTCTTTCCAGCGTTGATCCAATCCAGTAGTAAAAATATATACCGATTACAGCATATAGAATATTATTAAACTGCGGCTGTATCAGGAAAGTAATAATTCTCCATACTTCTCCGTGAAGTATCTTCTCAATATCTAACATCAGATACTGCATATAAAAATAAGGGTTGATCTGATTAATAACAAATCCGGTACCATATAATATGGATATATACAGCATCAGATTATGAATAGCATATCTCCCATATTTACGCTCCAGTTTATTCAAAAAATTCATCCATTCACATCCTTTTATTTTTATCTAGAATAAATCCTTCTTACGAAATACCATTGCTATAATAAAAGTTACCAACAAGGTAAATACAATAATCAGAACAAATCCAAAACCCGAATGCTCACCGGGTATTCCGCCTACGTTCATACCAAAAAAGCTGGCAATCATCGTAGGAATTGACATAACAATGGTTACAGTTGCAAGGAATTTCATTACAATATTCAGGTTATTTGATATGACAGATGCAAAAGCATCCATGGTTCCGCTTAAGATACCGCTGTATATGTTCGCCATCTCAATAGCCTGTTTATTCTCAATAATAACATCCTCTAACAGTTCCGTATCCTCAGGATACTGTTTGATCGTGTCTATCTTTAACATCTTCTCAAGAACAACCTCGTTGGATCTTAGGGAAGTTGTGAAATATACCAGACTCTTTTCCAATTCGAGAAGATCAATCAATTCACTGTTTTTAGTGGAAATATGCAGTTTATGTTCAATTTGTTCACTTTTTCTATCTATGATTCTTAAGTACTGTAAGAATACGGAAGCATTCTTGTACAAAATCTGCAGAATAAATCTTGTCTTCTTAAAGGTGTAGAAATCCCTGACCCTGCCATCCATAAAACCTTTTAATACTTTTGTCTCTTCCAGGCAGACGGTGACGATTAAATCTTTCGCAACAATAATAGCAAGAGGTATGGTTACATACCTGTCCTTATTATTTCTTTCCTCCATTGTGGGGATGTCCACAAGAATTAATGTATAATCATCCTCCACTTCAATTCTTGAACGTTCCTCTTCATCGAGAGGTGCTCTCAAATGATCGATATCAATATGACAGGTTTCTGATATTTCAAGCAATTCTGTTGCTGATGGGTCTGTCATAACCACCCAGCAGCCTGGTTCGGTAGCGTCAAGATAGCGTGTGCCGTCTTCAAAAGTCTTTAAAATTTCAATCATGATACACTCCTTCTACTGCACGGCAAAGCAGAAGAAGTTTAAGAACTGCTAAACTGCCCCGTACAGTGCGTTATTTGGTTTTAATCGTCGATACTCACAACTGGGTCCCGCTTCCATACGGTGTTTACGTCCTTTCTTATTGTTTCGATACCAAAAGCATCTTTGTATAGTTGTTATCTGGTGTCCACTACATTATATGTTTTCTCATATTTAATGTCAAATAAAAAACTTGAAAAGAAACATGAAAATTCTTAAAATTTCATGAACCTCAGTGGGGAGGAAGTCGAACGACAATTGTTACAGGAGTCAGCACTGCCGTACATAATTTTTGATAATTCAAAGCTTTTTTATTCCAAAAACCTTACCCAACGCAGTACTAATAATATAATGGGTAATTTTTCAGAAAATTATCAAGACTTTTTACGCAAAGTAAAAAATTCCGAAACTTCACCTGTAAGATAACAGGTGAAATTTCGGAAATAAATATTAAGCATCATGGCTGGGTATCTGAAGAGTGCTTCCCGGCTGCAGCATTATCTGATTCAAATTGTTATTCCTTGTTATATCCTGCAAATCGATACCGAATTTATCCAATATCACCTGTAAGGAATCTCCGTCTTCCACGACATATTCAAATACGGTATCATCACTAAATCCTTCCATTACAGGTATACAAATTTCATCTCCCACCTGTAAATTATATATATCAACAAAAGGATTCAGTCTTAAGATAAGCGGCAGCGGAACATTATATTCTCTAGTGATACTGTAAAGGGTATCCCCTTGGCCAATTACATAATTCATGCAACTGTACTCTTTGAAATTCATAGTCCTTCCTTCTACACCAATCTCAGTAATCATTCTTACTTAGGGAGTGGTTTTCTTAACGTTTCGTTTCCTTATATTATATTAACAGACTATGGGAGTTGTTACGGTAAATCCATACTTGTTTTGTTATTATTTAGCACTCATTACCATTATTCGTAATTAAGGCAAATTCGGGTGTTGAACTTCACATTTTTGTGTCGTATAATATAGCTTATCGGAATTACGCTATATGAGGTTGTAATCATTTTTCATTCCTCTCATATATTATAGTGTTACAATTCTTGTAAGGAGGTAAACCGTTTGAGCGATTACAAAAAACCATACACTTTAGGAATCGATATAGGCTCCACTACCGTAAAAGTGGCGGTATTAAATACAGAAAATAAAATCCTGTTTTCTGAGTATGCAAGGCATTACGCCAATATTCAGGACGTTCTGGCAAAGCTGCTAAGGAATGCAACCGAACAGCTTGGCGACATGAAAGTAGCACCAGTGATAACCGGTTCCGGTGGTCTCACCATATCGAAACATCTTGGAATTCCATTTGTTCAAGAGGTTGTTGCCGTATCTACTTCCCTGCAGGATTTCGCCCCACAAACTGATGTTGCAATAGAGCTTGGCGGCGAAGACGCCAAAATCATATATTTTACGGGTGGTATAGAACAGCGAATGAACGGTATCTGCGCAGGCGGTACCGGTTCTTTTATTGACCAGATGGCTACCCTGTTGAACACGGATGCTTCCGGCCTCAACGAGTATGCGAAAGAATATAAATCTATCTATCCAATTGCTGCAAGATGCGGAGTTTTTGCAAAGTCCGATATTCAGCCCTTAATCAATGACGGCGCAACCAAACCGGATTTATCCGCTTCTATCTTTCAGGCAGTTGTTAACCAGACAATTAGTGGTCTTGCCTGCGGAAAACCTATCAGAGGCAATGTTGCCTTCCTGGGTGGCCCTCTCCATTTCTTAGCAGAACTAAAGAATGCTTTTATCCGAACCTTGGATCTTTCTGAGGAAAACATAATAGCACCTGAGCACTCCCATCTTTTCGCGGCAACCGGTGCAGCCATGAACAGCAAATACGAAACCATCGAAACCTTTAGCAATCTTATCGAGAAATTGTCTAAGGGTATTACCATGGATTTTGAAGTAAACCGCATGGCCCCTCTCTTTGCAGATGAAGCTGCCTATGATGAATTCAAAGAACGTCATTCCAGACAAGCCGTTAAGAAAGGTGACTTAAGTACTTACCAGGGTAATTGCTTTTTAGGAATTGATGCCGGCTCTACTACCACAAAGGTTGCGTTAGTCGGAGACGATGGTTCTCTTCTTTATTCCTTCTACAGCAACAACAACGGAAGTCCCTTAAAGACTGCCATAAAGTCCATAAAAGAGATTTATTCCCTTCTCCCGGAAGGTGCTAATATTATACGTTCCTGTTCAACCGGCTATGGTGAAGCACTTATTAAATCAGCACTTATGCTGGACGAAGGAGAAGTTGAAACCGTTGCCCACTATCACGCTGCCGCTTTCTTTGACCCCAAGGTTGATTGTATACTGGACATCGGCGGTCAGGATATGAAATGCATTAAGATTAAGAATAGCACGGTTGACAGTATCATGTTAAACGAAGCTTGTTCCTCCGGCTGCGGTTCCTTTATTGAAACCTTTGCAAAATCCTTGAATTATGAAGTAGCTGATTTCGCAAAAGTAGCTCTCTTTGCAAAGAATCCGGTAGACTTAGGTTCCAGATGTACGGTATTTATGAATTCCAAGGTAAAGCAGGCACAGAAGGAAGGAGCACAGGTTGCTGACATTTCCTCCGGTCTTGCCTATTCGGTAATTAAGAATGCTATCTTTAAGGTAATTAAAATTACCGATCCTAAGGATTTAGGAGAACATGTCGTAGTCCAGGGAGGTACTTTCTATAACGAAGCAGTTCTTCGAAGCTTTGAGTTATTAACCGGCTGTGAACCGGTAAGACCTGATATCTCCGGAATTATGGGGGCCTTTGGTGCAGCTCTAATAGCAAGAGAACATTTTGAAGGACAGGAAACAACGCTCCTTACCCTGGATCAGATCAATGCTCTGAAAATAGAATCTTCCATGACCAGATGCCGTGCTTGTACCAACAACTGCCAGCTGACCATCAATCGCTTTACCGGGGGAAGACAGTTTATCAGCGGTAACCGCTGCGAAAAGGGACTTGGTAAGGTTAAGAATAAAGATAACATCCCGAATCTGTTTGAATATAAGTTAAAGACCCTGTTCTCCTACGAACCCCTTCCCCTTGAGAAAGCTCCCAGAGGTGTTGTAGGTATACCAAGAGTCTTAAATATGTATGAAAATTATCCCTTCTGGTATACATTGTTTACAGAGTTAGGTTACCGTGTAATCCTCTCTCCCGAATCTACCAGAAAGATTTATGAAATGGGTATTGAATCCATACCCAGCGAATCAGAATGCTATCCCGCCAAGCTGGCTCACGGTCACATTATGTGGCTCATCAAACAGGGTGTGGATTTTATCTTCTATCCAAGTGTTCCTTATGAACGCTGTGAGGTGCCAGGTGCTAATAATCATTACAACTGCCCCATTGTTGCCTCCTACAGTGAAAACATCAAAAACAATGTAGAAGAACTGAAGGATGGAAATATCCGTTATGAGAACCCTTTTATGTCCTTTGAAAGTGAAGAGATCTTAAAGAAGCGCCTGCTTAAGGTTATGAAGGAAATCGCAGGGGCAACCGATAAGGAAATTAAGGCTGCAGTTACCAAAGCCTGGGCTGAGCTTGAGGCCAAAAGGGAAGATATTAAGAGAAAAGGCGAAGAAACAATCGCCTATCTCGTTGAAAACGGTAAAAAAGGTATTGTCCTGGCCGGACGCCCTTACCATATTGATCCGGAAATTAATCACGGTATTCCTGAATTAATTAATTCCTATGGTGTCGCTGTATTAACAGAGGATTCTATTTCCCACTTAGGTAAAGTCGACAGACCTCTGGTTGCAGTGGATCAGTGGATGTATCATTCAAGGCTTTATGCTGCTGCCTCCTATGCGAAAACCATGCCAAATCTGGAGCTTATACAGCTGAATTCCTTTGGCTGCGGTCTGGATGCCGTTACTACAGATATGGTTAATGATATTCTAACCAAATCCGGTAAGGTTTATACTGTTTTAAAGATAGATGAAGTAAATAATCTGGGTGCTGCCAGAATCAGAGTACGCTCTCTTCTCTCCGCTGTCAATGACAGAGACAGAAAGAAAACCTCCTGCGAGGTTCCTATTGTCTCCGATGCCTTTAAGAGAGTGGTATTTACAGAAGAAATGCGCAAGGATTATACTCTTCTCTGCCCTCAGATGTCGCCTATACATTTTGACATCCTGCAGAGCGCCCTGAAGGCAGGTGGTTACAATGTTGAAATCCTTCCCAATGACAACCGTACTGCCGTTGATGTGGGATTAAAATATGTCAATAACGATGCCTGCTATCCTTCCCTGATGGTGGTAGGACAGATTATGGATGCTCTCCTCTCCGGTAAGTATGACGTGAACAAAGTCGGTGTTATGATTACCCAGACCGGCGGCGGCTGCCGGGCAACCAATTATATTAACTTTATCAGAAGAGCTCTTGAAAAAGCTGGTATGCCTCAGATTCCGGTAATCTCTTTAAGTGTATCCGGGCTTGAGAAAAATCCAGGTATGAAGTATACTCCCAAACTGCTTATGAGTGCCGTACAGGCTTTGGTTTATGGAGATGTGTTCCTCAGAGTCTTATACCGCACAAGGCCTTACGAGGCAGTACCTGGTTCCGCAAATGCACTGCATGAGAAATGGAATGAAAGATGTAAGCAATCAGTTGCCAACGGAAAATGGGGAGAGTTTAAAAAGAACATTCGTGGTATCATTGAAGATTTCGATAACCTGCCTCTAAAAGATATTCGTAAGCCAAGAGTTGGCATTGTCGGAGAAATCCTTGTTAAGTTCTTACCAGCTGCAAATAACTATCTGGTGGATTTACTAGAAGCGGAAGGAGCGGAAGCGGTGGTTCCTGACTTAATTGATTTCTTTATGTACTCCTTCCACAATTCCAGCTTTAAGGCTGAATACCTGGGCTTTAAGAAGTCCTCCGCTACCATAAGCAACATACTAATTCAGGCAGTTGAGCTCTGCCGTAAGGAAGCAAGGATATGCCTTGAAAAGAGTACGCGCTTTACACCGCCTGTCCCTATCAAGACACTGGCAGAGTATGCTTCTCCCATTGTTTCTGTAGGTAATCAGACCGGTGAAGGCTGGTTCTTAACAGGTGAAATGGTAGAACTGATTCATTCCGGTGTAAGCAACATTGTATGTACACAGCCTTTTGCCTGCCTGCCTAATCACATCGTAGGAAAAGGTGTAATCAAAGAGTTAAGGCAAAGGTATCCGGATTCCAACATTGTTGCCGTCGATTATGATCCCGGAGCCAGTGAAGTAAATCAGCTTAACCGAATTAAATTAATGCTCTCTACCGCCGTTAAAAACATGGAGAAGACTACCCTCCATCAGACAGAAGTTCAGAGTAGCCATAAACAGATACCAGTATCCGCAAAGACCAGTCTTGATACCGGAATGTAATTTAAGACATTGGGTTTTCAGACACACCCTGGTATAAATTAACCAAAAACTGCCGCTATCATTTCAGTAAAAGCTTTTATTTACTGATTTTATACCGGCAGTTTTTATATGAAAGAGAACAATGCGACATTATCTTATAACATTCATTTAATAATACGATCCTAAATATATTATTACGAGCCTGATTAGATTAGTACGAGCCTAATCAAAATAGTACGAGCCTAATCAAAATAGTACGAGCCTAATCAAAATAGTACGAGCCTAATCAGAATTTTACCTCTTTCTCTTTGCCAAGTCATACTATTCTGCCTTTTATAGCTGTATAATTACCTTTTAGGAAGTTTATCAAATTCATAAAGGTTATATTTTTAAGTTCCATTATAGACGCCTCCGAATAAAAAGCACTGTGCGGTGTCAGAATTACGTTCTCCCTATATAACAGTGGATTAGATATTAGTACAGGCGGTTCTTCCTTCAGCACATCCAGGCCTGCACCACTGATATACCCTATATCCAAAGCCTGCGTCAATGCTTTCTCATCAACTGTTTCTCCTCTTCCTAAATTTAAGAATATAGGCTGCTGTTTCAACTCCCTGAAATAATTAAAATTGAAATAATTCTTATTTTCTTTGGTAGGGGCCATATGATTACTTATTATATGAGCCTTTTCTTTTATATAAGTATCTTCTACCAGTATAACCCCATGTGCTTTTGCGGTCTCTGCTGAGATATAAGGATCCTTTACCAAGACCTTTAACCCAAAGGCCAGGGCTCTCTGCGCCACTGCTTTACCGATTTTTCCAAATCCGTAAATCGCCAGAATACTATCCTGTAGTCTTATTCCTCCCGGGGCAGTTCCATAATTCCATATGTTTCTCTTCTCGATATCCTTTTCATAATGCTTTAGATTTCTTATCAGAGCCAAAAGCAGCGCCAAGGTATGGTCAGCTACCTCCGAGGTACAATAATCTGCTGCCGGACATATGGCGATTCCACGCATTTTAGCTTCTTCAACCGCAACATTATTATAACCGGAAGCCATTATACAGATAATCTTAAGTTTGCCAGCTTTTTTTAGAACTTCACTATCAATAGGTAGAAATGCAGTTAAAAGTGCGTCTGCGTCTGCTATTTTTTTTAGAAACTCCTTTTTGTTGACATAAGGATATAACTCCACCATACAATCCGGCAGGTTCTCTCGTATCCTATTTATATCTGACTGCTCCAACAGCTTCAGCTCTTCTTTGCTGTCACTAATGAGTATATTCATTTCCCTCCTCCTGACTGCATCTGACTTCTTAATCTTCTTACCTTTCATACTTCTTGACTGGGGATAAGATATTTTTCTCAACAGCCTGCTATGATTTTCTCCGTGGCTCTCAGTACTTCCGCCATCTCCGTTTTCGTTCCTACCGTAATCCTAAGAAAATCTTTTATCCTTTCACTCTTGAAATATCTGGTCAGTATACCTTCTTCCTTTAACCTGAGATAATATTCCGAAGCATGGATTTTATCATGCTTAACAAACAGAAAATTCGTATGGGATTTCATCACGTAAAAACCTTTTGCTCGAAGGTTTTCTGCTGTTTCTTCTCTGATACGGATGGTTTCCTCTATACATTCCTTATAATACCCGGTGTCCAGAATAGCAGCCGTTCCTGCTGCTATCGTCAGTGCACTTAAATTATACGGGTTAAAGGTGAATTTAATCTTGTTCATATCTTCAATGATTTCCTTTGAGGCTGCTGCAAAACCAAGTCTTAATCCGGCAAGATTCCTGGATTTTGAAAAGGTCTGGATAACAATAAGATTTGAATAATCCTTAATGAGCTCTATGCAGGATTCATTACCATAGTCCACATAAGCTTCATCAACAATTACAAGGCGTTCTTTCTTAGCTGAAATTATCTCTCTCAACTCGTTTCTTGAAAGGCGGTATCCAGTTGGTGCATTGGGGTTTGCAATAATTACATGTCTGTCCGTCTCGATATAATTCTTGACATCTATAGTAAAATCCTCTTTTAAAGGAATCTCAAGGGCATCAAGTCCATAGGTTTTAGAATACGTGTGGTAAAAATAATAAGTGATATCCGGAAAACAGATTTTGCTGGCTTCACCAAAGAAGCTTAGGAAACAGAAGCTAAGTACTTCATCAGATCCATTACCTACAAATACCTGATCAGCTTCCAAGCCATACACCCCTGCAATAGCCTCTCTTAACCTTGTGCAATAAGGGTCCGAATACAAGCCCATACCAAGGATTTCCTTTGAATTTACTGCTTCCAATACCTTTGGTGAGGGCGGCATTGACGTTTCGTTTGCATTTAGCTTTATATATCTGCGGTCCGCAGGCTGTTCTCCGGGAACATATGCCTCCATCTCCTCGTATCTGCTGTCAAAAAACTTACTCATAAAATTCCTCCTCTAAATTCTGCCTAAGGGAAAGGTCATACAGTGAGGACCTCCTCCTGCCTTCAGAATTTCAGTAATATCGAGTTCTATTACTGTCATACCTTTGGCAGCCAATGCCACATTCACCTTCCCGTTCTGCTTTAACGAGAATACCTTTTTATCCCCCAGACTTTGAAGATTGCAACTATGGGCAAAGATGGATTCCTCAGAGACTTCAATAATATTTATTGACAGCTCCTTAAGCTTCTTTAAAAATTCCTCCGGAAGTACCGAGGTGCAGGCAACCGCTAAGTTTTCATCAACAAGATTAAAGCACATATCCAAATGCAGATATTTCTCTTTTAGGGGCACTGTAAGGATACGGTATCCGTATTCTCTAAGCCCTTCACTGATTTCTGCTGCACCTTTTTGATCTGTCCTGGCAGCCATTCCCAAAGCGATCAGATCTTCTCTCAGGAATGCAAAATCTCCGCCTTCGAAGTAACCTTCCTTCACCTCAGCAATGAGAGGTACTCCCAATTCTCCCATTTTCTGCTTATAACCTTCATACTCCTGATAACGAATGGGTTCTTTGAATCTCCCAAGAATATAACCTTCTCTGACACAACCACCGAAATCCCTTGAAAACACAGCATTTGGTCTGCTTTCCTCTGCTTTTAGCAGTTCAACTTCAACTCCATTTTCTCTATAAGCCTTGATAAACAGTTGATGTTCCTCTTCCATCAGATCTCTATCAAGCAGGCTCTTCTCCCACTTCTTTGCAATCTCATTAATTGGTGCAGGTTTTAAATAGGTGGGTCTTGATAAAAGAACTTTCTTTAGTACCCCTGTTCCGTTCTTTACAAACATTACTGCCTCCTTTTGGTATGGGAATGGATTCCCTCCTCTTGTTTATGATTTCATATCATAAGTTTCCTGTCTGCCAAAACAATAATATCACGTCAGATAATACTGAATAGTCTCCCATATCAGTTGCGGCAGAACTCGAAATGAATAGGGCATAAATACTCTTTCCGTCCATTTATGTGCATCCTTTCCGTAACACCCAAAATTAACACAGGGGATATTTAAATCTCTTATAGATTCCACCGGAAGCGGATACAATTGTTCAAACTGAGGGAAATTATGAATGAGATGTTCCACAGATTCCTGAGAATCATCGGACTTTAAATAACTGCTGTCTGAAAGACTTGGAAAGAACTTTAACAGTTTGTAATCCTCCTTATATTCCGCACCAACTCTTTTTGCAATTTCTCCGATTTCCTGAACCAGCTTTCCTTCTCCCCCTTCTTCTTTCAGCAGATTATGGGGGCAATAAGGTGCTGCAAAAAATAGGACCATGGCTGGATTTTTCTTTTTCGCTATCGTCATAAGCTCCCTGGTAAGGCGCAGTGGGATATCACGTTTATCCGTCCCCTCCAAAAGTTCTGAATCTGTAATTATCCGCAGATATTCCTCCAGGTCTCCAGGAAATTCCATACGGGCCAGATTGTGGAGTTCCTGATACTCCAAGACCTCCCAGTCATAAATTATCTCTTTATACTCCATTCCTGACAGTTTACAGTACTTCCTATATTCCAGGTTATATTTACTGACTAATTCCAAAAGTACCTTTCCTGCAGCATCTTTTAGTTTCTTGATGATTTCTTCCACTGTATTGTTATGAACAAAATAATTAAAGTACACAAAAGCACCGTCTGCTGTTTGAACATTATACCAAGTCTTAAGATCCTTTATTTTTAAAACAGATGGCGGCAAGGTATATTCACCGTCATATCCGTCGCAATACTCTGTATTCAGATTTATTTCATTTACCAGCATAGAAGCTGCCATGGAAGCGTCAAACCCTTCAAAGCATTGTCCTACATGAGTCTCCTTGCCCTGTATATAGAAGCAGGGAAGAAGCTTGCCGACTGTTCCGGTATAGATATATCTTCTGCTGTCTCCCGGAAACAAAGGACAGATAAAATCATTGTTGATTGCCAGTTTATATGCAAACCCCTCCTTCTCCTTCAAATCCTTTAAAACCTTAAGGGCTTCAATAATACCTGTATGGAGATTCTCCTCCACGGGATTCAAAGACAGCAGAATATTTCCTTTTAATTTCTCAGGATGTTCACTTAGTTTCTTTAGAAGCACAAGAAATACCGCATCACCGCTTTTCATGTCACAGGCACCCCTGCCAAACATGTAATCTCCCGAATGCAAATCCTTAAATACTTCTTCTGGCAGCTCCATTTCTGTAAGCTTCTCTGCCAATTTCCCGGTGTCAAAAGCATACTCCTTCAACCCCTTGTAATCCTCTATACCAACTGTATCTATATGACCATGCAAAAGGATTGTGTCCTCAGACTCTGTCTTCTCACCTTTAATAAATGCAAAGACATTCATTCGATCATAATAATCCTTCTCTAATTCCTGCATTATTATATAATCCGGATGTTTCTGAAAATATGGGATTTCGCTCAGATAATCTTTGATATACAGTGCAATATCCCTTTCACCAACAGTAGTATTGATGCTTGGTATGGCTACCAGCTTTTTCGTTAACTCCCTGATTTCATCGAACATGAAATTTCCTCCCTGATTTTTTCTCTGCCATCAGAAATAATCTACTCCACAGAACAAGTTTTGGTGAATAAAAAAGGATGCTTACTAATTAAGCACCCTCGCTATTTCTATCTCTATATAAGATTACTATTTCTCGACCTTCCATAAACAAAATACTATCTCAAATATGGCTTTTGATTTATTAAAAAATTTAAAAGCCTTTCTTCAAATTATAAATGGTGTTTTATATATTTTCTGATATAGGTATTATATAATTACGAACTGGACCCTGCTACTGTTCATCTTATGAAAATTCTCCTGCGTGCTTGTAATTTTTACAAAGAGTTAATTATTGACATAATAAAATTTACTTCGCATAATAGAAATCATAAGATTTTTTTATAGTATGACTTAGGGCATTACCGCCTCCAGTCAGATATACCTGCAACACGGTAATTATCAATCACTTTCCAGAAAGGTTATATGAGTATGATACAACTATCTGAATTACTTCACCTTAATATATTTGAAAGATTTAACCTTATTGCAGGAGAAGATGGACTAACTAAGACAATTTCCAATGTAGTTATATTAGAATACGAAAGTATCGAAAACAACTATAATGATTTTAACAAAGGTGACTTTGTACTAACCTCTCTGTTTTTTGCAAAAGACCAAACAGATTATATTTATGATGCTTTTTTGCATCTAATGGAACGTGATATATCAGGAATTGGTGTAAAAACTGTGTATTTTCAGGAATTGCCACCTGCTTGTATCAGACTTGCAGATGAGAAAAGCATACCAATTTTCCTCTTTTCCGATGTATATATGGAGGATGTCGTTATTAACGTATACGACTACATAAAGTCCAAGCAAAGGTATTATTATCATGAAGAAAAAATACAAAAGCTTCTCAACTCCGCTTTCACTCCCACTGAAGTCCTTGCTTATGCCAAGGAGCTGAGTACTGATCTTGGAACCAATATTGCCTCTTTCTATTTGCTTCGAAAAGAATCAGAAGGAGAGAATCAAATATTTCGTACCTTTAATCAACTTCAATATCAGAGAGGAAAAAACCCCACCCTGCCGCCTTTTTTCTTAGCAAAATACAAAAAAGGGTTTCTTATCATTTACTATTATGACAGGACACCGATCTATCCTCAGGCAGATAAGGCCTTGTCCTATCTGCTTAACTCCCTGTACCTTGACAGGGAGCAATATTATACCGGTATCTGTGACTCTTACCATCCCCTGGAACAATTAGACCTGTGTATTCGAAAAAGCATCTATTCCGCTCTTACCGCCCGTTTTACAGGAGTGCCAGAGATGTTAAGCTCAGCCTTGGGATTGTATCATTTCCTGCTGCCACTGACAGAGAATAAATCTGCCCTGGAATACTATCACACGTTAATGGATAAGCTAATCCGCTATGACACCGAAAACCATTCTGATCTTACAGGAACCTTAAGGACCTTAAACCGATGCAACTGGGATATAAAAGCTGCTTCTTTGGAGATGTTCCAGCATCAGAATACCATCCGGTATCGCCTTTCAAAAGCCAAAACCTTACTTAATACCCCATCGGATTCCTTATTTACTCAGCTGATCAATACTCTGTTGTTCTTAGAGGAATGGCAATTTGTTATTTAATGATCCGAAGAAATTTCTTTTTACCAATTTTTAAAACATCCTGACAAATCAGAACTCTGTCAAGTTCCTGGGTGGTAAGAATCTCACCGTTAATTGAAATACCTCCCTGGGACAACAGCCTTCTGAATTCACTGCCGCTCTGTACATATTTTTCCTGCACAAGTATGGGAATGACACCTGCCAGGGTATCTTTATCTAGCTCTATGGTCAGTTCAGGGATACTATCCGGTATGCCCTTTCGGTGAAAGGCTTCCAGATAGTAGTTTTCGGCCTCCGCAGCCTTATCTCTGTGATAGAGGGTTGTAATTACTCTTGCAAGCTCGTATTTGATATCTCTTGGATTAGCTCCTTTCTCCAACTCTTCCTGCAGTGCTGCTATCCTGTCCGGATGTTCATCTGTCACAAGTTCGAAATATCTGATAATCAAATCATCCGGCACTTCCATTACTTTCTTAAACATAACGCTGGCATCTTCATGAATACCGATGTAGTTGCCAAGGCTCTTGCTCATCTTCTCCACACCGTCAAGTCCCTCCAGAATAGGAAGAAAGATAGCTGCCTGAGGTTCCTTCCCCATCCACTTTAAGAGACTTCTCCCCATCAAAATGTTGAAGGTCTGATCGGTTCCTCCTATTTCAATATCCGCATTCAGAGCCACGGAATCATATGCCTGCATGAGGGGATAGAAGAATTCGTGGAGTCCGATGGGAATATTATTCCTATATCTTTCTGTAAAATCATCCCGTTCCAATATTCTTGCAACTGTTACGGAGGAGGCAAGACGTATGACTTCTTCAAAATTAAGTTCTTTCAGCCAGCTGCTGTTAAATACCACTTCGGTCTTTTCTCTGTCCATAATTTCGAATATCTGCTCCGTATAGGTTCTTGCATTTTCTTTCACTTCTTCTTCACTAAGTGCGGTTCTGCCTTTGGATTTACCGGTAGGGTCCCCGATTCTTCCTGTAAAATCACCAATAACGATAACTGCCTTGTGTCCCATATCCTGCATCTGCCTGATCTTTCGCAGTACTACACTATGTCCCAGGTGAATGTCGGGAGCACTCGGGTCCAATCCAAGCTTAATAGTAAGTCCCTTATTCTGCTCTACCGCTCTCTTCAGCTTATTCCTTAAATCCTCCTCTCCTACGATTTCTTTAGCCCCTTTGGCTATGATTTTCATCTGCTCTTCAACGGATATCATTTTTTCTGTCCTTTCTCATCTAATATTTATGAGATAAGCACTGTTTATAATCACTGCATTTGGGATATCAAACCCGTAAGGTATAACCTCAGTACAATAATTTGACACTTGCTACTGCCACGGTGCCTTAATCGATACCTTAACCTCCAGGCGTCTGCTCAGAAAAGGAATAAAAAACTTTCCCAGAACGTAAAAAAAGCCCACATCCTTCTAAAAAGGACGAGAGCATATATCCCGTGTTACCACCTTTAATTTATAAACAATTCACATTGCTTACCTCTTCGAGTACTCCATTCATGATGGGTTATACTCTAGCACGATAACGTGTGCAGGTTACGTCGCAGCCTACTTAAATTGTTCGGTGCGCAGCTCAAAGATGTATTCATACTCAGATTGCCATGCACCTCTCATCAACCGGTTGCTTTCTGTATGGATTACTGATTACTACTTCTTCTTATCATAGCTTTTTGTTTGTATGAAATTAAAGCTATTATAGGGAGCATTTTCTGATTTGTCAAGTGTAAAATTTACAAAATATATAATTTTTATTATTGACCGAATCGGTTTATAAGATTATAATAGCATTAACCGAATCGGTCGAATATAACTCATAATTTTTCTATAATACAGAAATAACGAGGTTTACGATGGAAAATTTCAATAATCTGCCCGAGGAAAAACAACAGAAAATCATTGATGCCGCTTTAAAAGTATTTGGCAGCCACAATTATAAGAAAGCATCTGTAAGCGATATTGCAGCGGAAGCTGGCATTTCAAAGGCAATGATATTTCACTATTTTGGGACAAAAAAAGATATGTATCTTTATCTGGTTCGATTTTGCAGCGATCTTCTGTTAAACGAAATCAAATCGAATTTTGATGAGAGTGTCACAGATTTTTTTGACCGTATAATTTTAGCTTCTGATGTTAAAATTGCAGTAATGAAGCAATACGCAGCCATACCTGCCTTTCTGACAAATATTTATTTTGAAGAAGACCCTGCCGTTAGAAATGAAATAAAGGTAATTCTTGCGGAAGGCGAGGTTTATCGGAACCATATAGCTTTTGAAAATATGGATATTTCAAAATTCAAAGAAGATGTTGATGTCAAACTGGTTATGAAAATGCTGGTCTGGATGGCTGAGGGTTTTGCAAAAGAATTCTCATCGCATAATTATACAGATTTAGAAGCCCGCTGCCAGGAGTATTACAGATGCATGGATATACTAAAGGCAAATTTGTATAAGTAGAATATTCTTTATAAGTTCCAGATACAGCTTCCATTGATATGATTTATTCCCGCAATAGGTAATGTGTTTTCTGCTATTAATTTTCCAGTTAGCCTTTCGGCTCATTTAATAGATTTCTGCCGTTATAACGGAGAAAGAGGAGGTTATTATGAATGTTATAGATATAAGCAATTTAACCAAAAGCTATGGTAATTCCAGAGGCATCTCGGATGTATCCTTTCAGGTTACAGAAGGCGAGATATTTGGCTTTATCGGACCAAACGGAGCCGGTAAATCAACTACTATACGAACCCTTTTAGGTCTTATCTATCCTGATTCAGGAACCGCAGCTATTTTCGGAAAGAACTGCACTGCTCACCCGGAAGTAAGAAAAGATCTAGGTTATCTGCCTTCTGAAGTATTTTATTACGATAATATGAAAGTCATCGATTTGCTAGAATATTCAGCCAGCTTTTATAAAAAAGACTGCAGCAGGAGAATTCAGGAACTTGCTAGAATCATGGATTTGGACCTAAAAAAGAAAATAGAGGACCTCTCCTTTGGTAATAAGAAAAAAGTTGGTATCGTACAGGGTCTTCTCCACGAGCCAAAGCTGATTATACTGGATGAACCAACCAGTGGCCTAGACCCTCTGATGCAGCAGAAATTCTTTGAACTGATGGAGGAAGAAAATAAAAAGGGGGCTACCATCTTCTTTTCTTCCCATATTTTAAGTGAGGTCCAGAGATTATGCAGTCGTGTAGCCTTTATTAAAGATGGTAAGCTTATTAAGCTTGAGAAAATGAGCACTCTTTCGGAAAACAGCTATAAGAGAGTTCACCTGGAGGCCAAGACCACAATGGATCTGAAAGGCTTCAAAGTACCTGGTATCAATGATCTTAAGGTAAAGGAAAATACAGCAGATTTTATATTTAAGGGTAATCTGAATGATATCTTGAGAAAAATAGCAGAACTTGATCTTAGAAACCTATCCATTACCGAGCCGGATCTGGAAGAAATCTTTCTGCATTATTATGCAAAGGAGGATTAAAAATATGAATATAATAGGTTTTGAGTTAAAAAGCCA
Source organism: Anaerocolumna sp. AGMB13020 (assembly GCF_033100115.1). Lineage (NCBI taxonomy): Bacteria > Bacillati > Bacillota > Clostridia > Lachnospirales > Lachnospiraceae > Anaerocolumna > Anaerocolumna sp. AGMB13020. The sequence continues at coordinate 5,115,093 of NZ_CP136910.1, read as the reverse complement.
GCGAAAAAGTACATTTATCTGGATTTTTTCATTGCTTGCCCTGGCTGCTCTTTACTTATCCATGTTTCCGCTAATCGCACAGGATGGTGAGGAATACAAAAATCTGCTTGCAAATTATTCACCTTCCATACGTGAGATGCTGGGAATCCAGATTGATTATCTGACGTCCCTATTGGGTTATTACTCCATGATCTTTTCCTTTGTTTTATTAGGTGGTGCCATTCAGGCTATGAATCTGGGGCTTTCTCTTCTAACAAAGGAATCAAGAGAAAGAACTGCTGATTTTCTCTTTGTGAAACCAATATCCAGGACCACTGTGATAACCGCTAAGATAGCTGCTGCTATTCTGCTTCTGATAATAACGAATGCAATATTCTTTGGCGGGTCTTTTCTCCTGGCTACTTTGGTAAAACAAGAAGCTTTTGAATTCAGAACATTTCTTTTAATTAATTTAACCCTACTATCCGTTCAGATAATTTTCTTTTCCCTGGGCCTTGTTATTTCTGTTTTCTTTCGAAAACTCAAAACAGTATTACCACTGTCTTTAGGTATCGTATTTGGCTTATACCTGGCAGGTTCCTTACTAACAACCGGTGAACATGGCAATATCGTGCGTTATTTTTCTCCTTTTAAGTACTTCGATATCGTGTACATCATCCAGCACAGAAGTTATGAATTATCCTACTTTTTAACGGGTTTAGGGGTAACCGTAATTTCCATTGCCGTCAGTTATATTTTGTTTCTAAGAAAGGATATCCATGCTGTCAGCTGACAGGTTGGGAAAGGAGAAGGTATGAATATATTGAAACACGAAATGAAATCCAATCTTAAATCACTGCTTATCTGGAGCATATCCATGGCCTTATTGGTAATAAGCGGAATGGGAAAGTACACGGCTTACGCAGCCGGAGGTGACAGCAGTGACATATTTGACAAGATGCCACATACTATGAAAGCTTTGTTTGGGTTTGCTTCCTTTGACGTAAAGACTCTGAGCGGTTTCTATGCTTTTCTGTTTACTTATATTGCTATAACTCTGGCTATTCATGCAGTTCTACTCGGAAACAGTATCGTCGCCAAAGAAGAAAGAGACAAAACAACTGAATTTTTAATGGCAAAACCGGTGTCAAGAAGAGCAATCCTTACAGCAAAGCTTCTAAGCGCGGCAATTAATCTTGTTCTTTTAAATGCAGTTACACTGGTTTCTTCTCTGCTTATTGCCGCTTCCTTTGATGGCGGAAGTGAGCTTACCTCCGTTATCATATGGCTGTTAGTCAGTATGCTGATACTCCAGGTGCTCTTCCTATCCTTCGGTACTCTTTTAGCCTCACGAAAGATAAAAACGAAAGCAACTGGTTCCATTGCCTCCGGTATCGTAATAGCCACATATTTTCTTGCTAAGATTACAGATCTCACGGACAGATTAAATTTTCTTAATATCCTCTCTCCTTTTAAATATTTCAGCTATCCGGAAATAATAAAAGGGAATGGGTTAAATATTTTTATTGTTGTCCTGACGCTGCTTCTTTCGGTTTTTCTTATTTGGGGTGCTTATAAGTTGTATACAAAGAGAGATTTGGCAGTTTAAGGGTACTCCTTATTCTATCTTAGTAAGATTTAACCATTACGCAAACCTCCTGATTAAAATATCTACACTGGGCTCTCCTCCCCTTCCCACTCTTTAGTAGGGGTGTGAGGGCTTTCTTCGTATCAAAATAATCTTATGAGTAATCCTACAAAAGTTCTAAAGGCCATGGTGTTTTCAATGACAGACCTTATTACAGTAACCTTTATGTCTGACTACAGTTTTACTTAAAGAAAAATATATCAGACCAATTATTCGTGTTTCTATAAATATTCGTTTGCCTTTTTATGTACTCTGTGTCTTATTATACTATGTGCCTTATTATGTATAATACGCCTTATCATGTATTATACACCTTATCGATTCCATGAGATTGCAAATCCCCTTATTGCAGCATGATACCTTTATACAGCTTATCTCTTAACTATACATCTTCAATCTGCCAGTCAATAGCTGCAAGCCCATTTGCCTTTAAGAATTCATTTGTTTTACTAAAATGCTTACATCCAAAGAAACCTCTGTAGGCAGAAAGTGGACTTGGATGGGGTGCTTCCAATATTAAATGCTTCGGGTTAGTCAACATGGATTTCTTAAGTCCGGCTGGCCTGCCCCAAAGCAGGAATACAATAGGCCTGTCCTCTGCATTTACAGCATGAATTACAGCGTCGGTAAATTCCTCCCAGCCTCTGCCCTGATGTGAGTTTGCCTGATGCGCCCTTACTGTAAGAACAGTGTTCAGCATCAGCACACCTTGACTTGCCCACTTCACCAAATATCCGTTATTAGGTACTTTTAGTCCCATATCCTCCTGTAGTTCCTTATAGATGTTCAGGAGCGAAGGCGGTATATCAACTTCGGGCTTAACGGAAAAACACAGTCCATGAGCCTGATTAACATTATGGTAGGGATCCTGTCCCAGTATAACCACCTTAACTTCACTTAAAGGAGTAAGATGAAATGCATTAAATATATCCTCTGACTTTGGAAATATTTCGTAACACCCATATTCTTCTTTTACAAAACGGTATAGGTTAGAATAATAAGGTTTCTGAAATTCTCCGCCAATCGCCTTAAGCCAGTCATTTGTAATTCCACTCATATCTTTAGTCCCTTCTGACACTTATATCGTTTTCTGCCAGATAATCTTTCAAATCTCTGATTTCCAGCTCTTTATAATGAAACAGTGATGCCGCCAATACAGCATCTGCTTTTCCCTTTGTTAATGCTTCCAGAAAATGTTCTTTCTTCCCTGCTCCTCCTGAAGCGATTACCGGAATAGATACATTATCAGATATAATTCTGGTAAGCTCTAAATCATAACCATCTTTTGTTCCGTCACAATCCATGCTGGTCAACAGGATTTCTCCTGCCCCAAGCTTATCTGCCTGCATAGCCCACTCAACTGCATCAATTCCCATATCTACTCTTCCACCGTTTTTATAAATATTCCAGCCTGAGCCATCCGGCCTTTTTTTTGCATCCATGGCAACAACCACACACTGACGTCCGAACTTATCCGCAGCTTCTGAAATAAGATTGGGGTTTAAGATAGCTGCTGTATTTACTGCTATTTTATCAGCGCCTTCTCTTAGAATTACTTTGAAATCTTCTATACTTCTGATTCCACCACCTACAGTAAAAGGTATAAAAACAGTCTCAGCCACTCTTCTTACCATATCAAGCTTTATATCTCTTGCGTCAGAAGAAGCAGTTATATCTAAAAATACCAGTTCATCAGCGCCTGCTTTATCATATGCCTTCCCGATTTCTACCGGGTCACCGGCATCTCTTAAGTTTACAAAATTAATGCCTTTAACTACTCGTCCGTTATGTACATCCAGACATGGGATTATTCGTTTCGTATACATTACTGGCCTCCTATATTCCTGCAAAATTTTTCAGTATCTTAAGCCCAACTTCACCGCTTTTTTCCGGATGGAATTGGCAGGCAAAGATATTACCTGTTTCCACTGCTGCATGAATATGAACACCGTATTCAGCAGATGCGGCCACTTCCTCTTCTGCTTCAGCTTTCAGATAAAAAGAATGCACAAAATATACATAGGATTGCTGTTGGATGCCCTTAAACAATCTTGTCTTATCATTTACCTCAAGAGAATTCCATCCCATATGAGGAATCTTAAGTCCAGGGGTGTCCGGTATCAATACGATCTTACCTTTTAAAATACCTAACCCTTCAACTCCTGGGGCTTCTTCACTGGACTCAAACATCAGCTGAAGTCCCAGACAGATACCAAGGAAAGGTTTACCACTGGCTGCTGCCTCTTTGATAACATCCACCAGATGATAATTGTGAAGTTTATTCATAGCATCGCCAAAAGCTCCTACACCAGGTAAGATAACTTTATCCGCTGCCAATATTACCTCTTTGTCCCTTGTTACTACTGTCTCTTCTCCCAGGTATTGCAGAGCTTTTTCCACACTCTTTAAATTACCTGCATCATAATCAATGATAGCTATCATGTTTTTGTCCTTTCCGTGAATGTAATTCTGATCAGCTCTAATTAACCAACTTTGTCATTATTCTATAATAGCATATTCATAAATACAAGTCCAAAAGAAAATTTATGCATTCTAAGGTTGGAATTTTATGTATCCCAAGGTAAGGCTCACTTCATCTTCTTTAGAACTGACAACGTTTTTAGAAAGTTTTCGTATTCTTCTCTTCCAACAGTCTGCTCTAATTCTGCCTGCGCCACTTTCCACAAAGGCAATGCAGCCGCCAGTACCGCTTTCCCATCTGTACTTACGGTTATTCTTTTTTTTCTGGAATCCTTTTCTTCTATCTCAACTTTAACCAATCCATTTCTGCGAAGCAGCTCTATATTCCTGGTAACAGTCGTCTGATCCATCATGGCATGTTCTGCCAGTTCGTTTACCGATATTCCTTCTTCCTTGACCGAAATATCATTTAATAAGGAATATTGAGCAGATTTAATTCCTGCCGGCTGTAAGGCTTTATCATAATATTGTGTTATCACTCTGGTGGTCATTCGGAGGTTTCGGCATGCACACTCATGCAATTTCGAATTATTTTCGGTCATTTTACTCATCTCTTTACTCCTCCTACGTACAGAAAGCACTTTTGTAATATATTAAAGGTGATTTAGTTTGTGATAATTTTATATAAGGTTACATTTATATATACTGTTTTTTACTATTTTTACTTTAGATTTATATTATTTATTTCTTGACATACTTATCTTAAAGTAGATATCAGCCTATGTCAACACTATTATCACTTATCAGTCTCCGCTTCCTGCAGACATACTCAGCCATTTCTCTAACTTTTTCATATTCACTATTACAGGCTTTGATAATCAGCTCCCTATAGCTTTCCTTATATTGGTTATTCATATAGTTTAACGCATTTACCTGCCATTTCCATAATTCCTCAGCAGTAAGGTAGAAGAATTTTGGCTGAATCCTGTTCCTGTAGTACTCTTCTTTCATATTCATAATACCTTCTGCAGTAAGTGAAGGTGCTATTTCAGCCAAACCGTTGAAGTCTTGCCCTCCCCTCCACTTTTTGTGATTCATAGGACACACGTCCTGGCAAATATCACATCCATATATGCATTGTCCGAACTTCTCTGCCAGAGGTTCAGCCGGAAGATTTCTGCCACCATGGGTGGTAAGAAATGATATACATTTCAATGGATTCATGGTATACCCCTCCTCTAAAGAATTTGTAGGGCAGGCATTTACACAACGATTACAACCAGAGGGACAGGTCTTCATATCTGTTACGTGACATAGTTCCATCTCTCTGTCCGTGATCCAAGCCTCAAGATGTACCCAGGAACCAGACTCTGAGTAGAAGAAATTATTTCTTCTTATAACCCCAAGGCCGGCTTCCAAAGCAGCCCATCGCATACCTACTATACCAAATTTATGGTTTGCAGCTATTTTCAACCCAAGCCCCTCCAAAAATCTTTCGAATTCATCACGTTTTTTGTTTTCCTCGGCACTCTTATCTATTCGAATATCATATAGATAGGATTTACCGATATGACCTTCCAATTCCTCCGGTACATTATATTTGGAATAAGGGATAGTGATAACAATAATGGATTTTGCCCAAGGATAATCTGATTGAAATTGAAGGAGTCTTTTCTGCCCTTCGTAAAAGGGTTCAGATTCTTTTACCTTCTCCAACCGTTCATTAAACTTATCCTTATAACCTTTCATCCGATCAGTAAGTATGATACCGCATTTTTCAAAACCCAAAGTTATTGCCTTCTGCTCTATTAATTTCTCTATACTATTCATATTAACACCAATCCTTTTGTTAGTTTCTAAGTCAATAATCTATATTCCCGACTGTTTTCTATTATCATTTCTTATTTTTGTCTGGAGCTTCGCCTTATATCTTTACCTGTACTTTTCATCAGGTATTTTGCCAATTATTTTTCGATTGGTTTCTATTTCTGATTCTATGTTTGATTTCTTTGTCTGATTTCTTCATTTGCTTTCTTCATCTGGATTCTTCGTTTGGTTTCTTCGTTTGGTTTCTTCATTTGCTTTCTTCGTCTGGTTTCTTCGTTTGCTTTCTTCGTCTGGTTTCTTCGTTTGCTTTCTTCGTTTGGTTTCTTCGTTTTCTTTCTTCGTTTGCTTTCTTCGTTTGGTTTCTTCGTTTTCTTTCTTCGTTTGCTTTCTTCGTTTGGTTTCTTCGTTTTCTTTCTTCGTTTGCTTTCTTCGTTTGCTTTCTTCGTTTGCTTTCTTCGTCTGGTTTCTTCGTTCGTTTTCTTCGTTTGATTTCTTCGTTTGATTTCTTTGTTTGGTTTCTTTGTTTGTTTTCTTCGTTTGATTTCTTTGTTTGTTTTCTTCGTTTGATTTCTTTACTTAATTTACAGCCTCTATTCTCCTAAATTTACTTGGGTCCTGTTTCATTGGATATTGATTTATATAATTTCTTTCTCCTTTCTAATAAAATTGATTTTCATGTATATACATATATTTGAATATAATTATTATACTTCCTTTTATGTGTAAGTCAGTTTTTTAACAAGCAAGTACTTATTACTATCTGGCTCAATTCTAGAGAATTTCATACATAAACATAAAATATATTATTATTACTTTGATTTAATCACTATTTAATATGTATATACATATTAAATTTATATTATCAATTTGATTCTCTTATGTCAAGTTTAAAAATTTTTTAATTTCTATAAATAGATTGATAAAGAGATAAGATTTAGTCTATAATGTAATAGTTCGCATCTTTTATGATTTCATGTGAATAATTTTGAATGTAAACTTCGCACAGGCAATCCAATTCTTTCTATTCTCTCAAATTATCGGAGGTAACATAAATGTACAGGTCTATGATGCAGGTTTTTGTTAAAAGAAGTGCTCAAGCTCTTGAGTTTTATCAGAACGTATTTGATGCTGTGTTGATATGCAGTTATTATAATGAAGACGGAACATTAATGCACTCTGAGCTTGATGTTTTTGGTCAAGTTATAGCAGTGAGTGAATTAGAGAAAGAAAATACCGTTTCAGGCAATACAATGATGTTCTGTTTGCACTTTGGAGAAGGAAAGGAATCCATTGTTCAAAAAATTTATGATTCTATAAAAGACGGAGCAAATATTATCAATCCATTGAGCAAATGTGATTATAGTCCGCTTATGGCAGATCTAATTGATAAATTTGGAGTTCGCTGGTGTATTTTTGTATAAGACTGAGAGCATCAACTTTCATAACTCCATTATACAAGCAAGCAAATATACATAACTTATATCCCCTATATTAGCACTATATTAGTAACAACATATTAACAATTCTTTATCTGGTAATGGAAGAGCAATGTTTCCTCCTAACTATTATTACAGAGTCAAAAATATGCCATGTGCTTCTTTTACGCAGCTCATGGCATTTCCTAATAATATTATTATATACTCAATTAACATAATTTACATAATATAATCAGCATATATTATGTATTATTTATTATCACTTGCAATATTAATTACTTCCAGACTATACTTTGTATGATCAGGAATGGCATTTAATGATTTTGCTTGTTTTTCTGTCATTCCATAGTTCTCCTTTAATTCCTTAAGGATCTGCTTCTTAATAGAACCCAGGTTCTTTTCTATTCCAAGTTCAGTTGCATGCTCAATATGCGTATCATATCTGTTAAGCCCTTTAAGCAAGGAATCCAGAGCTTCCGGTTTTTTCTGAAGTTCTGTATAATTGTAATAGGAATTCAATTGCTTATACACATACATAGTCGTAATAATCTTATCATAAGTTACGGCATCTTTCTCTTTGACATTAAGGCCATAGATACTATCATATGCTTCCATATATCTGCCCCTGGAGTAACTGGTACTGGCATTCTTTATTCCCAGATTATAAGAGTACGTATTTGTTCCTATTATTACAAAACCTGCAATCAGTATAAAAAAAGTCATAATGAACACAATACCGAGAGGATTAAGTTTAATATTGTCCTCCGGATCAGGTGGATTAAGTTCAGCTTTGGCTTTCTTCTTCTCAGCTTTTATTGCTGCTTTATCCGTAGCTGCCTTTTTCTTTTCAACTTTTTTAGCATCTGCGGCTTTCTTCTTCTCAGCTTTAGCGGCTGCCTTTTTAGCTTTTGCTTCTTTGACTTTTTCTTGCTTTGCCTTCTCTTCTGCCGATAAAGGTTCCGGTTCTTTAGCCTGAGCTTTGGCAGCTTTTGCTTTCTCAGCCTTTTCCTTCACCGCTTTCTTTTTTGCAGCTTCCTTTTCTTTTGCTTTCGCCTTTTTCTTATCCTCTTTTGATAGTTTTGGTTCTTCTTCTGCATCTGATTTGTCTTTTTTACCATTTCCAAAAAATCTTTGAAAGAATCCTGGTTTCTTCTCTGTCTCAGCAGCATTGGTTGCAGTAGGAAGTTCTTCATCTTCCAAACGATCCATGGCACTTAAGGCATCGGAAAATACGTCTCCCATATTATCCAGGCTTTTTTCTTTTGCATCAGATTTTAGTTCTTGGGCTGTAAGTATCTTGTCTGCTTCAAAGCTATCGACTATCTCATCTTCCGGCTCTGGATTGAAAGTATCCATACCAGCCATATCCAAACCGCTCGTTTCCAGATCAAAATCATCCAATGAAAAGATAGGTTCTTCCTCCTGCACTGCATTTTTAGGAGAATCCTTGGAAGAGGCATAATCACTATTTCCGCCCTTTTGCATTTCATCCTGTGCAGATATCATGTCCAATAATGCCAGGAGATCATCATCCGCATCTTCCATCTCAGAATTGTCATCTAATCGGCTAAAGATATCATCATTGCTTAATTCATCACTTTTTGAATCCCCATTATTGTTAAATATATCTTTCTCATCCTTCATGTATAATTCGGCCTTTCTCATGCTACAATATTCTCTTAATAATCAGGCTGTACCTTGCGTAAGGTTCTCATAACATTAATATCGGCAAGAAACTTAAATTTCTAAACCCCGACTATTTGCTCACTAAACCATCAATTACTTCAATTAATGTTCCAATCTCCGGTTTGGTAATCTGTGCATCAGCTCCCACTGAACTGCCCTTTACCCTCATTTCGGCATTAATCAGGGATGAAAATATGATTACAGGCAAATGTTTTAATTCTTTATCGGATTTTATCAATTTCGTAAGATGATGCCCGTCCATTTGGGGCATTTCTATATCTGTAATGATACATTTTGCCTTGTCATTTAGTATTCCATCTTGTTTATATTTTTGAATTGCTTCCCAGGCTTCTGCACCATTTTCTTTCATAATAATATTTGAGTAACCTGCCTTAACCAGGAACTCGCTAATCAACTTACCTAATAAAGGAGAATCTTCCACCACCATAATGGGTATGTCATTTCTATCACGTTTATCAAGGTGCATAATATCAGACATTTTCAAACCAGTTTCAGGATTTATATCTGTAATAATTCTTTCAAAATCCAGAATAACAATCAGCTTATTATTCCATTTTAAAATACCGGTTGCAGAAGCATTTATAGTCTGATCCGGTTTATTGATATCCTCCCAGGAAACGCGATGAATACCGACAACACCGTGAACATGAAAAGCAATATTTAATTTATTGAAATTAGTAATAATATTCATATGCCCTTCTATAATATTCGTCTCAGGGGCATGAAGAGCTTTGGATAAATCAATCAGAGTAATGATATCTTCTCTAGGCATGAAGATACCTTCCAGATAGGGGTGGGCATTGGGGATTGGTGTGGGTTTTTGGTATGGTAATATTTCTCTAACCTTTGCCACATTTATTCCATAAAAATTATCACCGATTTTAAACTCTAATATTTCCAACTCGTTAGTTCCGCTTTCCAACAAAACTCCAGATTCCATTATTATTCCTCCCTTAAGCTCTTTCCCTTACGTTTTATTTACTTCCTCCGATAATGGATAATCATATTATAGTATAAATTTCTACAAAATTCAAACTTATTATACAAATAGTGTTAATTACCTATATAGTTGGAATACTGCTGTTTTTATTCTGTTTTTTCATTTATAACTATGAAGAGCCTGTACACAGAATACTATACTGTTTACAGGCCCAATTTTCTCCTAATTATGAACTTCAACCAATGCACTAAACTAATTTATGCTTACTCAACTAACTTTCCATTATAATAAACCTTAAGAACTGGATTTGTTATTGTATCGTAGGTTGACCAGTCTGTCTTGGCAAAACGTACTTCAATAGATAAATTTCCAGTACCTGCTGCCAATTCTTCACTCTTGCCGATACTTAAGGTCAATATCTTATTACTGATAGTACCCGTCACATAACCATTTAAGGATTTATAGTAAGGTGCAACAGAAAGTCTAAATGCAGCATGGTCACACCAGAAATTTTGCTCCTTCTCACTCATTCCTGTTCCAGTAAAAGTTATTGACACTTTTGAAACATCAATAATACCCTGTGTTGCGGACACCGTATATTTCTGGCTTATAAAATTTCCATTATTAGTTGTACTCACCTCCACTACGGGAACTCCCGCTGCCGGTTCCCCTGTTGGTGTAACCGTCGGTGTAATGGTCGGCGTAACTGTCGGGGTGGCTGTTGGCGTGGCTGTCGGGGTGGTTGTTGGCGTGGCTGTTGGCGTGGCTGTTGGCGTGGCTGTTGGCGTGGCTGTTGGCGTGGCTGTTGGCGTGGCTGTTGGCGTGGCTGTTGGCGTGGCTGTTGGCGTGGCTGTTGGCGTGGCTGTTGGCGTGGCTGTTGGCGTGGCTGTTGGCGTGGCTGTTGGCGTGGCTGTTGGCGTGGCTGTTGGCGTGGCTGTTGGCGTGGCTGTTACTCCTGTATCCCAATCCTTAATGATAGAATAATAAGCAGGCTTTGCCTTATACGCAGCATCAAATAATAAAGGATAACCGCCAAGCCAGCTGGTTGCATCCGTAACTCCCCAGAATATTACTGCCGTTATATTTAAACCTTCTTTCTTAAGATTAACTGCTTTATCAATCAACATTTTATAACGGGCTGCCTGATTTGTCAGAGCCGTACTACTGCCATCCGGTTGCTTCATGTCCAATTCAGTAAGTTGTAATTCAATACCTAAGGTATTATATTTTCTTGCAGCGGTTTCAAACATATCAAGACTTGGATAATCCATAATCCAGTGAGATTGCATTCCCATACCGTCAACCAGATTTTTTTCCTTCAAGCTTTTTAAAATATCAAAGATAAAACCGCTCTTCTTTGTTTCATATTCATTATAATCATTGTAAAAAAGTTTGCAGCCTACCGGAGCATATTTCCTTGCATATTCAAAAGCTTTTACGATAAAATCTGATCCAACTGTCTGCATCCAGGGCGAATTACCTGATGTTGTAGAATTGGAACCAGGATTTCTCATACCAGTAGCTGTATTAGGATCTACTGCCTCATTCACAACATCCCAGGCATAAAATTCCACTGTAGGGTAGGTTGCTTCTATCAGGTTCATAAGATTCTTAATGTAGTTCTCAAGTCTTGACAGCATAACTTCCTTCGAAGCCCAAGATGCATCCGCTGCTGTTGAATAATTCTCCTTAAAGAACCAATCCGGAGTCTGAGCATGCCATACCAGAGTATGTCCTCTTACTGGTATGTTATTATCTCTGGCAAATTCAAGCAGTGTTCTTGCCGCTCTTAAATTCACCTGTGGATTTACCTGATCACCTGGATTATCATTCAGATATGCGATTGTAGCATTGTAATCCAACACAGCATCGGGTTTTAATTCATTTCCTATGGTTAAAAGGTTATAATGTTTCTTAACCAGCTCTTTTCCTGGAGCAGGAGCTATTTCATTTGCTGTTGCGCCTGCACCGATACTAAAATATGGAGCAAACACATCCTTTAGACTAGTTATATTTTTCTCAATCTCAGGCAGGACTGCTGGTGTTGCTTTAAAATCATCTACATAGAAATCCATTAAATCCTGAGCACCCGCAGATGTCTTATATTCAGACTCTACATAGATAAACACATTGGTTGCATCTGTCGGTATTGTGTATTCACCTTCCAGATAGGTCCAGCTTCCTTTATTTACAGTGGCAGATTTTATAGTTTTGTATTGGTCACTGACACCATCATTATATTGCAGCTGGAGATTAAATTTGTATATACTTGGATAAGTATCTCCTACATATTTTAACCAAATTCCAAATACATATGTTTCGCCAAGTGTAAGATCACTTGTTTTATCACACGTTGCTCCGTGCCAGGTGTTTGTCCGATTTGATACTTTAAGGCTGTTCTCCCCTGAATAAGCCTCTTCTGAACTTAAAGCTACCACTTCAGCATCTGAACCTCTTGGACCCCAACCGTCTACGCTGTCTTCAAAATCATCATAGATTAGATTACCGTAAGCATTTGCCTTTTCACTTGGTGCATAAAAACTCACTCCAGTTATCAGCATTGCCAGCACTGTCATTATTGCTGTTAATTTCTTTCTGTTCATGCATTCACCTCCAATAATTATATATACCTCTCTTCTTATTACTACTATATAGACAAACAAGCATCGGTTGGGGTTTATCTATATGTGTAGTAATTACATTATACTTTAGTTTACATTTAATGGAAAGTGATATTTTTTTCGATAAACAGCAGATGATCTTATGTAATTTTAGATATTTTAGACAGCTTAAGTCAATTGCAAAATATTATCCGAAGTGTTTACAACAGGGAGTTAGTTCTCCCTGTTTCATACCTTCTTCCGCCAAATCAATAACTAATTTCATTTTCATCAATTGTCATTATCTCCATTATATTTATCCCCTCGCTTTTGAGATCTTTTTCATATATTACACCTAATGACCTGATCTAAACAAGTGTAAAAGCCTTATACCCAGAGACACTTATATAGAATAACTAGAAATTTTGATCCAACTAGAATAATCTCTACTAGACAACAAAAAAGTTGTATTAAAACAAATAATTTGTTTTAATACAACTTTTTATATAAATTGTATCTTCAAAACTACACACTTTTTTGATTTCATCTAATCTTTAGGTCAAGCCCTCGACCTATTAGTATTAGTCAGCTGCATGCATTACTGCACTTCCACCTCTAACCTATCCACCTGATCGTCTTTCAGGGGTCTTACTGCATTCGCATGGGATATCTTATCTTAAGGGGGGCTTCACGCTTAGATGCCTTCAGCGTTTATCCCGTCCCGACTTGGCTACTCGGCCATGCACTTGGCAGTGCAACCGATACACCAGAGGTCAGTCCAACCCGGTCCTCTCGTACTAAGGTCAGCTCCTCTCAAATATCCTACGCCCGCGCCGGATAGGGACCGAACTGTCTCACGACGTTCTGAACCCAGCTCGCGTACCGCTTTAATGGGCGAACAGCCCAACCCTTGGGACCTAATACAGCCCCAGGATGCGATGAGCCGACATCGAGGTGCCAAACCACTCCGTCGATGTGAACTCTTGGGAGTGATAAGCCTGTTATCCCCAGGGTAGCTTTTATCCGTTGAGCGATGGCAATCCCACTTTATACCACCGGATCACTAAGTCCTACTTTCGTACCTGCTCCACCCGTCGGTGTCGCAGTCAAGCCCTCTTATGCCTTTGCACTCTGCGGATGGTTTCCGTCCATCCTGAGAGGACCTTTGAGCGCCTCCGATACCCTTTCGGAGGCGACCGCCCCAGTCAAACTCCCCACCTGACATTGTCCACTGCCCGGATCACGGGCACATGTTAGAAACCCAGTACTGCAAGGGTGGTATCCCAACAACGGCTCTGCGGCAACCGGAGTCACCGCTTCATAGCCTCCCACCTATCCTGTGCATGCAATACCGAATCCCAGTATCAAGCTAGAGTAAAGCTCCATGGGGTCTTTCCGTCCTGGCGCAGGTAACCAGCATCTTCACTGGTATTTCAATTTCACCGGGTGCATTGTCGAGACAGTGCCCAAATCATTACGCCTTTCGTGCGGGTCGGAACTTACCCGACAAGGAATTTCGCTACCTTAGGACCGTTATAGTTACGGCCGCCGTTTACTGGGGCTTAAGTTCAACGCTTCGGATTGCTCCTAACATCTCCCCTTAACCTTCCAGCACCGGGCAGGCGTCAGCCCATATACTTCACCTTACGGTTTTGCATAGACCTGTGTTTTTGCTAAACAGTTGCTTGGGCCAATTCTCTGCGGCCTGTATTTCTACAGGCACCCCTTCTCCCGAAGTTACGGGGTCATTTTGCCGAGTTCCTTAACAATGCTTCTCCCGTCGGCCTTAGGATTCTCTCCTCATCCACCTGTGTCGGTTTACGGTACGGGCTTATAAAAAACAATAGCGGCTTTTCTTGGCAGTGCCTCCATCAGCTTCCCTACTTATATTTCGGTCCACATCACGTCTTCCCATTGTGGAACGGATTTTCCTGCTCCACTGGTACCTCGCTTGTACCGGGTATTCCTCACCCGGCTCTGACTTTGTCTCTGCGTCCCCACAGTTCTGTTTTTATAAGGTACAGGAATTTCAACCTGTTGTCCATCGACTACGTCTTTCGACCTCGCCTTAGGTCCCGACTTACCCAGAGCAGATCAGCTTTACTCTGGAAACCTTAGATATTCGGCCTGAAAGATTCTCACTTTCATCTCGCTACTCATTCCGGCATTCTCTCTTCTTATCCCTCCACGACTCCTTACGGTATCGCTTCGTCGGTATTAAGAATGCTCCTCTACCACAGTAGTTATCGTTAGATTACTACTATCCACAGCTTCGGTGTCGTGTTTTAGCCCCGGACATTTTCGGCGCAGGACCTCTCGACTAGTGAGCTATTACGCACTCTTTTAATGTGTGGCTGCTTCTAAGCCAACATCCTAGTTGTTTTCGAAATCCCACATCCTTTTCCACTTAACACGCACTTTGGGACCTTAGCTGGTGGTCTGGGCTTTTTCCCTTTTGACTACCCAACTTATCTCGTGTAGTCTGACTCCTGGTCATCATCTATATGGCATTCGGAGTTTGATAATCTTCGGTAA